>NZ_JBJGZD010000002.1:0-316350 GCF_054050335.1 Geodermatophilus sp. SYSU D00698
CCCGGTCCCGCACGTGCGGGACCGGGGCCGTCGCGGGGACCCGGGGAGGCTCGGGGGCCCGTCACCCGACCCCGGCGAGGGACGACCGTGGGCCCAGGCCCTTCTGGGCGCGCGTCCGGTTGTCCCGCGCCTGGCGCCACGCCGCCGCCCAGCGCTCGGCGGTGTGCTCCGTCAGGTGCCGCTCCAGCACGACGGCCCGGTCCTGGGCCGCCTTCTCCCGCCGGGCGTCCGGAGCGTCCACGGCGGCAGCGACACCGGCAGCCCAGTCGCGGGGACGCTTGGCGCGTCGTCCGAGACCGAGGCGCTCGTACTCCGCGCTGGGTGACCGGAGGGCGAAGACGCCACGCGCGGCGTACTCCATCACCTTGAGCCAGCTCTTGCACTCGTTGAAGCGGTCGAGTCGCAGCGGAGCGATCCCGACGTCGAACAGTTCCCCCATGGTCGTCAGGTACTGGTCGACGTCCTGCTTCCAGGGGACCTCGACGGGGTCCTCGGGGAGGTGGAGGCGCGTCCGGGCGTCCGCGGCCTGCCCGAGGATGACGAAGCGACTCCGGCCGGCGGTGCGGTCCAGGCCCTGCTGCAGCCCGGACTCCATCACCTGCAGGTCGTAGGGGTGGGTCGGCACGGAACCGGTCCACCCGACGGTGACGACCTCCGGGTCCCGCTCGTACGCCGGCGGCAGCTCGGCGATCCGACGCGGGACCGCGTTGGGGATGTACGCACCTCGTCCGTGTCCGGCGTACTCCTCGAGGAGCGCGGCCGAGGAGACGGTGACGAGATCGGCCTCGCGAGCGCACGCCAGCACGTACTCGTCGATCGAGAGGGTCTTCAGGGTGCGGAAGGCCGTGTGCCCGTACGGCACGGCCCGGAACAGGTCGTCCAGCTCGACGACCACGGCGACGCCCTGGGCCTGGAGGAGCCTCAGGATGTCCAGGCTCTCCCTGGTCTTCGGCAGCTGGAGGACCACCACGTCGGCACCCTCGGCATCGACCTCGCGGACCGACAGGACGTCCTCGCCCGGCCGCTGCGCCATGACGGTCTTCAGGCCGTAGGTGGTCGAGCACTCGACGCCGATCCCGGCCGCCTGGACGGCCTCGGCCGGCTCCGCCGTGCGGTAGTACAGCGACCCGGCGAAGCGGGTCGTCGAGAGCAGGACGCGCATGGGTGCTCCCCCTGGGAGGACGACGGGTGGGGTTCCCCGCGGCGAGAGCCGAGGCGGGGTCCCGCGACGGTATGGCCGGGCAGGCCGCTCCCCGGCCGTCCGACGCGCCGGACTGGGGCCCCAGTGCAGCGCCGAGCCTCCCGTGCCGCCTGGGACGCCGCCCGCACCGCGGGCAGCCTGCACGGACCGCCCCGTCCGGAGGATCCGCGAGAAAGCTGCCCGGTTCGGTTAAAGGTCCCGCGCCCTGCCGCCGTAACCCATGGAGCAAGGCCCGCCAGCACGGATGCCAGCGGGATCAGGAAACGGCCCACGTCCAAGGAGGAACACCATGGGTCTCAGCGTCAACACCAACATCGCGGCGATCAACGCCTACCGCAACCTCACCGTCACCGACGGCCAGATGGGCAAGTCGCTGGAGAAGCTGTCCTCCGGCTACCGCATCAACCGCGCCGCCGACGACGCCGCGGGTCTGGCCATCTCGGAGGGGCTCCGGTCGCAGATCGGCGGCCTCAAGGTGGCCGTCCGCAACACGCAGGACGGCATCTCCGTCGTGCAGACCGCGGAGGGCGCGCTCACCGAGGTCCACTCCATCCTGCAGCGCATGCGTGACCTGGCCGTCCAGGCCGGCAACGACTCGAACAACGAGAAGGCCCGCGCGGCCATCGGCACCGAGGTCACCAAGCTGACCGAGGAGCTGAACCGGATCGCGGGTGCGACCAACTTCAACGGCACGAAGCTGCTCGACGGCTCCGCCTCGTCGCTGAAGTTCCAGGTCGGTGCCGACGGCGACACCAACAGCCAGATCACCATCAACCTGTCGGGTGCCGACGTCGACGCCGTCGCCACCGCGCTGAGCGCCGTCTCCCTGTCGAGCGCGTCGGGCGCCCAGGCGGCCATCACCGCGATCAACGCCCAGATCGAGAGCATCTCCACCGCTCGCGCGGAGCTGGGTGCCTACCAGAACCGGTTCGAGCACACGGTCAACAACCTGAACGCGACCATGGAGAACCTGACCGCGTCGGAGTCCCGGATCCGGGACACCGACATGGCCCAGGAGATGACCAACTTCTCCCGGACGCAGATCCTGAGCCAGGCCGGCACGGCCATGCTGGCCCAGGCCAACCAGGCGTCGCAGAACATCCTGCAGCTGCTCCGCTGACCTCGGCGCAGCGCCTGAGCACCACCTAGCACCACCCGGTGAGGGGGGAGGCCCTGGCCTCCCCCCTCACTGCGCTCGTCCTCCCCCCGCTCACGAGTCGAGGAGTCCCGATGGCCGGTCTGAGCATCAGCGGTCTGGTGTCCAACATGGACACCGCCACGATCATCGACCAGCTGATGGCGGTCGAGGCCAATCCGCAGACCCTCCTCGCGCAGCGGCTCTCGAGGACCCAGCAGCAGGTGACGGCCTACCGCGACGTGAACAGCCGGGTCGACGCACTCAGGACCGCCGCGGAGAAGCTGGCCGGCGACTCCGCCTGGCAGTCGGTCAAGGCGACCAGCTCCTCCACGGCCGTGAGCGCCTCCGCGACCACCGGAGCCGCGCCCGGCTCCCTCTCCTTCCGTGTCGACTGGGTCGCCAAGGCCCACTCGGTCATCAGCACACAGAAGTGGACCGCCACCGATCAGCAGACGGCGGCCGACCTCGACTTCGGCGCCGCCACCATCGACGTGGAGGTGGGCGGCACCACGCACACCATCACCGTCGACCGCAACGGCGACGGCCGCAGCACGCTCGCGGAAGCGGCTGCGGCGATCACGGCCCGCAGCGACCTGGGGCTCTCGGCAACCGCCGTCCGGACCTCCCCCACCGAGTACCAGCTGCAGGTGACCTCCACGAGGACCGGCGAGGCATCCCGCTTCGGCGTCGGCGCACCGGACACCTTCACGACCGTGACGCGGGGCGCCAACGCACAGCTCACCGTCGGCGAGGGAACCGGCTACAAGGTCACCTCCGCGACCAACACCTTCACCGGCCTGCTCGACGGTGTCACGCTGACGGTCACCGAGCCGGCCGGTTCGGTGACCGTGCAGGTGGCGACCGACCCGGAGGCCATCGCCGACCACGTGCAGGCCCTGGTGACCTCGGCCAACGCCCTGCTGGACGCGATCTCCACGCGCACCGACAGCACGAGCAGCACGGCCGTGCTGAAGGGCGACAGCGCCCTGCGCCAGCTCGCCTCGCGGGTCCTCGACGTGCTGTCGTTCGCCGTCGGCGAGGACGGCTCGTCCTCAGCGGTCGGCCTCGAGCTCACCCAGAACGGGCGCTACACCTTCGACGAGACCGCCTTCCTCGACGAGCTGGCCGCCGACCCCGCCGTCGTGCAGCGGATGTTCCGTCAGGTCACCACGCTGCCCGGGCCTGACGGGGACGCCGCCACCACCTCGGACAACCAGTCCCTGCCGACGGGCATCGCCGCCAAACTGGCCGACATCGCACGGACGGCGTCGAACACCACGGACGGGACCCTGACCCTCCTCGTGAGGAGCACCGAGGAGAGGGCCAAGGACCTGGACGAGCGCGTGGAGGCGTGGGACCTGCGACTCGAGCTGCGCCGTACGACCCTCACCCGCCAGTTCACCGCGATGGAGACCGCCCTCGGGACGCTGAGGAACCAGGCGTCCTGGTTGTCCTCGCAGCTGTCGTCCCTGTCGTCGTCGTGACCCCCTGACCACCTGACGCCCGCGCGAGTCCGAGGAGAGACCTGATGAGCACTGCCGCCGCGCTGCGCGCCCGATACGTGGGCGACTCCGTCGCCACCGCGTCCCCCCAGCAACTCCTGGTCATGCTCTACGACCGGCTGGCCCTCGACCTCGAGCGGGCCGCGTCCGCGCTGGCCACCGGCGACCGCCGGACCGCCGGCACGCAGCTGACCCACGCGCAGGACGTCGTCTTCGAGCTGCGTGCGAGCCTCCGCGTCGACGCGTGGGAGGGAGGACCCCGGCTCGCCGCGCTGTACTCGTGGTTGATCACCGAGCTCGTGCAGGCCAACGTCAAGGGCGACCGCAACCGCGTCGAGTCGTGCCTGCGGGTCGTCGAGCCGCTGCGCGACGCCTGGCGGCAGGCCGCCGCCAGCCTGGCGGGCACCGCATGACCGCGGCGCACTCCGCGGACGAGCAGCGCCGCGCGGAGTGGGCCAGCGTCCTCGAGGAGATGGAGGTCGAGGTCCTCGACGCCGAGCGGGCGATCCGCGGCAACCGCGCCGAGGAGATCGCCGCCTGGGGCCGGCGCATGGAGGACTGGACCCCGCCCAGCGTGCTGGGCCCGGTGCCGGCGGACCTGCGCGAGCGGGCCGCCCGGCTGCTGCAGCACCAGCTCGCCGTCGCCGAGGAGCTCGTCGAGCGGATCACCCAGTCCCAGCGCCAGCGCGACGTCGCCGCGCGGATGGCCTACCGGCCCCGCCCGGTGCCCGCCTTCATCGACAGGGCCCTCTGAGCCCGACTGGCAACACTCCACGACGAACCGGCCCGGCCGGGTCCGCCTCGCGGCGGGCCCGGCCGTCGTCGTCCCCGGGCCGGTACCGCCCTCCGGGCGCGGGAGGCGGCTCGGGAGGCGACACGGGCCCCGGCAGTGCCCACCCGGCTCGTCCCCGCCATCCGTCACACTCGTCACCTGAGTCACGCAACGTGGTCAAGGTGTAACGCAACGCTGCCGATGTCGGCCCTGCACGGACAGCACCACTCTCGCCACGGATCGGCGGCCCCTCCCCTGCGCTCGCGCGCCGGGGCAACCCGACGTACCCGGAGGCCAGTCGTGTCCTGCCGTCCTGCCCGCCGGCGGTCCACCCGATGATCAGCGACGTCACGATGACGACGCTGCACGCGGCGCTCAGCGGCCTGGCCCAGCGCCAGCGCGTCACCGCGGACAACATCGCCAACGTCCAGACCCCGGGCTTCCTCGCCGGCCGCACGGACTTCGAGTCCTCGCTGCGCGCCGAGCTGCGGCAGGGCAGGACGCCGACGGTCTCCGGCGGCTCGATCGCGCGCTCGTTCGAGCCGACCCGCGAGGACGGCAACAACGTCAACCTCGACAGCGAGACGGTCATCGCCACCGAGACCGGCCTGCGCTACCAGTTCGCGCTCACCGCGCTCGACGGCAAGTACAGCGGTCTGCGCACGGCCCTGAGGACGTCCTGACGTGTTCGACAGCCTCGACGTCTCCGGGTCCGGGCTCTCCGTCCACCGCCGCTGGATGGACGCCGTCTCGGACAACATCTCCAACATCAACACGGTCAGCTCGACCGACGGCGAGGCGTTCAGGGAGCGCATGGTCGTCGCGCAGGCCGTGGACTACGGCTCCGGTGAGGGCGGCGTCCGCATCGCCCGGGCCGAGTTCGGCAGCGGCGAGGGCCGGCTCGTGCACGAGCCCGACCACCCGCTGGCCGACGCCGAGGGCTACGTCCGGTACCCGGACATCGACCTCGGCGACCAGATGACCCAGCTGATCATGGCCCAGCGCGGCTACCAGGCGAACCTGGCGTCCCTGGAGCGGGCGACCACCGCCTACCAGGCCGCCCTCCAGCTCGGGAAGGGCTGACCGTGAGCTCCCCCATCGACGGCATCTCGCTGCCCGGCGTCCCGACGATCGGCGCCCTCGGCGGGATCAGCGGCACGACGGCCGCGGCCCCGGCGACCTCGACGTCGGGCGAGGGCTTCGCCGCCGCGCTGACCGGCGCGCTCGACCAGCTCGGCAGCCTGCAGTCGGCCAAGGACGCCCTCGCCGTGCAGGGCGCCACCGGCGACCTGCGTGACGTGCACGACTACATGATCGCCGCCCAGGAGTCCTCCGTGGCCACCGAGGTGGTCGTGACCCTCAAGAACAAGGCGGTCGAGGCCTTCACCGAGATCATGAGGATGCCCGTCTGATGCCTGCCGCACTCGCTGGGCCGCTGGCGAAGCTGCGGAGCACGCTCGCCACCATCAGCCTCGGCCAGAAGGTCGTGATCGGCCTGCTGGTGGCCGGGCTGGCTCTGGGCGGCTTCTTCTTCTACCGCTGGATCACGACGCCGACCATGGCGCCGCTGTTCTCCAACCTGGCCTCGACCGACGCCTCGGCGATCGTCGACGAGCTCAACGCCGCCGGCGTCTCCTACGAGCTCGCCGACGGCGGCGGCACCATCCTCGTGGCCCACGAGCAGGTCTACGACCTGCGGCTGCAGATGAGCGGCAAGGGCCTGCCGGCCGGCTCGGAGACCGGGTACGCGCTGCTCGACGAGCAGGGCATCACCACCAGCGAGTTCCAGCAGCAGGTGCAGTACCAGCGCGCCATCGAGGGCGAGCTGGCCAACACCCTCGAGGCGCTCGACGGCGTGCAGACCGCCGTGGTCCACGTCGCGCTGCCCGAGGACGAGGTCTTCGCCTCCGACGAGCGCGAGCCGACCGCCTCGGTGCTCCTGGACCTGGAGCCGGGCACCGAGCTCGCCGGCGAGCAGATCCAGTCGATCACCAACCTGGTCTCCTCCAGCGTGGAGGGCATGGACCCCGAGCAGGTGACCGTCTCCGACTCGACCGGCCAGCTGCTCTCGGCCGCCGGCCAGGGCGTGAGCGCCGCCTCCGGCGACGCCCGCTCGCAGATGGAGACCGACTACGAGAGCCGCTTGGCCGCCAACGCCCAGGCCATCCTCGACACCGTCCTGGGCCCGGGCAACGCCCGCGTCGCCGTGCGCGCCGACCTGGACATGTCGCAGAGCGACAGCACCGCGACGACCTACGGCTACACCCAGGGCACGCCGCCGGTCTCCGAGCAGACCTCGACCGAGCAGTACACCGGCGACGGCACCGCCGTCGGCGGCGTGCTCGGCCCGGAGAACACCGCCGACGCCGCGAACGGCGCCGGCGGCGGCACCTCCACCTACTCGACCGAGTCGACGACGGCGAACAACTCCGTGGACCAGACGGTCACCAACACCGTCACCGCGCCCGGGGAGGTCAACCGGCTCACCGTCGCGGTGGTCCTGAACGACACGGTGGCCGGCAACCTCAACCAGACGCAGGTGCAGGACCTCATCGGCAACGCCGTCGGCCTGGACACCGTGCGCGGCGACGACATCAGCGTCGCCTCGCTCGCCTTCGACACCACCGCCGCCGACGCCGCCGCCGCGGAGATGACCGCGGCCCGCGAGGCCGAGCAGCAGGCGCAGATGTGGTCCCTGGTCAAGAACGGCGGCATCGCGCTCGGCATCGCGCTGCTGGTCCTCGTCGTGTGGCTGCGCTCGCGCCGCCGTGGCGACGACGAGGAGGACGAGGAGGACGAGCCCCTGGAGCTCGACGAGGGCCTGATCGCCGAGCTCGAGCGGCTGCGGGTGTCCAGCTCGCGGGACGACACGGCGGTCCTGGACAACCGGGCGCTGGAACTGGAGGCCGCGGAGCGGCAGCGGGTGCGGGGGGAGATCGCGACGATGGTCAGCGAACGTCCGGACGAGGTGGCGCAGATGCTGCGCGGCTGGCTGAGTGACGTCAAGTGACGCTCGCCAGCGTCGAGCAGCTGGTGGGCGCGGGCGGGACCAACCTGCCCGCGCTGCCGCCGGCTCCCCCGCGTCCCGAGATGCCGGGCCTGCGCAAGGCCGCCGTCTTCCTCGCCCAGATGAGCAGGGAGGAGGCCGGGCTGCTGCTGTCCAAGCTGCGCCCGCGCGAGGTCGAGGCCCTCACCCGCGAGATCATGAAGCTCGGCTCGGTCGAGCCGGAGGACGTCGACGGCGTCCTCACCGAGTTCTCGCAGATGATGGCCGCACAGCGGTACGTGGGCCGCGGCGGCGTCGAGTTCGCCCGCGAGATCCTGGCCGCCGGCCTCGGTGAGGACAAGGCCGAGGGCATCCTCGCCCGGCTCAACGTCGTCTACACCGAGGTGCCGTTCGCCTCGCTGCGCAACGCCGACGTCCGCCAGCTGGTCACCTTCCTCAAGGACGAGCACCCGCAGGTCATCGCCCTGGTGCTGGCCCACCTGTCGGCCGGGCAGTCGGCCGAGGTGCTCTCGGGCTTCTCCCCCGAGCAGCAGGCCGAGGTGGCCCACCGGATCGCCACGATGGACCGCACCTCCCCGGAGATGGTCCGGCTGGTGGAGGAGGAGCTCGGCCGCCGCATGGGGTCGCTGCTCGCCCACCAGGACATGTCCACCGTGGGCGGCGTCGAGACCCTCGTGGAGATCATCAACCGCTCGCCGCGGCCGACCGAGCGCTCGATCCTCGAGTGGCTGGACACCTCCGACCCGGAGCTGGCCGAGCAGGTGCGCGCGCAGATGTTCGTCTTCGAGGACATCACCACCATCGACGACCGCTCGATGCAGCTGGTGCTGCGCGAGGTCGAGGCCAACGACCTGGCCACCGCGCTCAAGGGCGTGCGCCCCGACGTCCGCGACAAGGTGGTCCGGAACCTCTCCGAGCGGGCCGCCGAGAACCTCGCCGAGGAGATCGAGCTGCTCGGCCCCGTGCGCGCCCGCACGGTCGAGGAGGCGCAGGGCAAGATCGTCGCGGTCATCCGCACGCTCGAGGAGCAGGGCGTCCTGACCATCTCGCGCGGTGGGGACGATGAGTTCGTCTCCTGACGGGCCCCGTCCGACGCCCCGGGAGTCGGTGCTGCTGCGCGGGGCCTCGGCCAGCGCGGCGGCGCCGTACCGCTCGGTGCCGGGGACGACGGTCCCCGAGCCGCGCCCGGCACCGCGGGCGGCGACCCACCAGCCGACCGAGCAGCCGACCCGGCCCCTGACGCTGCCCGTCGTGGACGGCGCGCCCGAGGTGGTCGTCGAGCGGCGGTCCTCCGTCCGGCGCGCCGCCGACGTCCCGGTGCCCAACGGCCGCGGCGTGCTGCGGCTCGGCGACGTCTACGCCGAGGAGCTCGCCCGGCTGCGCGAGTTCGCCCGCGCCGAGGGGCACGGCGCCGGCTACGCCGAGGGCCTGGCCGAGGCCGGCCGGGTCGTCGCCGAGGCCGAGGCCGAGGCGGCCGCGCGGCTGGCCGACGCGCAGGCCCGCTGGGAGCGCCGGATGGCCTCGGCCACCGCCGCGCTCGGCGCCGCCGTCGCCGCCCTCGACGCCGCCGTGGTGCCCACCGCCGAGGACGTCCGCGACACGGTCGTCGAGGGCGTCCTGACGCTGGTCGAGGACCTGCTCGGCCGCGAACTGTCGGCCTCGACCACCGCCGGCGTGGACGCGATCCGCCGCGCGCTGACCCTCGTCCCCGCCGACGCCCCCGCCGTCGTCCGGCTGCACCCCGACGACCTCGCCGAGGTCCCGCCGGCCGCCCTCGCCGCGCTGCCGCGGTCGGTCACCGTCGTCGGCGACGACGCCGTCGAGCGGGCCGGCGCGGTCGCCGAGTGCGGCCCCCGCCGGGTCGACGCACAGCTGTCGACGGCGCTCGCGCGGGTGCGGGCGGTGCTGTCGGCGTGAGCACCACCGCGCTGCTGCAGCGCGCCCGCCTGGCCGCCCGCCCACAGCTGACCGGCTCGGTCGTCGGCGCCATGGGGCTCACCCTCACCGTCGAGGGCGTCGCCGCCGCCGTCGGGGACCTCGTCGAGGTCGACCCCGGACCGCGCGGGCTCGTGGCCGAGGTGGTCGCCGTCTCCCGGGACCGGCTCACCTGCATGCCGCTGGGCGAGCTCGGCGGCGTGCGCGCCGGCGCGCCGGTCCGGAACACCGGCATGCCGCTGCAGGTGCCGGTCGGCGAGGCGCTGCTCGGCCGGGTGCTGGACGGCCTGGGCCGCCCGGTCGACGGGCACGGCCCGCTCGGCCCCGGCAGCGGCGGGGGCATCGACTGGGTGGACCTCGCCAGCGAGACCCCGCACGCGCTGTCCCGCCGCCGGGTGGAGGAGCCGCTGCCGGTCGGCGTCCGCGCGCTGGACACCCTCGTGCCGGTCGGCAAGGGCCAGCGGTTGGGCATCTTCGCCGGGTCCGGTGTCGGCAAGTCCACGCTGCTCGCGCAGATCACCCGCGGCACCGAGGCCGACGTCCGGGTCATCGGGCTGATCGGCGAGCGCGGCCGCGAGGTGAAGGAGTTCCTCGAGGAGAACCTCGGGGCCGAGGGCATGGCGCGCACGGTCGTCGTCGTCGCCACCTCCGACGAGCCGCCGCTGGTGCGGCTCAAGGCGGCGTTCGTGGCCACCCGCATCGCCGAGGGCTTCCGCGACCAGGGCCGCGACGTGCTGCTGCTCATGGACTCCATCACCCGCACCGCGATGGCCCAGCGCGAGGTCGGCCTGTCCGCCGGCGAGCCCCCGGCCACCCGCGGCTACCCGCCGAGCGTCTTCGCGATGATGCCGCGCCTGCTGGAGAAAGCCGGGCCCGGCGCGACCGGGTCGATCACCGGCCTCTACACCGTGCTCGTCGAGGGCGACGACCACAACGAGCCGATCGCCGACACCGCCCGCTCGATCCTCGACGGGCACGTCGTGCTCACCCGGAGGCTGGCCACCACCGGCCACTTCCCCGCCGTCGACGTCCTGGAGTCGATCTCCCGGGTCGCCGGCGCGGTCACCGCGCCCGCGCGGATGGCCGACGCCCGCGAGATGCGGCGGCTGATGGGCGCGCTGCGCGACGTCAAGGAGCTCGTGGAGATCGGCGCCTACCAGGCCGGCAGCGACCCGCTGGTCGACCGCGCCCGCGCGCTGTCCCCCGCCATCGACGCCTTCCTGCGCCAGCCGCTGGAGGACAGCACCTCCCCCGACGACGCCTGGGCGATGCTGCACCGGCTCGTGACGGCCGGCTGAGGTGGCGAAGCCGGCCGCCTTCCGCCTCGAGCCGGTGCTGCGGGTCCGCCGCGCCGCCGAGCAGGCCGCCGAGCGGGCCGCCGCCGAGGCGGCCGCCGCGGCCCGCGAGGCGGAGCGCCGCGCCGAGGCGCAGGCCGCCGCGCTGGCCGCGCGGGTCCCGCCCGCGTCCGCGCCGGCGCAGGTCTTCGTCGCCGCGATGGTCGCATCGGCCGCCGCGGCTGCCGATGTGACAGCTGCACGGGCGACGGCGCAGGCCTCGGCCGAGCAGGCCGGGCTGCTGCGCGCGCGGTGGACCGCCGCCGCCCAGCGGACCAGGGCGCTGGAGAAGCTGCGCGAGCGGCACCTCCTCGCGCTGCGGACCGCCGAGCTCAGCGCCGAGGAGCGCGCGGTCGACGACCTGGTCACCGCCCGGCACGCCGGGACCGGACCCGAGGGAGAGGAGGACCCGTGGAGGGACTGACCGCGGTGCACAGCCGCATCGCCGAGATCCAGAACCGGATCCTCACCTTCGCCTCGGCCTCGGCCACCTCGACGTCCGCCGCCTCGACGTCGGCTGCCTGGGCCAGCGCCGCGTCCGCCGCCGGGCTCACCGGCACCGCGGCCACGACGGCGACCGGCGCGGCGGCGACCGCCGGCAGCGGCCTGGAGGACCAGGCGGTCGCCGCGGCGCGGCGCTACCTCGGCGTGCCCTACGCCTGGGGCGGCACCGATCCGTCCGTGGGCCTGGACTGCTCCGGCCTGGTGCAGCGGGTGTTCGCCGACCTGGGCGTCGACCTGCCCCGCACCAGCTCCCAGCAGGCCACCGCGGGCACCCCGGTCGCGAGCCTGGCCGAGGCCCGCCCCGGCGACCTCGTGTTCTTCGACAACTCCCCGTCGCGCCCGGGCATCGACCACGTCGGCATCTACGTCGGCGACGGGAAGATGATCGCCGCGCCGCAGGAGGGCGACGTCGTCCGGGTGCAGGACGTCGGCACCCCGACCGTCATCCGCCGGGTGCTGCCCGCCTCCGCCACCGCCTCCACGGCGGTGACCGCCCCCGGCGCCGGCCTGGCGGGCGTCCCGTACGCCGACCTGTTCACCGCCGCCGGCGCCAGGCACGGCGTCGACCCGGCGCTGCTCGCCGCGGTGGCGAAGGTCGAGTCCGGCTTCGACTCCTCCGCCGTCTCGCCCGCGGGCGCCACCGGCCTCATGCAGTTCATGCCGGCCACCGCCCAGGGCCTCGGCGTCGACGCCGGCGACCCGGCGTCGTCGATCGACGGCGCCGCCCGCTACCTGCGCCAGCTCACCGACCGGTTCGGCTCGACCGACCTCGCGCTGGCCGCCTACAACGCCGGTCCCGGCACGGTCGCCCGCCACGGCGGCATCCCGCCGTACGCCGAGACCCGGTCCTACGTCCGCAAGGTCACCAGCGCCGCGGAGGCCTACTCGTGACAGCTCCCGTCCTGACCGTCGCCGCGGCCGCGCCCGCCCCGGCCTCCCCGGCCGGCGGCTCCGACCCGGGCTCGGCCGCCGGCTTCGCGTCCGCCCTGGACGACGTCCTCGACGACGCCGCCGCCGGGCGTCCGCGCGCCGACCGCGGCGTCGGCCGCGACGGCGACCGTCCCGGCCGCGCCGTGGGCCGCGACGGCGACCCCGGCCGCCCCGGGGCCACCGCCGGCACCCCGGCCGGCAGCGCCGACGACGCAGCCCCGGCCGACGCCCGCCCCGCGGGCGACACCCCCGTGCCGCCCGGCGCGCTGCCGGCCGGCTGGGCGCTGGCCCTCGCCCTCGGCACCGCCGTCCCCGGCACCGGCACGACCACCCCCGGCGGCACCCCCGGCGGCACCCCCGGCGGCACCGACGTCGCGGCCCCCGGTGCGGCCGCCGCGCACGGCGCCGTCCCCGCCGGGGCCGTCGCGGTGCCGGGCGTCGCCGCCGGCCTCCCCCGGCCCGCCCCGGCGCCGGTCGCCGCGGGCGCCGGCGCGGCGACCGTGCCCGCCGCACTGCCCGGCACCGCCGTCCCGGCCCCCGTGGCCCCTCCGCCCGCGGCTCCCGCCGCGGCGGCGCTGCCCGCGGGGCTCGTCGTCGTCGCGGCCGACCCGCGGCCGGCGCCGGTCCCGGCGGCCGCCCTGCCCGTCCCCGCCGAGGCGCCGGCCGCACCGGCCGCCGCACCGGTCCCCGCGGCCGCGGACCCGGGCGCGCTGGAGCGCGACCCCGGCACCTCCGGTGGGAGCCCGCTGTCGGCGGTCCCGGCGCCCGCCCCGGCACCGGCCGCCGCATCGGCGACCCCGGCCGCGGCCCCGGCCCGGCCCGACGTGCCCCAGCCACCGGTGGCCGCCCAGGTCGCCCCCACCGTCGCCACGCTGGCCGCGGGCCCCGACGGCACCCACACCATGACGCTGGTGCTCACCCCCGAGACGCTCGGCCCGGTCGAGGTCCGGGTGACCGTCCACTCCGGCACGGTCGAGCTCAGCCTGCGCGGCGCCTCCGACGCCGGCCGCGCCGCCCTCCTCGACGCCCTGCCCGACCTGCGCCGCGACCTGGAGGCCTCGGGCCTGACCTGCTCGCGGCTGCAGGTGGACCGCGACGCGGCCGGCTCCGGCTCGTCGCAGGCGCAGGCCGGCTGGCAGCAGGCCCAGCAGCAGGCCGGCGAGCACGGCCGCGGGTCCGCGCAGGGCGGTGCCCACGGTCGTGGCCCCGCCGACGACCGCGGCCGGCCGTGGCTGCGCACCCCCGACACCGACGGGAGCCGCCCGGCTGCCGCCGCCGACCACCCCACGTCGAGCGTCCTCGACGTCCGGGCCTGAGAGGAGCCGACGATGACCGAGCCCGTGGGCGGCGTGGGCGGCAGCCCGGCCACGTACACGGCCACCACCGCGGTGGACCGCAGCGACCAGATGGGCAAGGACACGTTCCTGCAGCTGCTGGTCGCGCAGATGCGGTACCAGGACCCGAACAGCCCGACGAGCACGACCGAGTTCATGTCGCAGACGGCGACGTTCACCCAGGTCGAGAAGCTCGAGGAGATCGCCGCGCAGAACGCCGAGCTGCTGGCCCTGCAGCGCTCGCTCTCGGCCGGCGCGCTGGTCGGCCACAGCGTCAGCTGGACCGCCGAGGACGGCACCACGCGGACCGGGACGGTGTCGTCGGTCCGCTTCGGCGGCGACGGGCCGACCGCCGTCGTCGGGGGCACCGAGGTGCCCCTCGGCCGCCTCAGCGAGATCTCCCTCCCCGCCTAGCCCACGCTCCCCCCTCCTGAGAGGACCTCCCCGTGCTCCGCTCGATGTTCTCGGCCATCTCCGGCCTGCGCGCGCACCAGACCAAGCTCGACGTGACCGGCAACAACATCGCCAACGTCAACACGGTCGGCTTCAAGAGCAGCCAGACCGTCTTCGAGGACACCCTGTCCCAGGTGATCCGCAACGGCTCCGCGCCGACCGCCGAGACCGGCGGCACGAACCCGGCGCAGGTCGGCCTCGGCGTCCGGGTCGCCGGCGTCACCACCAACTTCGGCCAGGGCTCCACCCAGAACACCGGCCGCGCCACCGACTTCATGATCAGCGGTGACGGCTTCTTCGTGACCCGCGCCGGCAACGAGAACCTGTTCACCCGCGCCGGGTCCTTCGACTACGACGGCGCCGGCAACCTGGTCACCCCCGACGGCGCCCAGCTGCAGGGCTGGACGGTCGGCGCGGACGGCACCGTCGACGCCAACGGCCCCATCGGCCCGCTGCGCATCCCCTTCGGCCAGGTGATGGCACCGACGGCGACGACGGGCGGGACGCTCGCCGGCAACCTGTCGACGTCGACCGCGGTCGACGGCGAGGTCGAGACGCAGGTCACCGTCTACGACTCGGTCGGGACGGCGCACGAGATCGCCCTCACCTTCACGAAGGACGCCGCCAACCGGTGGACCGTGTCCGCGCAGGAGGGCGAGTCGGCTCCCCTCGCCTCGCAGGTCCTGTCCTTCGACCCGGGGACGGGTGAGCTCCCCCCGGGCACGACGTTCTCCTTCACGGTCGCGGGTCAGAGCGTGGGCATCCGCCTCGGGGGGCTGACCGAGTACGGCGGGAAGACCTCGCTCACCCCCAGCGGCGTGAACGGCAACGCCATGGGCACGCTGCAGTCGATCTCGCTGAGCAACGACGGCACGATCATGGGCGTCTACTCGAACAGCCTGCGCGAGCCGATCGGCAAGCTGGCGCTGGCCACCTTCGCCAACCCCGGCGGCCTGTCCAAGGCCGGCAACTCCAGCTACCGGGTGGGCGACAACTCCGGCCAGGCCGTCATCGGCGAGGCCGGCACCGGCGGGCGCGGCTCGCTGACCGCCGGCGCGCTGGAGATGTCCAACGTCGACCTCGCCGAGGAGTTCACCGGCCTGATCGTCGCCCAGCGCGGCTTCCAGGCGAACAGCCGCGTGATCACCAGCTCCGACGAGATCCTGCAGGACCTGGTCAACCTCAAGCGCTGAGCGAGGACCTCCCCCACCAGGCCGCGGCCCGGCACCCGTTCCCCGGGGTGCCGGGCCGCGCCGCGTCGTGCCCCGGTGCGCGTGTGACGTGCGGGAACGCGGTGCCGGGCTCACCCCCCGGGGGTGGTGCGGCGGGCCGGGTTCGGCTCAAGCAGTCCCCGCGCGGGACCGATGGTCCCTGTAGCCGGCGCCGCGCCGTCGCGGCCCTCCCCCTTCCCGAACGAGCCAGAGGACCCACCCGTGATCCGAGTGACGCGCCTGAACGGGGAGCACTTCGCGCTCAACCCCGACCTGATCGAGCGGGTCGAGGGCCACCCCGACACGGTCGTCTTCCTCGTCGACGGCACCAAGTACGTCGTCAGCGAGGACGTCGACGAGGTGCTCGACGAGATCCGCGAGTACCGGGCCAGCATCCTCGCGACCGCCTACGCCATGGACCGCGGCACCTACCGCTCCAGCACGACCGCCGGCCCGGGCGCCCCGGCGACCGACCCGGGCGGCGACACCCGCCGCGCGTCGGTCGTCCCCTTCCCGGCCCGTGAGGAGCGCTGACCCGTGGACCCGTCGACCCTGATCGGCTTCGTCGTCTCGCTCGTCGCGCTCCTGGTCTTCATGGTCATGGAGGGCGCCGACCCGACGTCGCTGATCTTCCTCCCGGCCATCGTGCTGGTCATCGTCGCCACCTTCGGCGCGGCGATGTCCGGCCAGACGATGGGCGACCTCAAGAAGATGGGCGGCTGGTTCAAGGCCGGCCTGATGCCGGCCAAGGTCCCGGCGGCCTCCGAGCAGATCCAGACCCTGGTCACCCTCGCCGAGAAGGCCCGCAAGGAGGGCCTGCTCGCGCTCGAGGCGCAGGTCAAGCAGATCGAGGACCCGTTCCTCAAGCGCGGCCTGCAGATGGGCATCGACGGCACCGACCCCGAGGAGCTGCGCGCCGTCCTCGAGAGCGAGATCGCCGCCAAGAAGGCCGAGGACAAGGTCGCCGCCAAGTTCATGACGACGATGGGCGGCTACGCCCCGACCATCGGCATCGTCGGCTGCATCGTCGGCCTGATGAACGTCATGGGGAGCCTCAGCAACCCCGAGGCCCTCGGTCCCATGATCGCCTCGGCGTTCGTCGCGACCCTGTGGGGCGTCATGGCGGCCAACTTCTGGTTCCTGCCCATGGGCGCGAAGATCCTGCGGGTCAGCGAGCTGCAGGCCGCCCAGATGGAGCTGCTCGTCGAGGGCATCGCCGAGATCCAGGCCGGCACCAGCCCGCGCGCCGTCCGGCTCAAGCTCAGCGCCCTGATCCCGCCGAGCGAGGCCGCCAAGGAGGCGGCGTGACCACCCCCGGGGCCGGCGCGTGAGCGCCGGCGGCCACGGCGGCGGCAAGCGCCGCGGCAGGAAGCACCCCGAGCACGAGGAGCACGAGAACCACGAGCGGTGGCTGGTGTCCTACGCGGACATGATGACGCTGCTCCTGGTGCTCTTCGTGGTCCTCTTCGCGATGAGCCAGGTGGACAAGGAGAAGTTCGCCGCGCTGGCCAGCGGCCTGTCGGAGGCGTTCGGCGCCCCGGTGAGCGCGCTGAGCAGCGCGGGCACGAACTCCGACGCCTCGGTCCTCGACTCCCTCGACGCCGCCGTCGACGTGCAGATCCCGCCGGCCCCCGCCGCGGAGTCCGACGTCGACGCCGCCGCCGCGCAGGCCGCCGCCCAGGAGGCCGCGAACGTCGCGGCCGAGGCGCGGGCCGAGTACGACCAGCTCGCCGCCGCGCGCGACGCCATCGACGCCGCCCTCGCGGCGGCCGGTCACGCCGGGACGGCGCGGTACGAGATCGACGAGCGCGGCCTGACCGTGCACATCGTGTCCGACCCGGTGCTGTTCGGCCCCGAGGAGGCCACGCTGCAGCCCCAGGGCCGCACCATCCTCGACGCCGTCGCCCCGACCCTGGCCGCGCTGCCCAACGACCTCGCGATCGAGGGGCACGCCAACTCGCTGCCGGTGACCCCGGGCGGGCCGTGGCCCTCCAACTGGGAGCTGTCGGCGTACCGGGCCACCACGGTGGTGCGCCACCTGGCCGCCGCCGGCGTCCCGCAGGACCGGATGTCCGGGACCGGCTACTCCGACACCCGCCCGGTGGTGCCGGCGAGCGACCCGGACGCCCTGTCCCTCAACCGCCGCGTCGACGTCGTCGTGCTGTCCGACGCCTCCGCCGAGGCCCGGCAGCTCCTGCCCGGCCTCGACGCCCCCGCACAGGCCGCGCCCGGACCGGCCGCCGCCCCTGCCCAGGAAGGCACCCACGAGTGAGCACCAAGAGCAAGGCCAAGGAGAAGGAGAAGGACGCCCCGGCCGAGGGCGAGGAGGCGAAGGGCGGCGGCAGGAAGAAGCTGCTCGTCGTCGCCGCCGTCCTGCTGGTCGTCCTCGGCGCCGCGGCGTACCTCTTCCTGTTCGCCGGCGGCGAGGCCGAGGCCGAGGAGCCCGAGCACGGCGGCTACACCGCGCTGGAGCCCATCGCGGTCAACCTGGCCGGCGGGGGCTACCTCAAGATCGGCATCACCCTGGAGTACACCGCGGCCGCCGCCTCCGGCGGGCACGGCAGCGGCGGCGTCGACGGCTCCAAGGCCCTCGACATCCTCATCTCCACCTACTCCCAGGCCCAGCCGGCCGACGTGACCGGCGCCCGCGAGGCCCTCAAGGAGTCCCTGGAGCACCAGATCGTCGAGGCCTACACCGAGGACGGCGTCCCGATGGTCATGCACGTCTACCTCACGGAGTACGTCACCCAGTGACGCACCAGTCCCACTCGTCCCACACTCCCCGGCTGACCGGCGGCGCCCCGCGCCGCCGGTCAGTTCGCGTCCGGGCCCCGCCGATGAGGGGACCGTGACCCGCCCCGACACCGCGACCGCGCCCGCAGGGCCCGGGCCGCAGGCGCCGGCCGGTGGCGGCCGCAGCCGGCGCGGTGCGCCCCGCACCTACGACTTCCGCCGCCCCACCAAGCTCTCCCGCGAGCACGTCCGCGTGCTGCAGATCGCCCAGGAGGCCTTCGCCCGCCAGGCGACGACGGTCCTCACCACGATGCTGCGCACCGGCGCCCGGATGGAGCTGCACGGCATCGAGCAGCACTCCTACGACGACTTCCTCGCCACGCTGCCCGACCCCTGCTTCCTGACGACGTTCACCATCGAGCCGCTCGGCGGCAAGGGCCTGCTGGCCTACCCGCTGGACATGGCGATGGCCGGCGTCGACCACATGCTCGGCGGCTCCGGCGCCGCCCACCAGCCCGAGCGGCCGATGACGGCGATGGAGACCACCATCACCACGTCGCTGCTCACCCGGCTGCTGCAGGAGTTCGCCGCCTCCTTCGCGCACGTCACCGAGCTGCAGCCGGCCATCGACGGCATCGAGTACAACCCCGCCCTCGCCCAGGCCGCGGCCGGCTCGGACACCGTGATGGTGGCCCGCTACACGATGTCGATCGGCAGCCGCGAGGGCGCCGCGTCGCTCGTGCTGCCCTTCAGCTCCTTCCAGCAGGCCCTCGACAGCGCCGCCTCCCCGCAGCTGTCGGAGTCGGCCCAGCGCACCCGGCAGCGCGCCGCCGAGCTGCTCGCCGCCCGCCTGGAGCTGGTGCCGGTCGACGTCAGCGTCCGGTTCAGCCCGCTCGAGGTGTCCTCGGAGGACCTGCTCTCCCTGACCGTCGGCGACGTGCTGCTGCTGCGCCACCCGCGGGACGCGCCGCTCGAGGTCACCACCAACGACGCCGTCTTCGCCCACGCGATCGCCAGCAACCACCGGCGCCGGCTGGCCGCCGCCATCGTCCCCGCCCCGTCCGCCGTGAAGGACCCCGCATGACCGCCACGCTCGACACCACCCAGGCCGCCACTCACGCCGCTGCAGAGACCATCACCGCCGTCGTGGTGGCCGCCGCCCGCGCCGCGGCCGCGCTCGTCCCCTCCGGCGCCGAGCTGGTCCCGGGGCCCGCGGTCACCGACCCCGACGCCGTCCCGGTCCCGCCGGCCGCGGCCGCCGCGGTCGGCGCCCGGCTCTCCGGCGAGATCACCGGCGACGTCGTCCTGGTGCTGTCGGCGGAGGTGGTCGAGGCGCTCGACAACTCCCCCGTCGGCCCGATGGACGTCGCGACCGCGCTGCGCCCCGCGCTCGAGGCCGCCGCGGCCACCCTGGGCCGGGTCCGGGTCGACGCCGAGCGCACCGAGGACCCGGTGACCGCGCTCGACGGGCTGCGCGACAAGGGCATGTTCGTCGCCGTGCCGCTGGTCGCCGGCGCGGGGCACCCCTCCGCTGACCACATCGCGACGCTCGCGCTGCAGGTCACCCTGCCGACGGCGCCGCGCACCCCGCGCAACAGCCTGGACCTGCTGCGGCACGTGGCCATGGAGGTCACCGTCGAGATCGGCCGCACCCGGATGACCGTGGGCGAGCTGCTCTCGCTGCACCCGGGCGAGGTGGTCGAGCTCGACCGCGCCGCCAGCGCCCCCGCCGACCTGCTGGTCAACGGCACCCTCATCGCGCGCGGTGAGGTCGTCGTCGTCGACGAGGACTTCGGCCTGCGGATCAGCGAGATCGTCAGCGACGCCGCCGCCGAGCTGGGGGCCGCGCAGGCATGACGTGGATGCTGATCCGGCTGGTGCTGTCGCTGGCCTTCGTCGGCGGGGTGCTGTGGTTCGCCGCGCGCCTGGCGAAGAAGCGCGGGCTGGGCTCCAGCGGCGGCCTCGTCGAGGTCGTGGCACGCCAGCGCATGGGCCGCGCCAGCACGGTCAACGTGCTGCGCATCGCCGACCGGGTGCTCGTCGTCGGCGCCACCGAGGAGCAGGTCACCCTGCTCGCCGAGCTCGACGGCGACGCCGTGGAGGCCACGCTCGCCGAGCGCGCCGCCGCCGCGCCGACGGCCGCGGGCGGCCCTGCCGTCCCGGCGCCCCGCGTCGGCGGCGCGCTGGCCGGCTCGGTCTTCGACCGGTCGGGCTGGCAGAGCTTCGTCACCCAGCTGCGCGAGCGGACGGTCCGCCGTTGATGACCGCCACCGCCCCCGCGCGCGCCCTCGCGCGCCGGGCCGCCACCCTGCTGCTGGCCCTGCTCGGCTGCGCGCTCGCCGGCGTGCTGCTCGCGGGTCCGGCCGCGGCGGCGCCCACCGCGCCGACCGCCCCCACGGCACCGGCCGTGCCGGCGGTCGACGGCGGGGTCGACATCTCGGTCGGCAACGGCAGCCCGAGCACCTCGATCACGCTGATCCTCGCGGTCACCGTGCTGTCGGTGGCGCCGGCGGTGCTGCTGCTGTGCACGTCGTTCACCAAGATCGTCGTCGTCCTGTCGCTGACCCGGAACGCGCTGGGCCTGCAGTCCTCGCCGCCGAACTCCGTGCTCACCGGCATCGCGCTGTTCCTGACGCTGTTCGTCATGGGGCCGGTGCTGTCCGACGTCAACGACGTCGCCGTGCAGCCGTACGTGGACGGCGCGATGACGGTCTCCCAGGCCTACGACGCCGGCGTCGTGCCGCTCAAGGAGTTCCTGCTCGACAACACCCGCGACGACGAGCTGCAGCTCATGGTCGGCCTGTCCGGGGAGGAGCAGCCCGAGGACCGCGCCGCGGTGAGCATGACGACGCTGGTCCCGGCGTTCGTCCTCTCCGAGCTCAAGAGCGCCTTCATCATCGGGCTGGTCGTGTTCATCCCGTTCCTGGTGATGGACATGCTGGTCAGCGCCGCGCTCATGTCGATGGGCATGATGATGGTGCCGCCGTCGATCGTGTCGCTGCCGTTCAAGCTGCTGTTCTTCGTGGTCGTCGACGGCTGGGCGATGATCACCACGTCCCTCGTGGGGTCGTACGGATGACCGACGCAGACGTCACCGACATCGCCGTCCAGACCATGATGGTGGCCGCGAAGGTCGCCGCCCCGGTCCTGCTCACGGCCCTGCTGGTCGGTTTCCTCATCTCGCTGTTCCAGGCGGCGACCCAGATCCAGGAACCGACGCTGTCGTTCGTCCCCAAGATGATCGCGGTGAGCATCGCCCTGCTGGTCACCGGCAACTGGGTGCTCTCCGAGCTGGTCGACTTCACCCACACCCTCTTCGACCAGCTGCCGCGCCTGCTCGGGCGGACCTGACCGTCATGGACCTCGAGGTCCCGGCGGTCACCCTCGCGGCCCTGCTGCTGGCCACCGCCCGGGCGGCCGGCTTCGTCCTGCTCGCCCCGCCGTTCACCACCCGCACCATCCCGGCGCCGGTCAAGGGGGCGCTGGCCCTCGCGCTGGCGGTCGCCCTGGTCGACCGCGTGGCGCCGGGCCTGCCCGAGCCGACCACCGGGTTCCTCGTCGTCACCGCCGTCAGCGAGGTGGCCATCGGCGCGGCGCTGGGCTTCGTCGTCCAGCTGTTCTTCACCGCGGTGCAGTTCGCCGGCGAGCTCATCGACCTCACCGGCGGCTTCTCCCTGCAGCCGGCCTACGACCCGCTGGCGATGACCACCAACTCGGTCATCGGCAAGCTGCACTACCTGCTCGCGACGACGCTGTTGTTCACCAGCGGCGGGCACCTGGTGATCGTGCGCGGGTTCGCCACCTCCTACGAGGGGCTGCCGGTCAGCGGCGGGTTCCCGGCCGGGGACGTCGGCCAGGTCGTGCTGACGGCGTTCTCGATGATGTTCCTCGCCGCGCTGCAGATCGCCGGCCCGATGGTGGCCGTGCTGCTGCTGGCCGACGTCGCCCTCGCCCTGCTGTCTCGGGCCGCCCCGGCGCTGAACATCTTCGCCATCGGCTTCCCCGTCAAGATCATGCTGACCCTCGCGCTGCTCGGGCTGACCTTCCCGCTGCTGCCGCCGGCGCTGGACGCGCTGGTGGAGCAGGCCACCCGCGCGATCGTCGGCTTCCGGAGCGGGTGAGGCCGGGTGGCCAAGGACGGACCGGGCGGTGAGAAGACCGAGAAGCCCACTCCCAAGCGCCTCAAGGAGGCGCGCAAGGAGGGGCAGATCCCGCGGACCCAGGAGCTCGGCACCTGGGCGGGCGTGGCGGCGGCGAGCGTGTTCCTGCCGGTGCTCGTCGCGAACGCCTTCGACGCCGTGGGCCGGCTGTTCGTGCGGTTCGGGTCGGTGGTCGAGCACCCGGAGCCCGACGCCGTCGGCGCGCTGCTCGGGGAGGCGCTGACGACCTTCCTCGAGACGGTGCTGCCGATGGCGCTCGCGCTCATGCTCGTCGGGGTGCTCGCCTCGGCCGCGCAGGGCGGGGTCGCGCTGGCCACCAAGGGCATGAAGCCGACGCTCAAGAAGCTCAACCCGTTCCCCGGGATGAAGCGGATGTTCGGCACCCACGGCCTGTGGGAGGCGGTCAAGGCGGTCGTCAAGACGGCGGCGCTCGGGACCGTCGTCGTCGTGACCAGCGGAAGGGCGCAGGCGCTGGTGTCGGCGTCAGGAGCGCTGCCGCTGTCGGCGGTGGTGGCGACGTTCGCCTCCTCCGCCGTGCTCATGTTCCGCGTCGTGGCGATCACCGGCCTGGTCATCGCGATCGCCGACTACGTCGTGGTGCGCAAGCAGACGATGACCAGGCTGAAGATGACCAAGTACGAGATCCAGCAGGAGCACAAGCAGTCCGAGGGCGATCCCCACGTGAAGGGCCAGCGCCGGTCGATGCAGCTGGCCCTGTCGCGCAACCGGATGATGGCCGAGGTCGCCACCGCCGACGTGCTGCTGGTCAACCCGACCCACGTCGCCGTCGCGCTGCGGTACGAGCCGGAGAAGGGCGCGCCGCGGGTGGTGGCCAAGGGCGCCGACGAGATCGCCGCGAGGCTGCGCGAGCGGGCCGCCGAGGCGCGGGTGCCGATGGTGCAGGACGTGCCGCTGGCCCGGGCGCTGCACGCCTCCTGCGAGCTCGGCCAGGAGGTGCCGCCGCAGCTGTTCACCGCCGTCGCCCGGGTGCTGGCCTTCGTCATGCAGCTCGGCGCCCGCGGCGTGCGCGGCGGCTTCCACCGGCCCGGGTTCGAGGCGCCCGACGTCGCCGGCCTGCCGCGGGCCGGCCGCCGGAGGACCCCGGTCGCCTCCTGACCCTGGGACGGCTGTGACTCGTGCGCCGTCAGCGGTCGGCCGGGCACCCCCGGCTGCCGATGGAGTGCCCGTGCGAGGGATGACCAAGGCCGCCGTGCCGATCGGCGTGGTGGCCATCGTCCTCATGCTGGTCGTGCCGCTGCCCGCCGCGGTGCTGGACCTGCTGCTGGGCCTGAACATCACCGCGTCGCTGCTGATCCTGCTCGTCGCGATGCAGATCAGGCGGCCGCTGGACTTCGCGGTCTTCCCGTCGCTGATCCTCGTCGCGACGCTGTTCCGGCTCGCCCTCAACGTCTCCTCGACGCGGCTGGTGCTCACCGACGGCTACGCCGGCAAGGTCATCGAGGCCTTCGGGCACTTCGTGATCGGCGGCTCGCTCGTCGTCGGCCTGGTGATCTTCGTGATCCTCACGATCATCCAGTTCGTCGTCATCACCAACGGCGCCGGCCGCGTGGCCGAGGTGGGCGCCCGCTTCACCCTCGACGCGATGCCGGGCAAGCAGATGGCCATCGACGCCGACCTCAACGCCGGCCTGATCAACGAGCAGCAGGCGCGCAAGCGGCGCACCGAGGTCACCGCCGAGGCCGACTTCTACGGCTCGATGGACGGCGCCTCGAAGTTCGTCAAGGGCGACGCCATCGCCGCCATCATCATCACGCTGATCAACCTCGTCGGCGGGTTCGCCGTCGGCGTCATGCAGCGCGGCATGGCGCCCGGCGACGCCGTCTCCACCTTCTCGCTGCTGACCGTCGGCGACGGCCTGGTCTCGCAGATCCCCGCGCTGCTGCTGTCGACCGCGACCGGCATCATCGTCACCCGCTCGGCCAGCGACGGCGACATGGGCAGCGACCTGCTCGCCCAGCTCGGCCGCTTCCGCCAGCCGGTGCGCATCGCCGGCGGCGGGGCGCTGGCGCTGTGCCTGATCCCCGGTCTGCCGAAGCTGCCGTTCCTCCTCATCGGCGGGCTGTTCCTGCTCATGGCCGCGCGGATGACGGAGGCCCCGGCCGAGGACGACGACACGCCCGCGCTCGCCGCCGAGGAGCCCGCGCCGGACTCCCCCGAGGCGATCGCCGAGCGCATGCGGGTCGACCCGCTGGAGCTCGAGGTGGCCTTCGACCTGGTCGACCTCGTCGACTCCTCCCGCGGCGGCGACCTGCTCGACCGGGTCAAGGCGCTGCGCCGGAAGGTCGCGATGGAGACCGGCCTGGTCATCCCGCTGGTCCGCACCCGCGACAACCTCGACCTGCCCTCGTCGCAGTACGTCATCTGGCTCAACGGCGTCCCGGCGGCCAAGGGCACCTCCCCCGCCGGCACCGTGCTGGCCATCGGGGACGCCCTCGACGGCCTGCCCGGCCGGCCCACCCGCGAGCCGGTGTTCGGCCTGCCCGCCAAGTGGGTGCCGGTGGAGCTGCAGCGGCAGGCCGAGATGGCCGGCGCGACCGTCGTCGACCGCTCCTCGGTCATCACCACCCACCTGGCCGAGGTCGTCCGCCAGAACGCCGCCGAGCTGCTCGGCCGCGAGGACGTGCGGCTGCTGGTCGAGATGGTCAAGCGGACCCACCCCGTCGTCGTCGAGGAGCTCACCCCGGGGCTGCTCACCCTCGGCGAGATCCAGCGGGTGCTGCACGCGCTGCTGGCCGAGAACGTCTCCATCCGCGACCTGGTGCGCATCTTCGAGGCGCTGTCGCTGCGCGCGAAGACCTCCACCGACCTGGACGGGCTGGTCGAGGCGGTGCGCGCGGCGCTCGGCGCGGCGATCAGCCACCCCTACGTCACCCCCGACGAGCGGCTGCACGTGCTCACCCTCGACCCCGCCTTCGAGCAGCGGCTGCTGGAGGCGGTGCGGCAGGGCGACGGCGGCCAGGTGCTGGCCCTGGACGCCGGCTCGGTCGACGCGCTGGTCACCGGGTGCAGCGGGCTGCTCGAGGACGCCGAGCAGCACGGCCTGTCCCCCGTCCTCGTCTGCTCCCCCCAGGTGCGGGCCGCGCTGTCCCGCCTGGTGCGTCAGGTCCTCCCCCGCCTGCCGGTGATCTCCTACTCGGAGGTCTCCCGGACGGCCCAGATCGAGTCACTGGGAGTGGTGAACGGTGCCGTTGCCATCCGTTGAGGCGCCCACGCCCGAGGCCGCCGTCGCCGCGGCCCGCGAGCGGTACGGCAACGCGGTGCGGATCACCGGCGTGCGCCGCATCCGGTCCGGCGGCGTGCTGGGCTTCTTCGCCACCGAGCGGTTCGTCGCCGAGGTGGAGGACGTCGAGCCGGCCCGGCGCGGCCCCGCGCCGAGGTCCGAGTCGGCCCGCCGGATCGAGGCCGCGCTCAGCCGCGACCCCGGCCCGCTCGCCGACACCGGCGCGTTCCTGCGCGCCACCGAGCTGCACCGCAGCCGGCCCGCGGCGGCCCGGCCCACCGCGCGCCCGACCGCCCCCACCGAGCGCCCGACCATCCCGACCGAGCTGCCGGACCCGGTGTCCGAGCTGGCCGGCCTGCTCGGGTCCGGCGACGGCGGCCCCGGTGTCGACCTGTACTCCCGGGCGTCCGTGGGCGCGACCCGCCGGCCCGCCGCCGGGACCGCCGCCTTCCGCCCGGCCGCCGCCGTCCGCACCGCCGCCCCCCGCGCGGCCGCCGGCCCGTCCGCCGCCGCGGCCTCGGCTGCCCGCCGGCCCGGCCGGGCGGCGGTCCGCCCGCCGGCCGGGCCCGCCGGTCCCTCGCCGTTCACCGCCGCGCTGGCGCAGGTCGTCGCCGGTGACCGCGAGGTCCGCGAGGCGGTCGACGACGCCGTGCGCTCGGCCGCCGCGATGTCCGCCGCCGAGGCGCTGCGGGCGGTCCAGGCGGTCGCCGCCGCGACCGCCGAGGCCACGGACGAGGAGCTCGCGCCCCCGTCGGTGCTGCGGACCCCGGAGCCCGCTCCGGCCGCGCCCGCGATGCCGCTGGCCGCCGCCCTCGCCGCCGCCATGGCCGCGCCCGCCCGCGCCGCCGCCCCTGCCCCGGCAGCTCCGGCTCCCGCGCCGGTGCCGGAGCCGGTCGCGCCCGTCGTCGAGGCTCCCGTCGTCGAGGCTCCCGTCGCCGAGGCTCCCGTCGCCGAGGAGCCGCTGCCCGAGACCCTCGACGCTCCCGCGGTCCCCGGGTCCGCCGAGGAGTCCGGACCCGGCGTGGACATGTGGGCCGACCCCGTGCCCGTGTCCCGCCCCGTCGCCGTCGCCGAGCCCGTCGTCGAGGAGCCGGTCGTCGAGGAGCCCGACGTCGAGGAGCCTCCGGCCGACGAGGACCCCGAGGACGCCGAGGACGCCGAGGACGCCGAGGAATCCCTGCTCACCGAGCTGCTCGGCCCGGAGGCGGACGAGACCGCCGCCGAGGACCCCGTCGCCGTCGAGTCCGCCGTCGAGGACACGGCCACCGAGGACACCGCCGCCGAGGCGCCGACCGCCGTCGCGCCGGTGCCGGAGGACGAGCCGGTCACCGACGTGCTGCCGGCCGTCGTCGCGGAGCCGATCGAGGTGCCGGCGCCCCAGCCGGTGGCCACCTGGGCCGACCCGGACCTCACCGGCCCGGTCACCGGGCGCGAGGAGGCCATCGCCGAGGTGCTCCGCGCGGCCCTGGCCCACGACACCCCGGACGACGCGCTCACCGACATCCTCCGCGGCGTGCTCGCCAGCGCCTCCACCCAGGGCGGCGCGCACCGCGGCCGCCCGCCGGTCCCCGCGCCCTCGCAGCGCGTGGACCAGGAGCCGGGCTGGGTCGACGCCTCGGCCGAGTCCGACGAGTGGGAGGCCGACGAGGCGGTGCTCGCGCCGACCGCCAGCGACCCCGCCCCGCTGCCGCTCGACTCCACCGCCGTCCTGCCCCCGCTGTCGCTCCTGCCGCCGCCCACCCCCGGTGCCGAGCTGGCCGTGCCGCGGCTGCTCGGGCGCCCGCCGGTGCCGCCGGCGCGCCGCCTGCCGCCGGTGCCCGGTCAGGCCGTCGCCCGCGTCGCCGCCCCGGCGCCGGGCCTGGCGACCGTGACCCGCCTGCCCGTCGACGCCCGCGCCGCCCGCGGGTGGACGCCGGCCCGCGTCGTCGTGCCGTCGGTGCGCGAGGCCGGTGCGGTGGCGCCGGGCCGCGGCTGGGTCGACCCGCGGATGGTCGAGGCCGCCGGCACGGTCGCCCGCCTGCGCGCGCTCGGCGTGCCGGAGGACCTGCTCGGCGGGGGCTTCCCCGCCGAGGTCGCGCAGTCCGGCACCTACGCGGCGCTGACCCGGGCGCTCGGCGCGGCGCTGCCCGCGGCGCCGTCGGCCCCGGCCGGTGCCGGCGAGGTGCTGCTGGTCGTCGGCCCCGGCGTCGAGACCCTCGCCGCCGCGCGCTCGCTGGCCGCCGGCATGCGGCTCGACGGCGACCGGCTGCAGTGGGCCACCCGCGGCGACCTCGCCGCGCTCGCGCCCGGGTCCAGCCGGATCGCCTCGGTCGACACCGCGATCGCGCGCAAGCAGGAGGCCGCCGCCGCGGGGACGCCGACCGTCGTCGCGGTGGACGCCCCGATGCGCGCCGGGAGCCGGACGTGGCTCGAGCAGGTCATGGCGATCTTCTCGCCGGTCGCCGTCTGGGCCGTCGTCGAGGCGACCCGCAAGCCCGAGGACGTCGGCCCGTGGCTGGACGCCCTGCCCCGCGTCGACGCGCTCGTCGTCCAGGACTCCGACCTGACCGCCGACCCCGCCGCCGTGCTGGGCCGGACGACGGTGCCGGTGGCCCTCCTCGACGGCGTGCGGGCGACCGCGCACCGCTGGGCGTCGCTGCTGTGCGAGCGGCTGGAGACCGCTGAGGCATGAGCCCGCTGCGCTGGGACGTCCTCACGGCGGGGTTCGTGCTGGCCCTGCCGGTGCTCGCGCTGTACCTGCGCGGCGACTTCACGCTCGACGACGTCGCCACCCGGCTGCCCTGGTGCCTGCTCGCCGGCTGGGGCGCCGTCGCGCTGCTGCGCTACGCCGCGACGCCGCGGCCCCGCCCGGCCCCGCCGCGCGCGTCCCGGACGCCGGCACTCCCGGACGAGGACCCCGCCCCCGCCGCCTGACCCCGCTCCTGGGGCGTTGTCCGGACCACTGGGGCCCTGCAGCACCCCGGTACCGCGAGGACCACCCCAGGAGCGGCCGTCCACAGGTAGGGCGTCGTCCACGACCGGGTCCGGTGAGCCCTGCCGGACGAGTGAGGACGCCACGGTCGCCCGGTGACCGACGTACCGCCCCGCCTCCTCCTCCGCCGCGACGCGCTCGACGAGGGCTTCACCGACGACGAGCTGGGCCGCCTGGCCCGGCGCCGGGAGTGGACCCGCCTGCGCCGAGGCGCCTACCTCGACGGCGCCGCACCGGACGCCGCGGCCGCCCGCCACCGCCTCCTGGTGACGGCGACACTCGGCCAGCTCCGGCGGCCGGCCGTCGTCAGCCACCAGTCGGCGGCGGTCCTGCTCGGCATGCCGCTCTGGGGTGTACCGCTGGGCCGGGTGCACGTCACCCGGCGACCGCCCGCGTGGCACGACGCCGGCCGCGTCCTGTTCGTCCACGTCGGAGGCCTGGACGACGACGAGGTCGTGGAGGTCGGCGGCGTTGCCGTCACCTCGCCGGCCCGGACCGCCGTCGACCTCGCGCGTGCGGTGCCGTTCGAGCCGGCCGTCGTCGTGCTCGACGCAGCACTGCACGCCGGACTCTGCACCGAGGCCACACTGACCGACGCCCTGGGACGGTGCCGCGGGCGGCCGGGCGCCCGGTCGGCCGGCCGCGCCGTCCGGTTCGCCGACGGCCGCAGCGAGAGCGTCGGGGAGAGCCGCAGCCGGGTGGTCCTGCACGCACTGGGTCTGGACCCCAGCGGCCTGCAGTTCCCGGTGCGGACGGCGGAGGACGTCCTCCTCGGCCGCACCGACTTCGTGTGGGAGGACCGCCGCGTGGTCGGCGAGTTCGACGGGCGGGTCAAGTACGGGCGGCTGCTCCGGCCGGGCCAGGACCCGGGCGACGCCGTGTTCGAGGAGAAGCGCCGGGAGGACGCCATCCGCGGCGAGGGCTGGGGAGTGGTCCGCTGGACCTGGGACGACGTGCAGGACCGGATCCTCCTGGGGGCACGGGTCCGGCGAGCACTAGTCCGCGGCGGAAGGTGAGCCCTCCTGGGGTGTTCTTCGCGCTCGAGGGGTGCTGCAGGACCCGAGGAGGACGAGGAACGCCCCAGGAGGGCCGCGCGGTCAGAGCTCGAGGTCCTCCAGCATCTCGGTGACCAGGGCGGCGATCGGCGAGCGCTCGGACCGGGTCAGCGTCACGTGGGCGAACAGCGGGTGCCCCTTCAGCTGCTCGACCACCGCGGCGACGCCGTCGTGCCGGCCGACCCGCAGGTTGTCCCGCTGCGCGACGTCGTGGGTGAGCACCACCCGCGACCCGCTGCCCAGCCGCGACAGCACGGTGAGCAGTACGCCGCGCTCGAGCGACTGCGCCTCGTCGACGATCACGAACGAGTCGTGCAGCGAGCGGCCGCGGATGTGGGTCAGCGGCAGCACCTCGATGAGGTCGCGCGCGGCGATCTCGTCGAGGACGTCCGTGGACACCAGCGCGCCGAGGGTGTCGTAGACCGCCTGCGCCCAGGGCGACATCTTCTCGCCCTCGCTGCCGGGCAGGTACCCGAGCTCCTGCCCGCCGACGGCGTACAGCGGCCGGAAGATCACGACCTTCCTGTGCGCCCGCCGCTCCATCACCGACTCCAGCCCCGCGCACAGCGCCAGCGCCGACTTGCCGGTGCCCGCCCGCCCGCCGAGCGAGACGATGCCGATCTCGGGGTCCAGCAGCAGGTCCAGTGCCACCCGCTGCTCGGCCGAGCGCCCGTGCAGCCCGAACGCCTCGCGGTCACCGCGCACCAGCCGCACCTGCTTGTCCGGGGTCACCCGTCCCAGCGCCGACCCGCGCGAGCTGAGCAGCACCAGCCCGGTGTGCGCGGGCAGCTCCGCGGCCGCCGGCACGTACACCTCGCCGGTGTCGTAGAGGCCCGACAGCTCGGCGTCGTCCAGCGACAGCTCGGCCATGCCAATCCAGCCCTCGTCGACGGAGTCCAGCGCGCGGTACTCGTCGGTCTCCAGGCCGACGGCGGCCGCCTTGACCCGCAGCGGCACGTCCTTGGTGACCAGGCAGACGTCGCGGCCCTCGGCCCGCAGGTTCAGCGCGACCACCATGATCCGGCTGTCGTTGCTGTCGTTGCGGAACCCGGCGGGGAGCACCGCGGCGTCGCTGTGGTTGAGCTCGACGTGCAGCGTGCCGCCGTCCTCCCCCACCGGCACCGGCGCGTCGAGCCGGCCGTGGGTGACCCGCAGGTCGTCGAGCAGCCGCAGCGCCTGGCGGGCGAACCAGCCGAGCTCCGGGTGGTGCCGCTTGTCCTCGAGCTCACCGATGACGACCAGCGGGAGCACCACGTCGGCGTCGCCGAAGCGCAGCAGCGCGCGGGGGTCGGACAGCAGGACGGAGGTGTCGAGGACGTACGTGCGGCGAGTGGTCACGGGTCGTCTCCCCTGGGGCGCGAGACCGCGCCCCGCCTCGAAGGTGGCCGGGCCCCGGCGCAGGGGCCGGGCACCGGCCCCCCTGGTCGACGAGAACGTCAGCACCAACCGGGCCTCCCGTGGACGGCGGGGCGGGCCCGTCGTCCACCCCGGACGCTAGAGGCACGGACCGACGGGAGCGCGCGGTCACAGCGCGCCGAAACGCACTGTTCACCCGATGGGGTCCCACCCGTACCGCCCGTCCCGGCGACACCCGGGCGCGCACGGCTCAGTACCGCTCGCGTCCCCGCGCGTCCGGCGGCCGGGGCAGCGGGCGCGACGCCGGCAGCTCCCACGTGGGCGGCGGCCCGCCGCGCTCCGGCGCCTCCCAGGTCTCCGGCCGCCGTCCCCGCCGGGGCCGCGCAGCCGCTGCCGCCCACAGCGCCGGCACCAGCAGGACCGGCCACTGGACGGCGAGGTCGCCGATCCACAGCAGGCCGGCGAGCAGGAGCACGAACAGCCATCCCGCCGTCCACAGGCCGAGGGCGCGGGCCTCCCGGGGGTCGCGGCGGGGCACCGGTCAGGCGTCCGTGAGCTCGGCGGTGACGACGGCGGGGGTCAGCGGCTCGTCGAGCAGGCGCACGAAGCGGTCGGCGACGTCCTGGCCGGCCGGGCGGGCGCCGAGCCAGCGGTGCAGCAGGTCGTAGCCCTCGACGTAGGTGGTGATGTACGCCCGCCACAGCGGGTGGGTGAGGAACCGCAGCTGCTGGCGGGCCCGGTCGGGGCTGACCAGCGACCAGCGCTGGATGTAGGCGGCGACCTCGTCGGCGTCGGCCCCGCGGTCGTGCAGGAGCACGGCGGCGTCCTGGCGCACCCGGTTCAGCGGCGCGGCGGCCGCGGCGATCCGCTCGGCGAGGTGCCCGTCGAAGCGCAGCCCCAGGTCGCCGAGCACCTCGGCCGACCACGGCCCCCAGCCGTCGCCGACGGCGGCGTCGACGCCGAGGTCGGCCAGCCCCTCGGCCATCAGGCACTCGGGGGTGTTGACGAGGAACACCGTGTGCTCGAGGTGACCGGCCCGCTCGACCAGCCCGCGCTCCTTGCGGCAGTGCTCCGTGTGGTGGCCGGGGTAGGACTCGTGCGCCACCAGGTGCACCAGCTGGCTGAGCCGGTGCGGCAGGTCGGCGTTGATCGCCACCCGGGAGCGGTAGTCGCCCTCGTAGTAGTTGAAGCCCGACCACGGCTTGTCGGTGACCACCTCGTAGCGCACCGTCTCGGCCTCGGGCAGCCCGTAGCGGCCGCGCACCCGGTCGCGCAGCGCGCTGGACAGCGCGTGCACCGCGGCCTCCAGCCGCTGCGGCGGGCACTCCTCGCGACGGCGGTGCGCGGCGTAGCGCTCGGCCAGCGACCCCTCGCCGGGCAGCAGCGCGTCCAGCTCGGCGTGCGCGGCGGCGTAGGCGGCCGGGTCGCCGAGGGTGAGGTCGACCTGGAAGTAGCCGCGGACCTCGTCGAGGAAGCCCACCGGCTCCCCGCTCATCTTCCGGGCGCTGCACTCCAGGCCGGTGAGCTGGCCGCGCAGGAACGCGGCGCGGTCGGCCGGGAGCACGGTCGAGTCCAGCTCCTGCAGCAGCGCCCGGGTCTGGTCGCGCAGCCCCTGCGGCGTCGGGGCCGGCTCGCTCTCGACCTCGGCGCGGATCCGCTTCTCGCCGGTGTAGGCGTCGACGAAGCCGGACTCCAGCCGGTCGAACCGCAGCCCCAGCCGCACGTACTCGAGGGGGACGTCGACCGCGCCGAGTGCCATGGGCCCGAGTCTGTCACCCACCGAAACGGCGGTGCCGCGCCGCGTAGGCCCGCAGCGCCCGCAGGAAGTCCACCCGCCGGAAGTCGGGCCAGTAGACGTCGGTGAAGTAGAACTCCGAGTGCGCCGTCTGCCAGAGCAGGAAGCCCGACAGCCGCTGCTCGCCGCTGGTGCGGATGACCAGGTCCGGGTCGGGCTGGCCGCGGGTGTAGAGGTGCTCGGCGATGTGCTCGACGTCGAGCACCTCGACCAGCTCGTCCAGCGACGTCCCCCGGCTCGCGTGCTCGGCCAGCAGCGAGCGGACGGCGTCGGCGATCTCCCGGCGGCCGCCGTAGCCGACGGCGAGGTTCACCGTGGCGCCCGGCCGGTCGCGGGTGGTCTCCTCGGCCTCCTTGAGGACGGTGACCGTCTCCGGCGGCAGCAGGCCGAGCGCGCCGACCGGGTGCAGCTGCCACCGGCGGTCGGGCGCCGACAGGTCCTCGACGACGCCCTCGATGATCCGCAGCAGCGGCGTGAGCTCGGGCTCGGGCCGGGACAGGTTGTCGGTGGAGAGCAGGAAGAGGGTGACCACCTCGACGCCGGCCTCGTCGCACCAGGCGAGGAACGAGGCGATGCGGTCGGCGCCGCGACGGTGGCCGGCGTTCGGGTCGAGCAGCCCGGTGGCGCGCGCCCAGCGGCGGTTGCCGTCGATGATCGCGCCCACGTGCCGGGGGACGTCGGCGCCCACCAGCTGCCGGGCCAGGCGACGCTCGTACATCTGCGTCAGGACGTCGCGGACCCACTGACGCGCCCCCACGGGGCCACACCCTAGGCGCCCCGGGACGCCGCCGTTCCGCTGCCTCCCGCCCGCGCGCCGCCCCTCCGGGGCGCTGCCGGGGAACTCACAGGTCGCTGGCACTGCGGGCCCACCTACGCCTCCGTAACCTCGGTTCGTGACCTCCATGCCCGACGAGCTCGAGCCGGTCCGGGTGGAGGCCGACGGGGCCGTGCTCGACGCCCCGCGCGGTCCCGCCATCACCACCGTCCTCGAGGAGGGCGAGCGGGTCGAACGGACCTGGACCCGCGAGGACTTCGGCGGCGACGACGACTGGGACCACCCCGACACGCGACCGCGGATGCGCGGGTGGCTGCACCTGTTCGCCTTCTTCGGCGCGATCGTCGCCGGCGCCGTCCTCGTGCCGCTGGGCTCGGTGCTCGGCGCCCGCGCCGGCTTCTCGGTCGCCGTCTACTGCCTGACCATCTGCGGCCTGTTCGGCACCAGCGCGCTCTACCACCGCCGTCGCTGGTCACCGCGCGGCTGGAAGGTCATGAAGCGGCTCGACCACTCGATGATCTTCCTGTTCATCGCCGGCACGTACACGCCGTTCTCGCTGCTCGCCGTCGACCAGCCGCTGGGCTACTGGGTCCTCGGCGGCGTCTGGGCCGGTGCGCTGGCCGGCGTCTGCCTCAAGCTCACCTGGCCGACGGCGCCGCGCTGGGTGGGCGTGCCGCTCTACGTGGGCCTGGGCTGGGTCGCCGTCTTCATCCTCACCGACATCCTGCACATCGCGGGCGTGACCTCGCTGGTGCTGCTGGCGGCCGGCGGCGTGCTCTACACCGTCGGCGGCGTCGCCTACGCGGTCAAGAAGCCGAACCCGTGGCCGGGCGTCTTCGGCTACCACGAGGTCTTCCACGCGATGACCGTCGTGGCCGCGATCTGCCACTACATCGCCGTCTACTTCGCGATGTACAACAGCCCCTTCGTCTGAGCGCCGGTCAGCTGAACGGCGGCCGCCCGTCCCACCGGGTCGAGGCCCGGCCCGCCGCGCGCCAGGCGCGGGCGACGACGTCGCGGTCGGCCTCGGTGACCAGGTTGCCCATCACCCGCAGCGCCACGGTCATCAGCGACCGGGACCGCATCCCGACCGGGCCCGCCGAGGGCAGGAAGCGGGGCACCGTGAGCAGCCCGGCGAGCCGCCGGGCGATCGAGAAGGCCTCGCCGTAGTGACGGCGCAGCGTCGCCGGCCAGGCGCGCGACCAGTCGTCCTCGGCCAGCAGGTCGACGACGGCGCGCCCGGTCTCGAGGCCGTAGTCGATGCCCTCGCCGTTGAGCGGGTTCACGCAGCCGGCGGCGTCACCGACCAGCGCCCAGTTCCGGCCGGCGACACCGGAGACGGCGCCGCCCATGGGCAGCAGCGCGGACGCGACGTCGCGGACCGGCCCGTCGAGCTGCCACTCCTCGCGCCGTGACCCGGCGTAGAACTCCAGCAGCGACTTCAGCTGCACGCCGGCGGGCCGCCGCGCCGTCGCCAGGGTGCCGACGCCGAGGTTGACCTCACCGGCGGCGGCACCCAGCGGGAAGACCCAGCCGTACCCGGACAGCAGCTCGCCCTCCTCGCCGCGCAGTTCGAGGTGGGAGGAGATCCACTCGTCGTCGCTGCGGCCGGAGCAGACGTAGCTGCGTGCGGCGACGCCGTAGGCGGTGTCGCGGTGCCACTCCCGGCCGAGCACCCGGCCCAGCGGCGACCGCACGCCGTCGGCGACGACCAGCCGGCGGCAGGCGACGCTCACCCGGCTGTCGTCGGCGAGCTCGAACACCACCGCGCGGACCCGGTCGCCGTCGCGCTCCACGTCGACCGCCCGCGCGCCGTCGACCGGGACCGCCCCCGAGCCGAGCGCCACCTCCCGGATCCGGGCGTCGAGCTCGGTGCGCGGCACCGCGCTGCCGTGGTCGGGGAAGGCGCCGCCCGGCCAGGGCAGCTCCCACACCTGCCCGAACCCGGCGGCGCGCAGGCCGCGGTTGCGGGCGTGTCCGCGCACCCAGTCGCCGAGGCCGAGGTGGTCGAGCTCGGCGACCGCGCGGGGGGTCAGCCCGTCGCCGCAGGTCTTGTCGCGCGGGAAGACGGCGGCGTCGGCGAGCAGCACGTCGTGACCGGCGCGCGCGGCCCACGCGGCCGCCGCCGAGCCCGCCGGCCCGGCCCCCACCACGAGGACGTCGGTCGCGGCGGGGACGGCGGCAGCTGCTGGCACGCCCTCCAGTGTCCCTGCTCCGCGCCGGCCTCCCTGCCGGGTCCCGCCGCGAGCTCGCGAGGGGCGGGGGGCAGGGAGGCCCTTCGACCGAACAGGGGAACCGGGCGGCGGCCCCCGGCGCGGCGCGGCCGGCGTCGGACAGCGGCCCCCGGCCGGCGGTCACGAGCACCGCCGCGGCGGCCTCGGCGTGGCCGCGCTGCACCGCCGCGGAGCCGCCGTGCAGGCCGGCCGCCGCGCGGGTGGCCCACGGGCCGTCCTCGTCGTCGGGCGCCGGCGGGCGCCACGAGCGCCAGTGGTCCACCGCGGTCGACCCCGGCGGGCCCGCCCGCCGGGTCGCCGGCGCGACCAGCGCCCGGCGGGCGTCCTGCAGCAGGTGGCGGGTCAGGTCGACCACCGCCCAGCCGGTGCAGCCGGTCGTCGCCCACCCCTCGGCACGGGTGAGCGTGAGCATCACCCGGGTGAGGTCCTCCTACGCCGTGCGCAGCAGCTCCCGCGGGCTCACTCCACCAGCCCGGCAGGGCTCACAGCTCCGGGCCGCGCGCCCGGACCTCCTCCACCGAGGCCATGGCGTCGCGCAGCTCGGTCAGCCAGGCGTCGGCGTGCTGCCCGACCAGGCGCACGGCCCAGACCAGCGCCTCCGAGCGGGAGCGGGCGACGCCGGCGTCGACGAGCGTGTCGAGCACCAGCCGCTCGGGCTGGCGCAGCCGGGTCATCACCGGCACCGAGGCGTTGGTGAACACCTCGCGGACGTCGCCGCACGAGGCGCCCCAGGCCACGGAGCGGCCGTAGCGCTCCTGGGCGGCGTCGGCGATGGCCATCCGCTGGCCGCGGGTGTCCTCGCGGAAGCGGGCGATGCGGCCGGCGCGGGCGGCGGTGGGGTCGCCCTCGCCGGCGTCGGGCTCGGCGAGCGGGCCGACGACGGTGATCTCGTCCCGGTCGACGGTGATCTCGGCCGGCCCGGTGAACCAGCCGTCGGGCAGCCGCCCGGCGAACCAGCCCGCGACCTCGGCGCGGTCGACCGGCGGGGTGTCGCCCCCGCGGCCGCCCGGGCCGCGGCGGCGCCAGCCGGGGGCGCCCATGCGGGCGAAGGGTGAGTCGGCGAAGCGGTGGTGGTGTCCGTGCACGACGGCCTCCTCCAGTGAGGTGCTTACGTGATTACACGGTAAGACCGTCGGGCGGGGTCAGGAAGGGGCCATCGCTGCGCCGAGAGCGGACACGTCCGTGACCGGCGCGGAGCAGACGAAGCCCCGGCACACGTAGGCGGCGGGGCGCCCGCCGACGGGCGGCCGGCCGGCCAGCAGCGGCACCCCGGGGGTGTCCGGCTCCCCCACCACGACGACGGCGCCCGGGCTGGCCGAGCCCCGCGCGGCCGCGGCGAGCGCGTCCCGCTCGGGCCCGGCCGGGCCGCTGACGGCGACCTCGAGCGGCCCGGCCAGCAGCGCCTCCCCCACCGCCGCGGCCCAGCCCGCCGCCCGCGGCGCCCGGCGCACCAGCACGCCGAGCTGCCCGGTCGCGGCCTCGCCGAGCTCGCGGTGCCGCGGCGACCCGGCCAGCGCCGCGTAGGTGACGAACGCACCGGCGGCCGCGGCGACCCCGGCCGGGGTCGGCCCGTCGGCAGGGTCGAACGGGCGGTGCACCAGCGCCTCGGCGTCGGCGGCGGTGTCGTGCCACCCGTCGGCGTCGTGGAACTGCTCCGCGACGACGTCGAGCAGGTCACCGGCCCAGTCCAGCCACCGGCCCTCCCCGGTCGCCTGGTGCAGCGCGAGCAACCCCTCGGCGAGGTCGCCGTGGTCCTCGAGCACCCCGGCCGGCGCCCCGGCGACGCCGTCCCGCGAGGCCCGCCGCAGCCGCCCGCCCACCCGGTGGACGTCCGCGAGGAGCTCCGCTGCGCGGCGGGCGGCGTCCACCGACGCGGGGGTGCCGGTGAGGACGCCGTGCTCGGCCAGCGCGGCGACGGCCAGCCCGTTCCAGGCGGTGACCACCTTGTCGTCGCGGGCGGGCTGCGGGCGCCGGGCGCGGGCGGCCAGCAGCCGCTCGCGCACGGAGGCGAAGCGGGCGGGGTCGTCGGGATCACGAGGCAGCTGCAGCGTGGAGGTGCCGTGCTCGAACGTGCCGCGCCCGGTCACCGCGAACAGCTCCGCGGCCCAGCGGCCGTCGTCGTCGCCGAGCACCTCGGTGAGCTGGGCCGGCGTCCACACGTACGTCAGGCCCTCGACGCCGTCGGTGTCGGCGTCCAGCGCGCTGGCGAAGCCGCCCTCGGGCGTGCCGAGGTCGCGGACGAGGAAGGCGGCGGTCGCGTCGGCCACGCGCCGCGCCCACTCCTCGCCGGTGGCCCGCCACAGGTGCAGGTAGACCCGCAGGAGCAGGGCGTTGTCGTAGAGCATCTTCTCGAAGTGCGGCACCACCCAGCGCTCGTCGACCGAGTAGCGGGCGAAGCCGCCGGCCAGCTGGTCGTGGATGCCGCCGCGGGCCATCGCCTCCAGCGTGCGGCGCGCCACCTCCAGCGACCGCGCGTCCCCGCTGCGGGCGGCGTGCCGCAGCAGGAACTCCAGCAGCATCGACGGCGGGAACTTCGGGGCGCCGCCGAACCCGCCGTGCCGGTCGTCGTGGTCGGCGGCGACCGCGGCCGCGGCGCCGTCGAGGTCGGCGGCCGACAGCGGCGTGGGCGGCCCGAGGTCCAGGCGGCGGGAGATGCCCTCGGCGATCCGGGTGCCGGCCTGCTCGAGCTGGTCGCGGCGCTGCGTCCAGGCCTCGGAGACGGCGGTGAGCACCTGCCGGAACGCGGGCACGCCGCCGGCGGGGCGCGGCGGGTAGTAGGTGCCGCAGTAGAACGGCCGCCCGTCGGGGGTGGTGAAGACCGTCATCGGCCAGCCGCCGGAGCCGGTGAGCGCCTGGGTGGCGGTCATGTAGACGCTGTCGACGTCGGGCCGCTCCTCCCGGTCGACCTTGACGCACACGAACCCGGCGTTCATCTGCGCCGCGGTCGCCTCGTCCTCGAACGACTCGTGCGCCATCACGTGGCACCAGTGGCAGGCGGCGTACCCGACGCTCACCAGCACCGGGACGTCCCGCTCGCGCGCCTCGGCGAAGGCCTCCTCGCCCCACTCGCGCCAGTCGACCGGGTTGTCCGCGTGCTGCAGCAGGTAGGGGCTGGTCGCGGCGGCGAGGCGGTTCGGCACGGTCCGGGGATACCCATCGTCACCCCGCGGCAACGGGAAGGCGATGTGCCATGTCGTGTCGCGCCCGGGACGCCGTTTCCTGTCACTTATCCACAGAGAGGCGCGTCCTGGGTCGACGTCCGTGGGCGATCAGAGCCATGGCGTCTGCGCGGCCGTGGGCGCATCCTCCCCACGTCCGCATCCCCCTGACCCCGGGAGCCCACCATGAGCACCACCCGCACCCGCACCGCCGTCGTCCTGGCCGCCGCCACGGCCGCTCTCGGCCTCGCCCTGCCCTCCGCCTCCGCCGCCTCGTGCAGCACGGCGTGGGGCTCCCAGCCGGAGACCGTCTCCGACGGCGGCGGCGGCACCCTCGACGACGTCCGCGCCGGCCGCCACGACTGCTACGACCGGCTGGTCCTGGACCTCGACGGGATCGACGCCGCCGACGTGGGCTACGACGTCCGGTACGTGCCCCAGGTCGTGCAGGACGGCTCGGGCCGGCCCGTGCCCCTGCGCGGCGCGGCCGACCTGCAGGTCGTCGTGCACACCCCCGGGCACACCGACGCCGGGGCGGCGACCTACGACCCGCGCACCGACGCCGAGGCCGTCGCCGTCGGCGGCTACCGCACCTTCCGGCAGGTCGCCTACGCCGGCTCGTTCGAGGGCAGCAGCACCGTCGGGCTCGGCGTCCGCGCCCGCCTGCCGTTCCGCGTGCTGGTCCTCGACGGTCCCGGCGACGGCTCGCGCCTCGTCGTCGACGTCGCGCACACCTGGTGAGCACCGCGACCGGGCCGGGACCGCACCCGGCCCGGTCGGCCCGCCGGCGTCAGCGCGCCGGCGGGTCCGTCCGGTCGTCGCGCCCGGGGGCGCTCCGCTTCGGCCCCTCGATGGCGCGGGGCGCGCGGCGCAGGTCGTCGAGCAGGTCCTGACCGGGCCGGCGCGGCGGGTCGACCAGCTCGGCCGGGGTGTCGGGGACGACGACCTGCGGGTGGTCGTCCTCCGGCTCGAAGCTGCGCGGGATCCGCTTGAGGTGCCGGTTCATCGACCGGACCAGCAGGAACACGGCGAGCAGCAGGACCAGGGTGAGGAACAGCCCGAACGGGCCGGACTTGCCGACGTCCTCGGGCAGCTGCTCCTCGGCGGCCAGGACCGCCCCGGCCAGCGCGCCGCTCACCAGTCCGGTGGTCACGGGACCGGCACCTCGCTGCGGATGCCGGCGAACAGGTCGTCCTCCGGCAGCGTCGAGTCCACCAGCGAGCGGGCCAGCTCGTAGTCCTCGGTCGGCCACACCCGCTGCTGCAGGTCCATCGGGCAGGCGAACCAGCGGCCGTTCGGGTCGATCTGGGTGGCGTGCGCGATCAGCGCGGCGTCCCGCACCGGGAAGTACTCGGCGCACGGGACGCGGGTGGTGACGCGGTGGCTCATGTCGCGCTCCGGGTCCCAGTTCGCCAGCCACTCGGCGTAGGGCGACTCGGCGCCGGTCTCGAGCATCGCCTCGTGCAGCGCCCGCGTCCGGGTCAGCGTGAAGCCCATGTGGTAGTAGAGCTTGCTCGGCTGCCAGGGCTCGCCCAGCTCGGGGTAGCGCTCCGGGTCACCGGCCGCCTCGAAGGCGTGCACCGAGACCTCGTGGGTCTTGATGTGGTCGGGGTGCGGGTAGCCGCCGCGCTCGTCGTAGGTGAGCACGACCTGCGGGCGGAACCGGCGGATCAGCGCCACCAGCGGCGCGGCCGCCTCCTCGGTGGGGACCAGCGCGAAGCAGCCCTCGGGCAGCGGCGGCAGCGGGTCGCCCTCGGGCAGGCCGGAGTCGACGAACCCGAGGAACTCCTGCTGGACGCCGAGGATCTCCCGGGCCCGGGCCATCTCCTCGACGCGCAGCTGCGGCAGGCGCTCCCAGATCTCCGGGCGGTCCAGCGAGGGGTTCAGCACCGAGCCGCGCTCTCCGCCGGTGCAGGTCGCCACCATCACCTCGACGCCCTCGGCGACGTACTTCGCCATCGTCGCCGCGCCCTTGCTCGACTCGTCGTCGGGGTGGGCGTGCACGGCGAGCAGGCGCAACTGGTCGGCGTCGGTCACCTCCCCAGTGTCCCCCGACGCGCCGACGGAACGCCGCCGACGGGTCCCCCGGAGGGCTGGATGTGGTGCCTGTCACGGGATGCTCCGGTACCGTCCGCTCCCCGGCAGGGAGCGGATCGCGTCCCTGCACGGGCCGCCCGGCCGGTGTTAGCTTGGCCGGATCGACGTCGTCGCCTCCCGACCGGGACGCGGCTCCCGAGCTGTGCAGGAGTACCCCGCGTGACCACCCCCACTGAGAACGAGCAGGGCATCTGGCTGACCCAGGAGGCCCACGACCGGCTGAAGGCCGAGCTCGACCAGTTGGTGGCCGGCCGGCCTGCCATGGCCGCCGAGATCAACGCCCGCCGCGAGGAGGGCGACCTCAAGGAGAACGGTGGCTACCACGCCGCCAAGGAGGAGCAGGGCAAGCAGGAGGGCCGGATCCGGCAGCTGACCGACCTGCTCCGCAAGGCGCGCGTGGGCGAGCCGCCGACGACGGCCACCACCGCCGAGCTCGGCACCGTCATCACCATCCGCTTCCAGGGCGACGACGAGACCGAGAAGTTCCTGCTCGGCTCCCGCGAGATCGCGGGCACCACGGACCTCGCCGTCTACTCGCCGGAGTCGGCGATGGGCTCGGCGATCCTCGGCGCAAAGCCGGGCACCTCGGTCACCTACCAGGCGCCCAACGGCCGCGACATCACCGTCGAGGTCGTCGCCGTCGAGCCGTTCGTCCCCTGACCCGGCCCCGCGTCGTGGCCCGCTCCCGGCGGGCGGAGAACACCGGCTTCGTCTGCGTGCACTGCGCCGCCGACGTCCCCGCGAACACCGACGGGCACTACCGCAACCACTGCCCGGTGTGCCTGTGGTCGCTGCACGTCGACGACCTGCCCGGCGACCGCGCCAGCGACTGCCGGCAGCCGATGGAGCCGATCGGTCTGGTGGAGAAGTCCGGCAAGGGCTGGCAGGTGGTGCACCGCTGCACGGCGTGCGGTCACCGCCAGCCCAACCGGCTCGTCCGCGACGGCGACGCCCCCGACGACCTGGACCTGGTCCTCTCGCTCCCCTGGTTGTAGGCCGCCGCTCCCGGAGCGGACGCGCTCAGGCGGGCGCCAGCCCGCGGCGGCGGAGCAGGGGTGCCGGGTCGGCGTCGCGTCCGCGGACGGCGCGGAAGGCCTCCAGCGGGTCCACCGACCCGCCGCGGGACAGCAGCCGCTCGCGGAAGACGTCGCCGTTCTCCCGCCGCAGGCCCCCGTTCTCCCGGAACCACTCGACGGTGTCGGCGTCGAGCACCTCCGACCAGATGTAGGAGTAGTAGCCCGCCGCGTAGCCGCCGGCGAAGACGTGCTGGAAGTACGTCGTCCGGTAGCGCGGGGGCACCAGGTCGGAGGCGACGCCGGCCGCCTCGAGCGCCCGCCGCTCGAACTCCGCCGGGTCGCCGATCTCGGTCTCCGGGGTGATCCGGTGCCAGGCCTGGTCCAGCAGCGTCGCGGCGAGGTACTCCAGCGTCGCGAACCCCTCGCCCCACAGCCGGGCGGCGTCGAGCGCCTCGACGGCGGACGACGGCAGCGGCTCCCCCGTCTCGACGTGCCGCGCGTAGTGCGCGAGCACCTCCGGCCACAGCGCCCACACCTCGTTGACCTGGCTCGGGAACTCGACGAAGTCCCGCGGCACCGCGGTCCCGGCGAAGCGCGGGTAGGTCACCGCGGAGCTCAGCCCGTGCAGCGCGTGGCCGAACTCGTGGAACAGCGTGTCGACCTCGTCGAGGGTCAGCAGCGTCGGCCGCCCCTCGGGCGCGCGGGCCACGTTGAGGTTGTTGACGACGACCGGCCGGGTGCCCAGCAGCCGCGACTGGGGGACGAACGAGCTCATCCACGCGCCGCCGCGCTTGCCCTCGCGCGCGGTGAAGTCGCCGAGGTAGAGGCCGACCGCCTCGCCGTCGGGACCGCTGACCTCCCACACGCGGACGTCGGGGTGGTAGCCGGCGAGGTCCGGGCGGGGGGTGAACCGGAAGCCGTAGAGCAGCTCCGCGGCGTGGAAGACGCCGTCGACGAGCACCCGGTCCAGCTCGAACCACGACCGCAGCGCGGCGGTGTCGACCGAGTACCGCTCCGCGCGCACCCGCTCGCTGTAGAAGGCCCAGTCCCAGGGCGCGAGCTCCGCGACGCCGTCGCGGGCAGCGGCCTCGGCCAGCACCGCGGCCTCCGCCCGCGCGTTCGCCGTCGACGGGCCGACCATCGGTGTGAGCATCGCGTCGACGGCGGCGGTGCTGCCGGCGGTCTGGTCGGCGAGGACCAGGTCGGCGTGGGTGGCGAAGCCGAGCAGCCGGGCGCGCTCGGCCCGCACCCGGGCGATCCGGACGGCCACCGGCCCGTTGTCGTGCTCTCCGGACGACGCGCGGGTCACCGACGCCTCGAACACGCGGCGGCGCAGCTCCCGGTCCCGCAGCTTGGCCAGCACCGGCTGGCCGGTGGGCAGCAGCAGCGGCAGCACGTACCCGTCCAGGCCGCGGTCGGCGGCGGCGCGGGCCGCGGCGGCGACCTCCTCCTCGGACAGCCCGTCGAGCTCGGCGGCATCCGCGACCCGGACGGCGGCGGCCTCGGTGGCCAGCTGCAGGTTCTGCCCGAACTGCGTGGACAGCTCCGACAGCTCCCGGTTCAGCCCCGACAGCCGGGCGCGGCCGGCCTCGTCGAGCCGGGCGCCGGCCAGCACCCGGTCGAGGTGGTGCCGCTCCACCAGCCGAACCGCCTCGGGGGCCAGGCCCGCGGAGTGCCGGGCGGCGTGGACGGCGTCGACGCGGGCGAACAGCGCGGGGTCCAGGCGCAGCGCGTCGGCGTGCGCGGCCTCCAGCGGCGCGAGCTCGCGCTCGATCTCCCGCAGCCGCGGCGAGGACAGCGACGAGGACAGGTTGCCGAACACCGCCTCGGCCCGGCGCAGCAGCGCGCCGGAGCGCTCGAGGGCCTCGATCGTGTTCGGGAAGGTCGGCGGCTCGGCCGAGCCGGTGATCGCGGCGATCTCGGCGCGCTGCTCGGCCATCCCGGCCAGGACCGCCTCGCGGCAGTGCTCGAGGGTGATGTCGGCGAACGGCGGCAGCCCGTACGGCAGCGGCGACTCGGCGAGCAGCGGGTTGTCAGCGGACACGGCGGGGGCGGACTCGGCGCTCATCGCCGTCCATCCTGCGCCGCCCCGGAGCGTCGGACACGGGTGGCCCGGAACCGGCGAGGTCCCGGGCCACCCGTGTCCAGCCAAGACACCGCGGTCCTCCCGGACCGCACCACGACCACGTGCCGTCCCGGCTGCCGCTGAGCCGGACCCGCCGCTCCTCGCGGAGGCCTCCGGCCCCCGCTCGTCCCGGCGACGGCGGCTCCGCCGCCGGGACGAGCGCGCGGGTCAGCGGCTGGCGGTGCGCTGGTAGAGGCGGACCGACAGCGGCACGAACACCGCGAGGATGACCGCCGTCCAGATCAGCGTGTACAGCACCGGGTTCTGCAGCGGCCACGCGTCGGGCACCGGGTAGCCGGCGGGCACGTTGCCGAACAGCTCCCGCGCGGCCAGCGTCACCGAGGAGACGGGGTTCCACTCGGCGAAGGTGCGCAGCACCGCCGGGAAGGTCTCCAGCGGCACGAAGGTGTTGGCGATGAACGTCAGCGGGAAGATCACGATGAAGCTGGCGTTGTTCACCACCTCCGGCGTGCGGACCAGCAGCCCCACCACCGCCATCAGCCACGAGATCGCGTAGGCGAAGACGAGCAGCACGAGGAACCCGCCCACCGCCTCGCCGATCGAGGAGTTGATCCGCCACCCGACCACCAGGCCGGTCAGCGCCATCACCGTGATCGAGATGACGTTGAGCCCGGAGTCGGCGATCGTGCGCCCGACCAGCACCGCCGACCGGGACATCGGCAGCGACCGGAACCGGTCGATCAGCCCCTTCTGCAGGTCCTCCGCGATGCTCGCGCCGGTGACGGTCGACCCGAAGACGACGGTCTGCGCGAAGATGCCCGGCAGCAGGAACTCCGCGTAGCTGATGCCCGGCGGCAGCCCGCCGATGGCGCCGCCGAACACGTAGCGGAACAGCACCACGAACATGATCGGCGACAGCGTCGCGAACACGATCAGGTCGGGCACCCGCTTGACCTTGATCAGGTTGCGCTTGGTGATGACGACGCTGTCGGACAGCGTCGCGGCCAGCGAGGTCATCGCACGCCTCCCGTGGGGACCGGCTCGGCCGGGGTCTCGTCGGTGGCGCCTTCGTCCCCGCCCTCGGCGGCGTGGCCGGTCAGCGCCAGGAACACGTCGTCGAGGTCGGGGCGGCGCAGCCCGACGTCGAAGATGTCGGCGGTGTGGCCGTCGAGCCGGCGCAGCGCGTCGGCCAGGACCTCCGCGCCGCCGCTGACCGGGATGCTCAGCCGGCGCGCCTGCTCGTCGACGTGCGGCTCGTCCACCGCCAGCGGCCGCAGCCGCGCGACCATCTCCGGCAGGGCGCCGGCGTCGGTGACCGCGAACTCCAGCCGCTGCCCGCCGACCTGCGCCTTGAGCTCGTCGGCCGTGCCGCGCGCGATCGCCCGGCCGCGGTCGATGACCACCATCCCGTCGGCCAGCCGGTCGGCCTCCTCCAGGTACTGGGTGGTGAGCAGGATCGTCGTCCCGCCGTCGGCGAGGTCGGCGATGAACTCCCACATCGCCAGTCGGCTGCGCGGGTCGAGCCCGGTGGTGGGCTCGTCGAGGAAGAGCACCCGCGGCCGGGCGATGAGCGAGGCGGCGATGTCCAGCCGTCGGCGCATGCCGCCGGAGTAGGTCTTCGCCGGCCGGTTCGCGGCGTCGGTGAGGTCGAACCGCTCGAGCAGCTCCCCCGCCCGGGCCCGCGACTCCCGCTTCCCCAGCCGGTACAGCCGGCCCACCATCTCCAGGTTCTCGAAGCCGGTCAGGTACTCGTCGACCGCGGCGTACTGCCCGGTCAGCCCGATGACCGAGCGCACCCGGTCCGGCTCCCGGACGACGTCGACGCCGGCCACCTGCGCGCGCCCGCCGTCGGGCTGCAGCAGCGTGGTCAGGATGCGGACGACGGTCGTCTTGCCCGCGCCGTTGGGCCCGAGCAGGCCGAGCACCGTGCCCTCGGGAACGGCGAGGTCCACCCCCGCCAGCGCCGTGTTCGACCCGAAGCGCTTCTGCAGTCCCTCGACGAGGATCGCGTCGTTCATGACAGGGAAACTAGGTGTGAGCACCGACACTTCCCGAGTCCTTTTCGCGACCCGCGAACGACCCGACGCCTGCTGTTCTCTCCCACGACACCTCTCCCTGTCCGACGGTCCCGGAGGGCAGACCGACGGACGCGGGAGAAGTGAGCGCTAGGCCTCCGAGACGGCGAAACCGGCCTGCTCGAGCGCGCCGGCGACGGTCCGCGCGTGGTCGGGGCCGCGCGTCTCGAGGACGACGAACACCTCGACCTGCCCGAGGTCCAGGCGGGTCGCCGTCCGCTCGTGCTCGACCTCGAGGACGTTCGCGCCGGCCTCGGCGAGGACGGCGAGCACCGCGGCCAGCGACCCCGGCCGGTCGGGGACGGCCAGGCGCAGCCGCAGGTACCGGCCGGCGGCGGCCATGCCGTGCTGGACCACCTTCATCATCAGCACCGGGTCGACGTTGCCGCCGGACACCACGGCGACCACCGGCGGCCGGAACACCTCCGGCTCGGCCATCACGGCCGCGACCGCGGCCACCCCGGCCGGCTCGACGACGAGCTTGGCCCGCTCCAGGCAGAACAGCAGCGCGCGGGAGAGGTCCTCCTCCCCCACCGTGCGCACGTCGTCGACCAGGTCGCGGACGTGCGCGAGGGTGAGGTCGCTGGGCGCGCCGACGGCGATCCCGTCGGCCATCGTGGACACCCCGGTCAGCGCCACCGGCCGCCCGGCGGCCAACGACCCGGGGAAGGCGGCGGCCCCGGCCGCCTGCACCGCCACGACCCGCACCTCGGGCCGCCGTGCCCGCACCGCGGCGGCCACCCCGGACACCAGCCCGCCGCCGCCGGTGCAGACGACGACGGTGGCGACGTCGGGGCACTGCTCGAGCAGCTCCAGCCCGACCGTCCCCTGCCCGGCGATGACGTCGGGGTGGTCGAAGGGGTGGATGAACACCGCCCCGGTCGCCCCGGCGTGCTCGACGGCGGCCGCCAGCGCCGCGGTCAGGTCGACCCCGACCAGGCGCGCGTCGGCGCCGTAGCCGCGGGTGGCGGCGACCTTCGGCAGCGGCGCGGACTCGGGCATGAACACCGTGGCGCGGACACCGAGCATCCGGGCGGCCAGCGCCACCCCCTGCGCGTGGTTGCCGGCGCTGGCCGCGACGACCCCGCGGGCCCGCTCCTCCGCGGTCAGCCGGGACAGCCGCACGTAGGCGCCGCGGAACTTGAACGAGCCGGTGTGCTGCAGGTTCTCGCACTTGAGGTGCACCGGACCGCCGACCCGCTCGGCCAGCGCCCGCGAGTGCTCCAGCGGCGTGCGCCGGGCGACCCCGTCGAGCAGCCCGGCGGCGGCGACGACGTCGGCTCCGGTGACCAGCTCGGCTCCCATGCCCCGATCCTCGCAGGGAGCGCGATCCCGACCGGGCCGACGCAGCGGCTCCCGCATCGTGCCTGGTCGTCGTACCGTGGCTGAGGTGACGGACGTCGCCCCAGCGCAGACCCCACCCGCACCCACGACCCTCGGCGAGCTCCGTGCCAGCGGAGCCGTCGCCCGGCCGGTCAAGGCCGAGATCCGCGCCAACCTGCTCGCCCGCCTGGGCGCCGGGGAGCCCACCCTCCCGGGCATCGTCGGCTTCGAGGACACCGTCGTCCCCGAGGTCGAGCGGGCGCTCATCGCCGGCCACGACCTCGTCCTGCTGGGCGAGCGCGGCCAGGGCAAGACCCGCCTCATCCGCACCCTCGTCGGCCTGCTCGACGAGTGGACGCCGGTCCTCGCCGGCAGCGAGCTCAACGAGCACCCGCTGCAGCCGATCAGCGTGTGGGCGCACCGTCAGATCGCCGAGCACGGCGACGACACCCCGGTCGGCTGGCTGCACCGCAGCGAGCGCTTCGGCGAGAAGCTGGCCACCCCCGACACCAGCGTGGGCGACCTCATCGGCGACGTCGACCCGATCAAGGTGGCCGAGGGCCGCACGCTGGGCGACCCCGAGACGGTCCACTACGGCCTGGTCCCGCGCACCAACCGCGGCATCTTCAGCGTCAACGAGCTGCCCGACCTCGCCGAGCGGATCCAGGTCGCGCTGCTCAACGTGCTCGAGGAGCGGGACATCCAGATCCGCGGCTACCGCGTGCGGCTGCCGCTGGACCTGCTGCTCGTGGCCAGCGCCAACCCGGAGGACTACACCAACCGCGGGCGGATCATCACCCCGCTCAAGGACCGCTTCGGCGCCGAGGTGCGCACCCACTACCCGCTCGAGCTCGGCGACGAGATCCGCCTGCTGGACCAGGAGGCACGGACCAGCGGCCTCGGCGCCCCCAGCGGGCACGACGCGTTCGACGCCCCCGTCGTCCCCCAGCACCTGGTCGAGATCGTCGCCCGGTTCACCCGGCTGGTCCGCGAGTCCAGCCACGTCGACCAGCGCTCCGGCGTCAGCGCCCGGTTCGCGATCGCCGGGCTGGAGACGGTCGCCGCCTCCGCCGTCCGCCGGGCCGCGATCGCCGGGGAGACGCGGCCGGTGGCCCGGGTGGTCGACCTGCCGGGGGTCGTCCCGGCCAGCCGCGGCAAGGTCGAGTTCGCCGACGCCGGCAGCGACCCCGACGACGACCGGGAGGTGGAGGTGCTGGAGCACCTGCTGCGGCAGGCGACCGCGCAGACCTTCCGGGCCCGGTGCGGCGGGCTGGACCTGACCGGCCTGCAGGAGCACTTCACCGGCGGCGAGACCGTCGAGTCCGGCGAGCTGGTGCCGGGCGCGGCGCTGCTGGGCCAGCTGGGCACCATCCCGCGGCTGGCCGAGCTGCTGGGCCGCCTCGGCGTGCCGGAGGGCGAGGAGTCCGCCGAGCAGGCGGCCGCCGCGGTCGAGTTCGCCCTCGAGGGGCTCTACCTCACCCGCCGGCTGGCCAAGGACACCGACGGCACCCGCACGGTGTACGGGGCCTGACGGTGGCGCGCCCACGCCCCGGCAGGGGGTACCGGTACGGCCGCTGGCGGGGCGGGCCCGACCCGCTGGCCCCGCCCTACGACCTGGGCAGCGCCGTCGACGAGATCGGCGACTCGGTGCTCGGCGGGAGCGGCGTCCGCGAGGCGCTGCGGGAGCTGCTGCGCCGCGGCATGGACGGCCGGCGCGGGCTCGACGAGCTGCGCCGCTCGGTGCGGGAGCGGCTGCGGCAGGCCCGCACCGCGGGCCGGATGGACGGCACGCTGCAGGAGGTCCGCGAGCTGCTCGACCGGGCGCTCGCGGCCGAGCGCCGGGAGCTGTTCCCCGACCCCGACGACCTGGCCCGGCTCAAGGAGGCCGAGCTCGACGCGCTGCCGCAGGACACCGCGGGCGCGGTCCGGGCGCTCAAGGAGTACGACTGGGCCTCGGCCGAGGCCCGGCAGACCTACGACCAGATCCAGGACCTGCTGCGGCGGGAGGTGCTCGACAGCTCCTTCGCCAACATGAAGCAGGCGCTGCAGAACGCCACCGAGCAGGACGTGCAGGCGGTCAAGGACATGGTCGCCGACCTGTCCCAGCTGGTGGACGCGCACAACCGCGGTGAGGACACCGGGGAGCGCTTCCGCGAGTTCATGGAGAAGCACGGGCAGTTCTTCCCCGACGACCCCCAGTCGGTGGACGAGCTGATCGACTCCCTCGCCCGCCGGGCCGCCGCGCAGGAGCGGATGATGGCCGGCCTGTCGCCCGAGCAGCGGGCGGAGCTGGCCGACCTGATGGCGCAGACCATGTCCGACCTGGGGCTGGCCAGCGAGATGGCCCACCTGCAGGACGCGCTGCGCCAGGCCCGTCCCGACCTGCCCTGGGGCCAGCGCGGCCAGGTGCCCGACGGCGAGCAGGGCCTGGGCCTCGGCGACGCCACCAGCGCCGTCGCGGAGCTGGCCGACCTCGAGGCGCTGTCCAACCAGCTCTCGCAGGGCTACGCCGGCGCCTCGCTGGCCGACGTCGACGAGGAGCTGCTGGAGCAGGCGCTGGGCCGCGAGGCCGTCGACGACCTCGCGGCGCTGCGGCAGATGGAGCGCGAGCTGGAGCGGCAGGGCTACCTCAACCGCTCCGACGGCAAGCTGGAGCTCTCGCCGAAGGCGGTGCGCCGGCTGGGCGCCACCGCGCTGCGGCGGGTGTTCGCCAAGCTCGACGCCACCGGCCGCGGCGAGCACGACGTCGCCGACGCCGGCGCCGCCGGGGAGCTCACCGGCAGCTCGCGGGAGTGGCAGTTCGGCGACGAGCAGCCGCTCGACGTCGTCCGCACGGTCCGCAACGCCGTGCTGCGCACCGCCGGCGACCCGCACGGGGACGGCGACCGCCGGGTCCGCATCGCCGTCGAGGACTTCGAGGTCGTGGAGACCGAGCGGCGCACCGGCGCCGCGGTCGCGCTGCTGGTCGACCTGTCCTACTCGATGGCGCTGCGCGGCACGTGGGGGGCGGCCAAGTCGACGGCGATGGCGCTGCACTCGCTGGTGACCACCCGCTTCCCGCAGGACGCGATCCAGATCATCGGGTTCTCGTCGACCGCGCAGGTGCTCAAGCCCGAGACGCTGGCCGAGCTGAGCGTGGACACGCTGCAGGGCACCAACCTGCAGCACGGGCTGATCCTCGCCCGCCGGTTCCTGGCCCGGCACCGGGACGCCGAGCCGGTGGTCCTCGTGGTCACCGACGGCGAGCCGACGGCGCACCTGGAGGAGGACGGCACGCCGTACTTCTGCTGGCCGCCGATGCCCGAGACGATCGCCCGGACCGTCGCCGAGGTGGAGCGGGTGGCCCGGTCCGGCGCGACGCTCAACGTGTTCGCGCTCGACCCCGAGCCGGGGCTGGTGCACTTCGTCCACGACATCACCGCGCGCGCCGGCGGCCGGGTCTTCACGCCCGACAGCGAGCGGCTCGGCGAGTACGTCGTCGCGGACTACCTGCGCACCCGCCGGGGACGCCGGGCCCGCTGAGGGGAGGGGCCGCCGCGGGCCCCGGGCCCGCGGCGACCTCCCCCGGACCGGTGGGCGGCCACCGGCCCTCAGCGGCGGCGCAGCACCCGGCCGTCGGGGAGGGTGCGACCGCCCAGGAGCGCGACCAGCGGGCCGCTGTCCGCGCGGACGACCTCACCGTCGCCCCGGCTCCACGCGGTGTCGGCGGCCTCGAGGCGGACACCGGTCAGGTCGAGCCCGAAGACGGCGCCGTCCGCGGCGGCGAGCCGGTCGAGGACGGCGACCACGGCCCCGGCCGGTGCGACCGGCGGCCGCCCGAGCGCGACGGTCACGTCCAGGGAGTGGATGACGGCGTGGCTCAGGGCCCCGGCCGCGCCACCGCCCGGCGGCTGCCACCCGTGCAGGACCGGCGAGCGCAGGGCGTCCAGCAGCTCGGCTGCCGGCAGGGAGGCGTCGCGGTCCGCCACGGTGTCGGAGAGCCGGGCGAAGTCCCCGCCCGCGGCCGCCATCTCGGCCCCGAACTGCTCGGCCGACAGCCGCGCGGGCATCGTCACGTGCGCCACCACGTGCCGGACCTGCCAGCCCGCGCACAGCGAGGGGGCGTCCCAGGTGCCGGCCGGCCCGGAGGCCAGCAGGTCCGCCAGACCGTCGTACGTCCGCCCCACCCAGGACCGGAGGTCGTGCGCGTCCACCTCGTGCAGGCTCTCCGCCATCTCGTCCCCTTCTCTCGTCCGGCTGGTCAGGGTGCCGGGTTACGGGCGCCCAGGGGTGGACGCCCCGCGGCGGAGGAACTCATCGGTCCTGGCCCGGACGGAGCAGGCCGCTGGGCGCCGGGAGCGGCCGCGGTCGGTCGACTGCTCGTCGGCGGCGCGCGTGCGTGGGTCCGGGGCGCCGCGTTGCGGCGGGCAGCCGGTGTCCTGGCGGCGGCCCCTCCCGGCCGCGGTCCACGCCCGGTGCTGCCCGATAGCGTGGCGCCGTGTCCCGATCGGCCCGGCTCCTCCGCGCCGGCCTGCTCACCGCGGCCGGCGCCCTGCTGATCGCCGGCTGCGGAGGCGGCGGGGACGACTCCCCGGCGTCGAGGCCACCCCGGTCGTGACGCAGCTGAGCGCCGCCGTCACCGCCGTCGAGGGCTCGGCGGCCGGACCGGCGCTGTCGCGCGTCGGGGCCCACCACGACCGGAACTGCGGCCCCGGGGCCGCGCCCACGAGGTGACCGTCACGGCCGAGGAGGTCGGCGTCGACGTCGTGCTGCCGCTGCGCAGCGCCGTCCTGCGCGACGGCGGGCCCGCCGCGATGCCCGGCGACGACGACCCCGCGACCGTGCACCTGGCCACCCGGACCGCCGACGGGCGGGTGGTCGGCGTCGTCCGGCTGTCGCCCGCTCCCTGCCCGTGGCAGCCGGCCCGGGCGCCGTGGCAGCTGCGCGGCATGGCCACCGACCCCGCCGTACGGGGCACCGGGGCCGGCCGCGCGCTGGTCGCGGCCGGCCGGGAGCTGCTCGCCGTGCGGGACGCGGACCTGCTGTGGTGCAACGCCCGCGTCCCCGCGGGCGGCTTCTACGAGCGGATGGGCTTCTGCGTGGTGACCACACCGTTCGACGTCGCGGGCATCGGCCCGCACGTCGGCATGCTCACCCCGCTCGGAGCGGGTGCGCGCCGCTCGAGCTGATCCCGGGGATGCGCCCGGCGCGGAAGGCGTCGACGAACAGCCGGTGGTCCTCCTGCGTCTGCCGCGCGTAGGAGTGCGCGAAGTCGACCAGGTCGGCGACGAACTCCTCGCGGCGGCCGCCGACCATCGCCGACACCGCGTCCTCGGTCTGGAAGTCGACCAGCGTGTGGTCGCTGTCGACGTCCCCGACGCAGTGCATCTTCGCCGTCGCCCGGCCCAGCTGGGCCACGACCGGGGCGATCTCCTCGGGCTCGGTCAGGTCCTCCCAGTCCAGGTCCACCTCGTAGGGCGAGAGCTCCTGGACGACGAACCCGACGCCGCCGATCTCGGTGTGGCCGAGGAACTGCGAGGCGTTGGCCTGCAGCGCCCGCTGGCTGACCGCGGTGCGGTGCCCGTGGTGCTCGAAGTAGGAGCGGATCCGCTCGTCGCGGACGATCCGGCTGGGCGCGGCCACGTTGCCCTGCTTGAGCGACAGGACGACGTCGTTCTCCAGCGCCTGGTCGTAGCCCTCGAGCAGCACGTTGTAGGCGGGCAGGCCGGCGCTGCCGATGCCGAACCCGCCCGTGCCGATGACGTCCTTGACGTCGTAGGCGACGTCGCGGCGGCGCACCGGCGGGACGACGGTCTCCCGCCAGCGGTCCAGCGCGGCGAGCACCCGGTCGCGCTCGGCGTCCTCGAGCCGGCGGGTGCGGCCGCCGTCGGCGAACCGCCGCTGGTAGGTCTCGACGACGGTCGTGCGGTCGAGCAGCGCGGCCCGCGTGCGGGTGGTCGTCTCGAGGATCGCCTCGCGGACGGCGCCCTCGGTGTTCGCGGCGGTCAGCGCGAACGAGCGGTCGTCGTCGGAGCGGCGGAACGCCTCCACCTGGTCCAGGTAGGCGCCGAGGTAGGTGCCGACCAGCTCCCCGATCACGTCGTCGCCCAGGGCCTTGCGCCACGCCAGCAGCGCGAAGCTGGCGGCGAACCGGCGCAGGTCCCAGGTGACCGAGCCGACGTAGGCCTCGTCGAAGTCGTTGACGTCGAACACGATCCGCCCGGCGCCGTCCATGTAGGTGCCGAAGTTCTCCGCGTGCAGGTCGCCCTGGATCCACACCCGGCCGGTGCGCTCGTCGCACCAGGGGTCCTCGAGGCGGTCCATGTCGGCGTAGAAGAGGCAGGCGCTGCCGCGGTAGAACGCGAAGGGGTCGGCGGCCATCTTGCGGAACTTGGTGCGGAAGGCGTCGGCGTCGACGGCCATCAGCTCGGAGAAGGCCTCGACCAGGACGTCGACGATCAGCTGCGAGCGGTCACCGGGAGCTCGATCGGGGGCCACCCGTCGGGGGGATTCGGGCACGGGGCGCACCGTAGGGGCCGACTAGCCTGCAGGACAGACGGTTGCGCGGCGCGACGGGCGGGGTGGCGGTGACGAGGGCGAGCAGGGCGCGACGGCTGGCGGCCGGCGCCGCCTACGGCGGCACCGGGCTGGGCCTGGCCGGGGCCGGGCTGCTCGGTCTGCTCCGCCTCCAGGCCCTCGCGGCCCGCCGCCGGGTGGAGGCGCGGACGTCGAAGCAGGACCCGCCCTCCGGCGACGGCGTCTACGGCCGGGGCCGCGGCAAGCCGATCGTGTTCACCGTGCTCGGCGACTCCAGCGCCGTCGGCCTGGGCGTCACGCGCGCCACGGAGACGCCCGGCGTGCTGCTCGCCGCCGCGCTGACCGAGCTCGCCGAGCGCCCCGTGCGGCTGGTCCGGCTGGCCGTCTCCGGCGCCGAGTCCTGCGAGCTGGACCCGCAGGTCGAGGCCGCGCTGGCCCAGCGGCCCGACGTCGCGCTGATCATGATCGGCGCCAACGACGTCACCACCCGCACCCGGCCGTCGGTGTCGGTGCGCCACCTGGCCGACGCGGTGCGGCGGCTGCGCGAGGCGGGCGCGCAGGTCGTCGTCGGCACCTGCCCCGACCTCGGGACGATCCGGCCGATCGGGCAGCCGCTGCGGCTGCTGGCCCGGCGGTGGAGCCGCCAGCTGGCCGCGGCACAGACGATCGCCGTCGTGGAGGCCGGCGGGCGGACGGTCTCGCTCGGCTCGGTGCTCGGGCCGAGCTTCGCCCAGGACCGCTCGCTGTTCAGCGTCGACGAGTTCCACCCCAGCGCGGCCGGCTACGCGCAGGCCGCCGCGGTCATCCTCCCCGCGCTCGCCGACGCCATCGGCGTCTGGCCCGCCCGGGCCGAGCGCGGCCGGCTGCGCCGCACCTCGGTGCGCCCGGTGGCCCAGGCGGCGGCGCGGGCCGCCGGGCGCCCGGGCACCGAGGTGCGGGCCACCGAGGTCCGCGGCTCGGGCACCGGACCGCTGGGCCCCTGGGCGCGGCTGCTGCGCCGCCGGCCCACCGAGCTGCCCACGCCCGAGGAGGCCGGCCAGGCCAGGGAGGCGTCGGTCGGCTGAGCGCCGCGTGACCTGCAACACAGCGACGCTCTGTTCCCGGTACACCCGCGACCGGTCGCGTACCCGGGGGTAGTTTCCGGGGTGACCCGACACCCGGCACCCCCGGCCGGGAGCCCCTCACCGTGGAGGACCCCATGCCCGAAGCCGTCATCGTCGCGACCGCGCGCTCCCCCATCGGGCGCGCGTTCAAGGGGTCGCTCAAGGACCTGCGCCCCGACGACCTGACCGCCACCATCGTCCGCGCGGCGCTGGACAAGGTCCCCGCCCTGGACCCGACCGACATCGACGACCTGATCCTCGGCTGCGGCCTGCCCGGCGGCGAGCAGGGCCACAACATGGGCCGCGTCGTCAGCGTGCTCCTCGGCATGGACCACCTGCCGGGCACCACGATCACCCGCTACTGCTCGTCGTCGCTGCAGACGACCCGCATGGCCATGCACGCGATCAAGGCCGGTGAGGGCGACGTCTTCATCTCCGCGGGCGTCGAGATGGTCTCCCGCTTCGTGAAGGGCAACAGCGACTCGCTGCCCGACACCCACAACCCGGTCTTCACCGACGCCGAGGCGCGCGTGGCCAAGACCGCCGAGAGCGGCGCCGACTCGTGGACCGACCCGCGGGAGAACGGCGAGATCCCCGACATCTACATCGCCATGGGGCAGACCGCCGAGAACCTGGCGCTGCTCAAGGACGTCTCCCGCCAGGAGATGGACGAGTTCGCCGTCCGCAGCCAGAACCTGGCCGAGAAGGCCATCGCCGAGGGCTTCTGGGAGCGGGAGATCACCCCGGTCACCACCCCCGACGGCACCGTCGTCAGCAAGGACGACGGCCCGCGTCCCGGCACCACCCTCGAGGGCATCTCCGGCCTCAAGCCGGTCTTCCGCCCCGACGGCCGGGTCACCGCCGGCAACGCCTGCCCGCTCAACGACGGCGCCGCCGCGGTCGTGGTCATGAGCGACACCAAGGCCCGCGACCTCGGCCTCACCCCGCTGGCCCGCATCGTCTCCACCGCGGTGACCGGCCTGTCGCCGGAGATCATGGGCTACGGCCCGGTCGACGCCTCGAGGCTCGCGCTGCAGCGGGCGGGCATGACCATCGACGACATGGACCTCGTCGAGATCAACGAGGCCTTCGCCGCGCAGGTCATCCCGAGCTACCGGGACCTGGGCATCGACATCGACAAGCTGAACGTGCACGGCGGCGCGATCGCCGTCGGTCACCCCTTCGGCATGACCGGCGCCCGCATCACCGGCACGCTGCTCAACGGCCTGCAGACCACGGACGGCACCTTCGGCCTGGAGACCATGTGCGTCGGCGGCGGCATGGGCATGGCGATGGTGCTGGAGCGCCTCTCCTGAGCCGCTCCCGGCACGCCACGGCGGCCCGGTCCCCTCGGGGGCCGGGCCGCCGTCGTCCCGGGTGCGGGATCAGCCGCGCAGCGGCCGGAAGGCCGCGCGGACCTCGGTCGCGAACAGCTCGGGCTCCTCCCAGGCGGCGAAGTGCCCGCCGCGCTCGACCTCGTTGAAGTAGGTGAGGGTGGGGTAGGACCGCTCGGCCCAGCTGCGCGGGGTCCGCCAGATCTCGCCCGGGAACGTGGTGAAGCCGACCGGGACCGAGACCTCCGGGGGCGCCTGACCGGCCGCGGCCGCGGCGGGGGCGTCGGGGCCGTAGCTCTCCCAGTAGGACCGGGCGGCCGAGGTGCCGGTGCCGGTCAGCCAGTACGTCGTGATGTTGTCCAGCACGTGGTCCCGGGTGAGGTTGCCGGTGGGCTGCCCGTCGGTGAAGGCGCGGGCCATCTTGTAGTAGGAGTCGGTGTCGTGGTCGAGCATCCAGGCGGCCAGGGCGACGGGTGAGTCGAGCAGCCCGTAACCGATGGTCTGCGGCCGGGTGGCCTGCTCGAGGAAGTAGGCGAAGCCGCTCGACCGGAAGGTGGCGATCGCGGCGAGAGCCGCCTGCTCCTGCTCGGTGTCGCCCGGCAGAGGACCGCCCAGGGCGGTCACGAGCAGGTTGAGGTGGATGCCGAGCAGCCCCTCGGGCGCCTGCCGGCCCATCGCGTCGGTGACCCCGGCGCCCACGTCGCCGCCCTGGGCCACGTAGCGGGTGTAGCCGAGGCGGCGCATCAGCTCGGCCCAGGCGCGCCCGACGCGGGCGACGTCCCAGCCCAGCTCCCGCGGCTCGGCGGAGAAGCCGTAGCCGGGCAGGGACGGCAGCACGAGGTGGAAGGCGTCCTCGGCGCGGCCGCCGTGCGCGGTCGGGTCGGTGAGCGGGCCGACGGTCTCGAGCAGCTCGACGACCGAGCCCGGCCAGCCGTGCGTCATGACCAGCGGCAGCGCGTCCTCGTGCCGCGAGCGCACGTGCAGGAAGTGGACCTCCACCCCGTCGATCTCGGTGGTGGCCTGCGGCAGCGCGTTGATCCGCGCCTCGCACGCGCGCCAGTCGTAGTCGGTGAGCCAGTGGCGCACGAGGGCCTGCACCGTCGCCAGCTGCACGCCCTGCGACCGGTCCGCGACCAGCTCCGCGGAGGGCCACCGCGTCGCGGCGACGCGCCGGCGCAGGTCGAGCAGGTCCGCCTCGGGGACGGCGATCCGGAACGGGCGGATGGCGGTGGGGTCGGCTCCGGCGGCGGTCCGCGGCGGGGGCACGGCCCCGGGGACGGAGACGGTGGTCGGGTCGGTGGGAGCGGACATCCGGGCCTCCTGGCGCGGGCTGGGGGTGGACCCGCTCGCGGGCCCTCCCCACCCCAGCACCGTCCGGCCGCCCCCGCATCGTCCGTGGCGGACGATCCGGCGTCGTCCGGCCCGGCAGACGCCGGTGGCCCGGCCCCCGAGGGGGACCGGGCCACCGGGACGTGCTGCGGGTCAGTTGTCCTGGAAGTAGGACAGCAGCCGCAGGATCTCCAGGTACAGCCAGACGACCGTGACGAGCAGGCCGAAGGCGATGTACCAGGCGAACTTGGCCGGGGCGCCGCGGCGGATCGCCTGGTCGGCCATGTCGAAGTCGAGCAGCAGCGAGAAGGCCGCCACACCGATCACGACGAGGCTGAAGACGATGGCCAGCGGGCCGCCGTCACGCAGGCCCAGGCCGCCCGGGACGAAGAACGACACGAGCAGGTTGACCAGGACCAGGGCCAGGACGCCGAACAGGGCGCCGACGATCCAGCGGGTCAGCTTGGGGGTGACCCGGATGGCGCCGGTCTTGTAGACGACGAGCATGCCGGCGAAGACACCGAAGGTGCCGATCACCGCCTGGATCACGATCCCGGGGTAGACCGTGTTGAAGGCCTCGCTGATGGCGCCGAGCGCGACACCGTAGAGCGCGCCGTAGGCCAGCGTCGCCGCCGGGTTGGCGATCTGCTTGAAGCTGATCACCAGGCCCAGGACGAAGGCCACGAGCACCGCGGGCAGCGCCAGGCCCCACGCGGCCTGGCCGGGCAGCGCCCAGACGGCGGCGGCGGCCAGGACGGTGACGAGGAACGACAGACCCGTCTTCTGGACGACGTCGTCCATCGTCATGTAGCGGGTGGCCGGCGGCCCGTACGGCCCGGCGGGGGCCGGGGCGCCGTAGCCCTGCGGGGCGCCGTAGCCCTGGGGCGCGCCGTACTGCTGGCCGTAGGGCTGGCCGTACTGCTGCTGACCGGGAGCGGCGTAGCCCTGCTGGCCGTACTGCTGGCCGTAGCCGGGAGCGCCGTAGCCCTGGCCGTACGGCTGGCCACCGCCGGATGCGGCGTTGGCGAAGCCCCGGCCGAAGACCGGGTTGGAGCTGGGCATCGTCATCTCCTCGAGGTGACTGGTCGGTCGGTGGGCTGCTACCTCGCACCCCACTCGGTTCCTACAACGCCGCAGGTGGCCTGCGCGTTCCTGACCCTGCCAGTACCCCCGACCGGGTGGGAAGACGCGCCGGGGGCGCGACACCGTGCGGTGCCGCGCCCCCGGGTCGTGCGGGGAGGTGGAGGTCAGGCCTCGACCCCGCCGTGGTCGTGGTCGTGGTCGTGGTCCGGCGAGAGGCCGCCACCGCCGGCCTTCTGCTCCGGGGTCACCCGGAACTGGCGGTCGGTCGGGTCCTCCTCGAACGTGCCACCCGGCACCGGCCGGCCGGCCACGCCGTTCACCCGGGACGTGTCGTAGCCCAGGGTCAGCACCGAGTAGGCGATGGCGTCGGAGTTCGTCTCGAGTGCCTTCGGGTCGACGTTGTCGATCGTGTCCCCGGCCTGGTGGTAGTTCGGGTCGTAGGCGACCCCGGCGGTACCGCCGTACAGCGGCACCTGGTACGCCTGCTTGAGGACCTCGGCGCCGGTGAACAGGCCACCGGAGGGGATGCCGTTCTCGATGAACGCCTGGTAGTCGCTGCGGCCGCTGAACTCGCTGCCCTCGTACCACAGGCCCTGCGCCTCGAAGTAGTCCTCGAGGACGTACTCGATCTGGGCCGAGCCCTCGGGGACCGTCACCGGCGCCCGGAAGTCCGACTGGTCGCCGTCGTAGACGAACCGGGCGAAGTTCGGCGAGCCGACCATGTCGAAGTTCAGGTACAGCCCGATGTCGGCCTTCTGCTGGTCGCTCAGCTGCGAGACGTAGTGCTCGGAGCCGAGCAGGCCGAGCTCCTCGGCGCCCCACCAGGCGAACCGGATGGTGTTCTCCGGCTTGAGCTTGGTGATGTTCTCGGCGACCTCGAGGATCGCCGCGCTGCCGGAGCCGTTGTCGTTGATGCCCGGGCCCGCGAGCACGGAGTCGAGGTGCGCACCGGCCATGACCACGTTGTCCGAGGTGCGGCCGGGCAGTTCGGCGACGACGTTGTAGGTGTCGCGGATCTCGCTCTCCGCGTCGACGGCCAGGTCGACGGTCGTGCCCGCGGCGGCGAGTTCCTGGCCCAGGGCCGTGGGGACGCCGATGACCGGGATGGTGATCCCGGGAGCGCCCAGGGTGCCGTTGAGCGGGCCGGCCGTGTTGTTGAAGACGATGACCGCGGAAGCCCCGGCGGCCTCGGCGTTCTGCGCCTTGACGGCGAAGGCGCAGCCGCCCCGCTGGACGAGGGCCACCGACTCGGCTGCGAGGCCGGCGAAGTCAGCGGCCTCGCAGCCGCTGCCCAGACCCGCGCCGGCGAGGTCGACCGGGGCGACGACGCCGTCGTCGACCGTGCCCGGGCCGGTGTAGGTCATCGGCGCGTAGTCGGTGCCCACCGTGTAGGTCGTCGCCGTGGGCGCGACGCGGCTGAACGAGCTCTCACCCAGCCGGAAGAACGGGAACTCGAACCCCTGGACGTGGACGGTGTAGCCGACCGCCTCCAGCCGCTCCTCCACGTAGTCGACCGAGGCGTCGTAGCCCGCGGTGCCCGAGGCGCGGTTGCCGCCGTTCTCGTCGGCGATCGCCTGGAACGCCTCGAGGTGCTCCGTGACGCCCTCGAGCGTGACGCACTCGGTCAGCTTGGCGACGGTGTTGTTGGTGCGGGTCTCGCAGCCGCCGGCGGCACCGGCGGGCAGCGCGGCGACCACGCTCCCGGCCAGCGCGATGGCGCCGGCACTGCCGATCACGGCGAGCCGCGACCGGCGGGACGGGTGGACCTGGGTCATGGACGACGTCCCCTCGAACGTAGGGTGTGAGCTCCGTTGCTCAGGGTCACCTTGTCAAGACGGTCACGGGGGACGTCAACCCCTGGATTTCCTCACCTGCATGCGCTATGGGGCCGGAAGAACTGCGGGTGCGGACCGGTGCCCCCGGTGGGACTCGAACCCACACTGCGACCCTTTTAAGGGGCCTGCCTCTGCCGATTGGGCCACGGGGGCGGGCGCGCTGCGGACGGCTGCCCGGTGCCGCCCAGCCTAGGGCGGCCCTCCGGCCGCGCTCCGGCTCAGCCGGTCCCGGCGAGCTCCGTGGCCCGGGACAGGACGGCGTCCAGCATCGGCTCGGTCAGCCGGCCGGTGAACGTGTTCTGCTGGCTGACGTGGTAGCTGCCGAGCAGGGTCAGCGGCCCGCGCGGCCCCTGCAGCGCCACCTCCACGCCGTGGCCGAACGCCGGCCGCGGGCGGGGCAGGGCGTACCCCGCCCCGGCGAGGACCGGCCACAGGGCCGTCCAGCCGAACCCGCCGAGGACGACGACCACCCGCAGGTCGGGCAGCAGCGCCAGCTCGCGGGCCAGCCACGGCGAGCAGGTGTCGCGTTCGGCCGGCGTCGGCGCGTTGTCCGGGGGCGCGCAGCGGACCGCGGCGGCCACCCGCACGCCGGTGAGCTCGAGGCCGTCCCCGACGTGCGTCGACGTCGGCTGGCTCGCCAGGCCCGCCCGCCACAGCGCGGCGAAGATCCAGTCGCCGCTGCGGTCGCCGGTGAAGACCCGCCCGGTGCGGTTGCCGCCGTGCGCGGCCGGCGCCAGCCCGACGACGGCGATCCGCGCGTCGGCCGGGCCCAGGCCGGGCACCGGGCGGCCCCAGTAGTCCTGGCCGCGGAAGGACGCGCGCTTGACCCGGGCGACCTCCTCGCGCCAGGTCACCAGGCGCGGGCAGGCCCGGCAGCCCGAGATCCGGGCGTCCAGGACGGCGAGGTCGCGGGCCGCGCGCGCCGACCGGGCCACCCCCGCCGGCGTCCGCGTGACCGGGAACCCCTGCGCGTCGACCGCCACCCGCCCAGTGGACCACCCGCCCGGGGGCGCGCGGAGCGCGGGGGCGCCAGGCATGATCACCCCATGGCCCGCAAGCAGAAGGCGCCGCTGACCTGGAAGCTCCTCGGCACGGGGACGGCCACCGTGTCGGGCATCGCCGTCCGCAAGCTCACCGACGCCGCCTGGTACGCGGCCCGCGGCACGACCCCGCCGAAGAACCCGGCCGCGCCCGGTGTCTCCTGGCCGGACGCGCTCGCCTGGGCCGCGTTCTCCGGGCTGGCGGTCGCGGCCGGCCGGCTGCTGGCCGCCCGCGGCGCGGCCACGGCCTACCAGCAGCTGACCGGCAAGCTGCCGCCCGGCCTCAACGAGGCCGGCTGACGCTCACCCCCGGGCGAGCCGCAGCGCGATGCCGTCGAGGATGTCGTGCTCGCTCACGACGACCTCGTCGAGCGCGAACGCGTCCATGACCACCCGCAGCACCAGCGCGCCGGCGCCGATGACGTCGACCCGCCCGGGGTGCATGACCGGGTACGCGGCCCGGCGTTCGCGGGTGGCGGTCAGCAGCCCGGCGGTGACCGAGCGGACCGCCGAGACCGGGACGCGCGAGCCGTGGATGGCCTCGGCGTCGTAGGCGGGCAGCCGCAGCGCGAGGGCGGCCACCGTGGTCACCGAGCCGGCCAGGCCGACCAGCGTGACCGCCTCCTCCACCGGCACCGCCGCGGCCACCTCGGCTAGCGCCGCGCGGATGTCGGCCTCGCTGGCGCCGATCTCGTCCGCCGTCGGCGGGTCGCCGTGCAGGTGCCGCTCGGTCAGCCGCACGCAGCCGACGTCGACGGAGCGGGCGGCGCGCACCCCGGAGGCGTCGCCGAGGACGAACTCGGTCGACCCGCCGCCGATGTCGACCACCAGGTAGGGCGGGCGCGGCGGCGGGCCGCCGTGCGCGGCGGCCGCGGCGGCGAGGGAGGCGGTGGCGCCGAGGAAGGACAGCCGCGCCTCCTCGTCGCCCGGGACGACGTCCGGCGGACGGCCGAGCGTGGCCAGCACCATCGCCTCGAAGTCCGCGCGGTTGGCGGCGTCGCGGGTGGCGCTGGTGGCCACCATCCGCACCGCGGTGGCGCCGAGGTCGCGGGCCTGCGCGGCGTACTCGGCGAGCACCACCCGGGTGCGCTCGATCGCCTCGGGGGCGAGCCGGCCGGTGGCGTCCACGCCCTGGCCCAGCCGCACGACCTCCATGCGGCGCAGCAGGTCGGTGTGCGCGCCCTCGGGCGGCACGTCGGCGACGAGCAGGCGGATGGAGTTGGTGCCGCAGTCGATCGCGGCCACCCGGGTCACGGCCGCTCCTCCGGCTGCGCGCAGGGGCCGGCGGCCCACCACTCCCCCATCCCGGCCACCGCGCGGTCGCCGATCGGGTTGACGCCGGGCCCCGCGGCCAGCGCGTGGCCGGCCAGGGCGTGCAGGCACTTGACCCGGTCGGGCATGCCGCCGGCGGTGTTGCGGGTGGGCAGCTCGCCGAGGGCGTCGCGCTCGGCCAGGTAGGCCTCGTGCGCCGCCCGGTAGGCCGCGGCGAGGTCGGCGTCGGTGCCGAGGTCGGCCTGCCACTCGCGCATGCGCCCGGTGGACTCCAGCCGGCTGGCGGCCGCCGACGCCCGCGGGCAGGTCAGGTAGTACAGCGTGGGGAACGGCGTGCCGTCCTCCAGCCGCGGCGAGGTCTGGACGACGTCGGGCTGGCCGCACGGGCAGCGGTGCGCGACCGCCCGCACGGCGCGCGGCGGCCGGCCCAGCTGCCGGGCGACGACCTCGCGCTCCTCCGGCGTGATCGGCTCGTGCACCCGGCGTCCCGGGGTGGTCGGGGTGGTCACCAGGGAAGTCTGCGGCAGCGGCTCGACGGGCCCGACGGCGCCCCTCAGCCGTCGGCGTCGGCCACCGAGCCGAGCAGCTCCTCGTACCAGGGCCGCGGCGCGGCGTCGACGGCGTCGGGCAGCGTGCCGGCGTCGCCCTCGGCCGCCTCGCCGTCGACCACGACGACGAGCCGGTCGCCGGGCAGCACGTAGGCCAGCCGCTCGCGGGCCTCGCGGGCGGTCCACGCCGGGTCGGCCTGGCGCTCGAGCTCGGCCTGCAGGTCGGCGATGCGCTCGTCGTAGGCGGTGCTCTCCGCGGCCAGCCGGGCGATCTCGGCACGGCCGTCCAGCCACTGCCGCACCGGCCCGGCCAGCGTGAGCGACAGCAGCAGGAGCAGCCCGACGAACACCACGGTGCGGCCGGTGAACAGCGGCCGGCGCGCCGCCGCGGGACGCGCGGGCGTCCGTGGCGGCGTGCGCCGGCCGGGGCGGCGGGCCTCGGGACGGCTGCCGGCGCCCGACCGCGTCCCGGCCGGGACCGGCCGGGACGCCGCGTGCGACAGCGGGCGGCCGGTCGAGCGCCGCCGCCCCGAACCGGCGCTCACCGGGTCAGGAGGTCCGCAGGCGCGGGAAGGCCGCCGCGCCGGCGTAGCGCGCGGCGTCGTCGAGCTCCTCCTCGATGCGCAGCAGCTGGTTGTACTTCGCCACCCGCTCGCTGCGCGCCGGGGCACCGGTCTTGATCTGCCCGCAGTCGGTGGCGACGGCGAGGTCGGCGATCGTGGTGTCCTCGGTCTCGCCCGAGCGGTGGCTCATCATGCAGCGGTAGCCGTTGCGGTGCGCCAGGTTCACCGCGTCGAGGGTCTCGGTCAGCGTGCCGATCTGGTTGACCTTCACCAGCAGCGCGTTCGCGGCCCCGCGCTCGATCCCGTCGGCGAGGCGGGCCGGGTTGGTGACGAACAGGTCGTCGCCGACGATCTGCACGCGGTCACCGAGGGCGGCGGTCATGGCGACCCAGCCGTCCCAGTCCTCCTCCGACAGCGGGTCCTCGATGGAGACCACCGGGTAGGCGTCGACGAGCTCGCGGTAGTAGTCGACGAGGTACTCCGCCGAGCGGGTCTGCCCCTCGAAGTCGTAGCCGCCCTCGCCGTGGAACTCGGTGGCGGCGACGTCGAGGGCGAAGGCGATGTCGGTGCCCAGGGAGTAGCCGGCCTTCTCGACGGCCTCGGCGATGAGGTCGAGCGCGGCCCGGTTGGTCGGCAGGTCGGGCGCGAAGCCGCCCTCGTCGCCGAGGCCGGTGGACAGCCCGCGGCCCTTCAGCACCGACTTGAGCGCGTGGTAGGTCTCGGTGCCCACGGCCAGCGCCTCGGCGAAGGTCGCCGCCCCGATCGGGGCGATCATGAACTCCTGCACGTCGACGTTGCTGTCGGCGTGGGCGCCGCCGTTGAGGATGTTCATCATCGGCACCGGCAGCAGGTGCGACGACGGCCCGCCGACGTAGCGGAACAGCGGCAGGCCGGTGGACTCGGCGGCGGCGCGGGCGACGGCGAGGCTGACGCCGAGGATCGCGTTGGCGCCCAGCCGCGACTTGTCCGGGGTGCCGTCGAGGTCGAGCAGGCGCTGGTCGACCAGCCGCTGCTCGGTGGCCTCGTAGCCGACCAGCTCGGGGCCGATGACGTCGAGGACGCCGTCGACGGCCTTGGTGACGCCCTTGCCGCCGTAGCGGTCGCCCCCGTCGCGCAGCTCCACCGCCTCGAAGGCGCCGGTGGAGGCGCCGCTCGGGACCGCGGCCCGCGCGATCGTCCCGTCGTCGAGGGCGACCTCGACCTCCACGGTGGGGTTACCGCGCGAGTCCAGGATCTCCCGCGCGCCTACGGCATCGATGCTCGGCACGGTGAGCAGCCTAGCGAGGCGGGCGGGGTTCACCCGGGACGTGTGGTCCCGGGACTCCGGTAACGGAGCGGTCACGGTGCGGCCTCGACGGAACCGATCCGGCGATAACCTCGTCGTGGCGGGCGTCTTCCCCACGTCTGCGCCGTCGGAGGACCCGATGACCGAGCGCCAGCAGCAGCGACCCCCCGGGTACGGCGCCGGAGCCGCGCCGCCACCACCCCCCGTGGACGTGGCCGCGGAGGCGGCTCCCTCCGTCCTCGGGTTCGCGCCGGACCCCGCCGAGGACGACGACGAGGACGTCGAGCCGGTCCCGGACGGCACGACGGTGGCCGGGGTGGCGGCCGGCCCCGGCCGGCTGGCCTACGTGCGGCGCCCCGACGTCGTCGGCGGGGTGCTCCTGCTGCTGGCCGGCGTGGCCGACGGGGCCAGCGTGTGGCTGCCGTGGGAACGGGGCGGGGAGACCACCGGTCTGCACCTGGTGGTGCGTGCCGTCGACGCGGCCCGGGAGGGGGTCGGCGAGCTCGGGCGCACCGGCCTGTGGCAGCCGGCGGCGGTGGCGCTCGGCGGTGCGGTGCTCGTCGTCCTCGGGCTCCTGCTGCTCCGCCCCGCGCGCGGCCACCGGGTGTCCGGGGTGCTGGCGCTGGGGGTCGCGCTGGCCGTGGCCGCCGCGGTCGTCGCACGCCTGGTGGACGCCGGCTGGGACGTCCACCGGCTCGGGCCGGGCGCCTGGTGCGCCGCCGCGGTCGCCGGGCTGGGCGTGCTCGGCGCGCTGAAGGCCATGCTCACCGCGCCGCGGGTCACCACCGCGCCGGCCGAGCGCCTCCCCGTCGGCTAGCCGCGGCGGCGGGCCTCGGCGTCGAGCTCGCCGGCGTAGCGGCGGACCGCCTCGCGCAGCGCGTCCTCGGCGTCCCAGCCGCGCTGCGCGGCCGCGGCGACCACGGCCAGCAGCCGTTCCCCGAGCTCCTCCGGCGACGTCGAGCCGAGCTCGGCCGGCTCCGGCGTCGGGAACCCGGCCCGGGCGGCCCGCCGCACCAGCGCCGTCCCCCACGCGGTGGCCGGCTGCGAGCGCGAGACGCCCTCGGTGGGCGAGCGCCGCTGCTTCTCCGCCTTCTTGATCTCCTCCCAGCCCGCCTCGACGCCGGCCACGTCGCGGGGGCCGGCGTCGCCGAACACGTGCGGGTGCCGGCGGACCAGCTTCTCGACCAGGTCCCGGGCCACGTCGTCGACGTCGAAGCGCCGGCCCGGGCCGGCCTCGGCGGCGACGCGGGCGTGGAAGACGACCTGCAGCAGCACGTCGCCGAGCTCCTCGCGCATCGCGACCGGGTCGTCGTCGACGAGGGCGTCGTAGGCCTCGTGCGCCTCCTCGAGGAGGTAGCCGCGCAGTGAGGAGTGGGTCTGCTCGGCGTCCCAGGGGCAGCCGCCGGGCGAGCGCAGCCGGTCCATCACCGCGACGACGTCGAGCAGGTGGGCGCCGGGCGGCTCGGGGGCGCCGTCGACGACCGGCCGCCCGGCCACGTCCTCCCCCGGGGCCGCGAGGCAGGCGACGTCGCAGTCCAGGCCGGCCGCGTCGGCGGCGTCGGCGACCTGCCACCCGGCGGCGCGCAGCACGTCCGCGGTGGCCGCGGCACCGGGCAGCGCGGCGATCCGGCGCCCGGCCAGCGCGGCCCAGCCGGCCGGGCCGAGCAGGCCGGGCAGCCGCGGGCTGACCGTGACGACGACGGCCGGGGGCACCGGGTCAGCCCTCGCCGGTGGTGGGGGCCGCGGCACCGGCGTCGTCGAGCAGGTCGACCACGCCGCCCTCCGCCTCCTGCACCACGTCCTGGTCACCGAACTCGCCGTAGCGCGGGTTGACGGTGACCCCGACGTCGTCGCGGACCTCGTCGACCACCGCCGCCCCGGCCTCCTCGGCGCCCTGCGCGGCCTCGTCCTCCAGCTGCGGGCGGACCTCCTCGAACGACGGCGTCGTCCGCTGCCCGACGAAGGCGACCACCACGCCGGGCACGTCGCCGACGGTGACGCTGAAGCCGGTGTTCGGCGGGGCGGCGGCCACGCCCTCGGCCAGCGGCGCGGGGACGTCGGCGGTGCCGGTCGGCTGCAGCGCGGGCAGGGTGATCTCGCCCGGGTACCGCGCCGCGACCGCCGGGTACGAGGCGGGCGCGGCGGCCAGCTCGGCGACGACGGCGTCGGCGGTGGCCTGGTCGGGGACGGCGAAGTAGCCGAGCTCCACCTGCTCCAGGCCGGCGCGGACCTCCTCGTACCGGGCGCGCAGCGCGGCCTCGTCGGTCCCGGGGTCCTCACCGGCGGCGACGCCGAGCTCCCGGCGCAGCAGCTGCTGGCGGGCGCTCTCCCGGATGTCCTCGCGCGAGTAGCCCTGCGAGGCGGCCTGCGCGTAGAGCTCCTCCTCGTCGCGGCCGGCCAGCGCGGTCTCGATGAACGCGCCGACCTCGGCGTCGCCGACCTCGACGTCGCTGCGCCGGGCCGCCTCGGCGTAGAGCTCCTGGCGCACGAGCAGGGTGAGCACCTGGCGGGTGTAGTCGGTGCCGCCGCCCCCGACGGCCTCGGCGATCGCGGGGTCGGCCAGCCGCTCGTCGACGGCGGCCTGCAGCTCGGCCACGGTCACCTGCTGGTCCCCGACGTAGGCGGCGACGTTGGGCGAGGTCCGGCAGCCGGTCACCGTGACGGCGGCGGCCACGAGCCCGAGGACGACGGCGGCGGGACGGCGGGTGCGCACCCGGGCAGGCTGCCACATGGGGTGTGACGGTCGTCGCAGGCGGCGCCTCAGGCGGCGACCGGCTGGTCGACGACCGCCTTCAGCAGCGAGTGCAGGTGCTCGAGCAGCGCGACGTCGCGGAGCGGGGTGCGCCGGTCGGGGCCGACCGGGACCTTGAGCGACACCGTCTGGACGGCGGACTTGTAGGTGGCGCCGTCGGCCAGCCGGGCCAGCCGCATCTGCTGCGACTCCCGCAGCGGCACCGGCGAGACCCGGATGGCGCGGCCCTGCAGCGACACCTCGGTGATGCCCAGCGCCCGCATCGCCGCGCGGAAGCGGGCGACCGCGAGCAGGTTGAGCACCGGCGCCGGCGGGGCGCCGTACCGGTCGGTGAGCTCGTCGAGCACCGCCTGCGCCTGGTCGTCGTCCTGCACCGAGGCGACCTTGCGGTAGGCCTCCATCCGCAGCCGCTCGCCGGGCACGTAGTCGTGCGGCAGGTGGGCGTCGACCGGCAGGTCCACCCGCACCTCGAGCGGCTCGGCCGGCGCCTCCTCGCCGCCGACCTGCGCCTTGTAGTCGGCCACCGCCTCGCCGACCAGCCGCACGTAGAGGTCGAAGCCGACCCCGGCGATGTGCCCGGACTGCTCGCCGCCGAGCAGGTTGCCCGCGCCGCGGATCTCCAGGTCCTTCATCGCCACGGCCATGCCGGCGCCGAGGTCGGTGTTGTGCGCGATGGTGGTCAGCCGGTCGACCGAGGTCTCGGTCAGCGGCCGCGACGGGTCGTAGGTGAAGTAGGCGTACGCACGCTCGCGGCCACGCCCCACCCGGCCGCGGATCTGGTGCAGCTGGGAGAGGCCGAAGGTGTCGGCGCGGTCGACGATCAGGGTGTTGGCGTTGGGGATGTCCAGGCCGGACTCGACGATCGTCGTCGCGACCAGGACGTCGTACTCCTTCTCCCAGAAGCCGACCATGATCCGCTCGAGCTCGTGCTCCTTCATCTGGCCGTGGCCGACGGCGACGCGGGCCTCGGGCACCAGCCGGCGGATCTTCGCCGCGGCCTTGTCGATCGACTGCACCCGGTTGTGGATGACGAACACCTGGCCGTCGCGCAGCAGCTCGCGGCGGATCGCGGCGGCCATCTGCTTGTCGTCCCACGCGCCCACGTAGGTGAGCACCGGGTGCCGCTCCTCCGGGGGTGTGAGGATCGTCGACATCTCGCGGATGCCGGTCAGGCTCATCTCCAGCGTGCGCGGGATCGGGGTGGCCGACATCGACAGGACGTCGACCGCCGTCCGCATCGTCTTCAGGTACTCCTTGTGCTCGACGCCGAAGCGCTGCTCCTCGTCGACGACGACCAGCCCGAGGTCCTTCCAGCGGGTGGTCGGCTGCAGCAGCCGGTGGGTGCCGACGAGCACGTCCACCTCGCCGCGGGCGAGCTCCTCGAGGATCTGCCGGGTCTCGGCGTCGGACTGGAAGCGGGAGAGCACCTTCACCGTCACCGGGAACTGGGCGAACCGCTCGGAGAAGGTCTTGAAGTGCTGGTTGGCCAGCAGCGTCGTCGGCACCAGGACGGCGACCTGCTTGCCGTCCTGCACCGCCTTGAACGCGGCGCGGACGGCGATCTCGGTCTTCCCGTAGCCGACGTCGCCGCAGATGATCCGGTCCATCGGGACCGGGTTCTGCATGTCCGCCTTGACCTCGTCGATCGCGGCGAGCTGGTCGGGGGTCTCCTGGAACGGGAAGGCGTCCTCGAGCTCGCGCTGCCAGACCGTGTCGGGGCCGAAGGCGTGCCCCGAGGTCGCCATCCGGGCGGAGTAGAGCCGGATGAGCTCGGCGGCGATCTGCTTGACCGCCCGGCGGGCCTGGCCCTTGGTCTTCGCCCAGTCGGCGCCGCCGAGCTTGGACAGCGCCGGCTGCTCGCCGCCGACGTAGCGGGTGAGCTGGTCGAGGGAGTCGGTGGGCACGAACAGCCGGTCCGGCGGCTGGTTCCGCTTGCCGGGCGCGTACTCGACGATCAGGTAGTCGCGCTGGCCGCCGTGCACGGTGCGGCTGACCATCTCGACGTAGCGGCCGATGCCGTGCTGCTCGTGGACGACGAGGTCGCCGGGCTGCAGCTGCACCAGGTCGACGGCGTTGCGGCGGCGCGCGGGCATCTTCACCGCGTCGCGCATGGTGGTGCCGCGCTGGCCGGTGAGGTCGTGCTCGGTGACCAGCGCCAGCCCCACGCCGGGCAGCGCGAAGCCGGACTCCAGGCTGCCCTGGGTGATCGAGGTCAGGTTCGCCTCGGGCGCGGACTCGATGCCGGGCACCAGCCGCACGCCGAGGTCGGCGGCGCCGAACTGGTCGGCGGCGCGCTGCGCGGGGCCGGGGCCGGCGAAGGTGACGACGACCCGCCAGCCGTCGCGGGTCCAGCCGCGCAGCGTCTCGACGGCGCGGTCGAGGTCGCCGGAGAAGCGCTCGACGGTGCCCGCCTGCAGGGTCACCGACGACTCGTCGTCGACGTCCAGCGTGAACGCGCCGGTGGTCCACCACGGCAGGCCGCGGCCCCGGGCGGCGGCCTCGACGTCGGCCAGCTCGCGGAACGACGACGCGCCCAGGTCCAGCGGCGCCTCGCCGGCCTCGGCGGCGGTGGCCCAGGACGCGGCGAGGAACTCCTCGGCGGTGCGCACCAGGTCGGCGGCCCGGCTGCGGACCCGCTCGGGGTCGGCGACGAGCACGTGGGTGCCGGCGGGCAGCAGGTCGGTGAGCAGCTGCAGCTGCCCCTCGACCAGCGCGGGGGTCAGCGACTCCATGCCCTCGACGGCGATGCCCTCGACGAGCTTGCCGAGCAGCTCGGCGAGGCCGGGGTGCTGTGCGGCGAGCTCGGCGGCGCGGGCGCGGACGGCGTCGGTGAGCAGCAGCTCGCGGCACGGCGGCGCCCACAGCCGCTCGGGCCGCTCGTCGAGGGAGCGCTGGTCGGCGGCGGAGAAGTAGCGCAGCTCGTCGACCTCGTCGCCCCAGAACTCCACGCGGACCGGGTGCGGCTCGGTGGGCGGGAAGACGTCGAGCAGGCCGCCGCGGACGGCGAACTCGCCGCGCTTCTCGACCAGCTCCACGCGGGTGTAGGCGGCGTCGGACAGCGCGCGGGCGACGTCGTCGAGCTCGGCGGTGTCGCCGGCCTTCAGCTCGACCGGCACGAGGTCGCCGAGGCCGGGGGCCAGCGGCTGCAGCACGCTGCGCACCGGTGCGACCAGCACGTCGATGCCGGTGTCGCCGGGGTGGGTCAGCTCGCGCAGCACGGCCAGCCGGCGGCCGACGGTGTCCGCCCGCGGGGACAGCCGCTCGTGCGGCAGCGTCTCCCAGGACGGGAAGGTCTCCACGCGGCGGTCGGGCAGGAAGCAGCGCAGCACGTCCGCGGCCGCGTCGGCGTCCCGCTCGCCGGCGGTGACCAGCAGCACCGGGACGCCGGCACCCGGCTCCCGCGCGGCCAGGGCGGCGGCGACGAGCGGCTGCACCGGCGGCGGCGCGGTCACGGCGAGCTCGGCGGACCCGGCCGCGGCCACCACGCGCGCGACGCCGGGATCGGTGAGGACGACGTCGAGCACGCCGCGCAGACTCACGGGGGTCTTCCTCCTGGGTGGACGGCCCGCTCCGTGCCGCCGGATGCGGCGCAGGCCCGGCATCCCAGGCTAGACCGCGGCGGGGACACCCGCCGGGGCCCGGGAGGGGAGCGCCCGGACAGCCGATCCGGCCGGCGCACTTCCGACCGCTCAGTACGCCCCGTCGGCCCGGACCACGGCCCGGAGGGTCTTCCACAGGATCAGGAGGTCCAGCGCCAGCGACCAGTTCTCGACGTACCGCAGGTCGAGGCGCACGGCCTCCTCCCACGTCAGGTCGCTGCGGCCGGAGACCTGCCAGAGGCCGGTCAGCCCCGGCTTGACGAGCAGCCGGCGTCGGACCGAGTCGTCGTACCTCGCGACCTCCTCCGGCAGCGGTGGGCGCGGGCCGACCAGCGACATCTGGCCGAGCAGGACGTTGAGCAGCTGGGGCAGCTCGTCGAGCGAGTGCCGACGGAGGAACTGGCCGACCCGGGTGATGCGCGGGTCACCGGCGACCTTGAACAACAGCCCGTCGGCGTTCTGGTTCCGGGCACCCAGCTCCCCCCGGCGCGCCTCGGCGTCGGCGGTCATCGTCCGGAACTTGAGCATGGTGAACGGCTTGCCCGCGTGACCGATGCGCACCTGGCGGAAGAGCACGGGCCCGCGGCTGTCGAGGCGGACCGCGGCCGCGAGGACGACGAGGACCGGCAGTGCGAGCAGGACGAGCAGGACCGCCCCGATCCGGTCCAGCGACGCCTTGACCAGCCGCTTGGGGCCGGTGAAGTGCGGCTCCTCCACGTGCACCAGCGGCAGTCCGACGAACGGCCGCACGTGCATGCGCGGCCCGGCGACCTCCATGAGCCCCGGCGCGACGAGCAGCTCCACGCCCGTCCCCTCCAGCTGCCAGGACAACCGCCGCAGGTAGGTCGCGGCGGTGTCGCTGCTGCTGGTCACCGCCACCGCGTCGACCTGCCACGCCGAGACGACCTCCGGCACGTGCGCGAGGTCGCCCACGACCCGCACGCCCTCCGCGCGCAGCAGCGACGCGTCGTCGGGTCGCGGGACGCAGGCCGCGACGACGGTCATCCCGCAGTGGCGCTCGCGCCGCACCTGGCGGACGAGCTCGAGCACCGCCCGCTCGCGACCCACCGCGAGCACCGTCCGCATGCACCGGCCGCCGGCCCGGAGCCGGTGGACCCACCGGCGCAGCAGGTGCCGCCCGACCGCGCTGACCACGACCGTCGACGGCACGGCGATCACGACCAGGGCCCGGGACAGCTGCCAGTTCCCCGCGTAGGAGGCGAAGCCGATGGCGGCGAGCCCGGCGAGCCCCGCCTGGAGGATGCTGCGGAACTCCTCGTTGCCGGTGCCGATCGTCGCCGCGTCGTAGCCGCCGCCGAGGGCCACCACCGCCACCCACACCAACGGGAACACGGCCACCGCGACCTGGGTCGTCGAGCCGACCTCGGTGCCGAACCGGATCAGGTGGGCGCCGACCCCGCACACCGCGGCGGCGACGAGGTCGGTCGCGACGGCGGCCGTGACGTACCGGCGCACCCAGCGCAGCGGCCGGCGGCCGACGCCGAGCGCGCCGGCCGCCGTCGCACCAGGAGGGAGGGGGCCGGACGCCGCCTCGCGAAGCGGTGCCCGCGGTGCCGGGACGGCCGTCGTGCCCACGTCCGGCATGTCCAGCGCCACGTGCGTCGCCCCCCTCCCTGCCATTGCTGACAGGCGCGGACAGCGCTCGTGGACGCCCCCCGCCGCATCCGACGGCGGCCGGGATCCGTGGGGACCGGTCCGCCGCAGGCTGGGTCAGGCCACCAGACGCCGTGACGCCGCGCAACCCCTCCCGACCCCGACATCCCTGATTCGGGCCCTAGGTCCCGGGTCGCTGGTGCCACCTCGACCACAGCGAGTCACGACGCACAAGGAGCCTGAACGATCAAGGACCTGTGCTCCGGGTGGGGAGGCCGAGGGGCGACGATGGTCGGTGGCCTGCGGCCGGACGCGGCGCCGGCCCCTCCCATGGGGTGAGCGGGTGCCGCCGGCCGGGTCCGGTGGAGTCCGGTGCGCCCTAGCCTCGACCGGGGCCACTCCGGGGAGGCCGGGACGGCGCGCTGGGCCGAGGGCCCCACGGGTGCGTCGGTGGGGCTCCAGAGGGTGGGCGAGATGGAACTCCGGGACTACGGGACGGCCCTGCGCCGGTACTGGGCGACGTGGGCGGCGATCGCGCTCACCGGGCTGTTCGTCGCCCTCGTCGTCGTGCTGGCCGTCCGGCCGACGTACACGACCACCGCGCAGGTGTTCGTGGCCAGCTCGGGCGACGGGACGAGCGGGTCGCAGTTCGTCAGCCAGCGCGTGACGACCTACCCCGACGTCGCCCGCAGCCAGACCGTGCTCGGCCCGGTCATCGAGGAGCTCTCCCTCGACGAGTCCGTCACCGACCTCCGGGCGCGGGTCGCCGCGGTGAACCCACCCGACACCTCGCAGGTCGACGTCTCGGTCACCGACGAGGACCCCGCCCGCGCCGCCGCGGTCGCCAACGCCGTCGCCGAGCGCTTCAGCACAGCGGTCGAGAACCTCGAGGAGCGGCAGGACGGCGTCTCGCCGGTGGACCTGACCGTGACCGACCCGGCCACCGTCCCCTCGTCGCCCGTCTTCCCCGTCCCCGGACTGGTGCTGGGCCTCGGCCTGTTCGTCGGCCTCAGCCTGGGCGCCGCCGTCGCCGTGCTGCGCAGCCGCGCGGACACCCGGCTGCACACCGTGGACGACGTCCGCACCGCCTGGGGCGCCGGCGGGGACGAGCTGACCGTCCACGCCGTCGCCGCCCGGCGCAGCCGGCGCCGGCGCGGGACCGGCCGGCCCGTGGCGATGCTCGCCCGCCAGCTGGAGCCGGTGGACGACGACGGTTCCGTGCGGGCCGTCGTCCTCGCGGCCTCGCCCGACGAGTCGCAGGCCGCGCACGACCTGGTCACCGCGCTGGCCACCGAGCTCGTCGACGGGGGCACCCCGGTCGTCGTTGCCGAGCCGGGCGAGGACGCGGCGCCCGTCCTGCCGGCCGGCGCCCGCCTGACCGTCGCGTCCGCCTCGGCCCCGGCCCGCGAGTGGCGGCGCCTGGCGCGGGAGAACGACGGCGCCGTGCTCGTCGTCACCGCCGGCCGGACGGAGGCCGCCGACCTGTGCGAGGCGCGGTCGCTGCTCGCCGCCGTGGGTGCGGGTCTCTTCTCGGTCGTCCTCCTCCCGTCCCGCCGGACGGGGCGGGCTGCCTCCGGCGACACCACGCCCGCCCGCCCGGCCGTCCCGGCTGCCGACGAGCGGGTCCCCGCCGGCCCCTGACCGGCCGGCGGTCCCCGCCGCCGCACACCGCGAACGGCCCCGCCCGCGGACGCCGCCCACCGCCGCACGACGGGACCGCCGCCGGCCCTGGCGGTACCCACGGGACGACCCTCGAGGCCCCGCACGGTGCCGACCCCTCCCCACGCCGGGGCGGGTGCAGAGGCCCCGTCCCGGTGGACGGGCGAGGGCGGCTCCCCGGGCGCCCCGTGCCCGGGGAGGGAGGGTCGCCCCCGGGTCCCGGGCCGCGTCCGGTGTCGACCGGAGCCGGCCCCCGGGGACGTCCGCCGGCGGCGTGCACCGTGCCCGGGACGCCGACGACCCGTCCTCCGCAGGCGGAGGACGGGTCGTGGTGTGCGGTGGCCGGCGGACCGGCTGGTCCTACGCGGGGACCTCGGGCTCCTCGGCGCGCAGCCGATCCCGGGAGCCGCCCTCCGCCAGCAGCGAGACCGCCGTGAACAGCAGGAACGCCACGCTCGCGTCGAACAGCCCGCTCTCCAGCACGCTGCGGCCGAGCAGGAAGACCAGCAGGCCGAGGAACAGGACGCGGTGCGCGCGCGGCGCCTCGAGCACCCCGCGCAGGCTCCAGAGCACCCAGCCGCCGCCGAGGAGGACGCCGACCCAGCCGGCCTGCACGAGCAGCGAGACCCAGCTGCTGTCCAGCGGCTGGGTGTCCCAGTACTGCCCCTGGACGCGGATGATCTTGACCGAGAGGCCGCCGCCGACGGCGGTCTGCCACTGGGAGTCGGCCCAGTCCAGCGCGGCCCGCCAGGCGATGAACCGCGAGCCGAGGGTGCTGGTGCCGTCACCGCCACGGGAGACGAACCCGGCCACGGCCCCGGTGGAGACCACCGTGACGGCCGCGGCCCCGGCCAGCACCAGGCCGCCGACGACGAGACCGACCCGGGGGCGCCGGATGTGGAGCGCCATGGCGGCCACCCCGAGCACGAGCATGAGCAGGGCCGTGCGCGAGCCGGTCGCCCACACGACGCCGGACAGGACCGCCGCGGTGAGGGCGGCCCGCACCCCCGCCCGGCCGACGACCGCGCGCCAGGCGACGTACAGGACCCCGGTCGAGGCCAGCAGCGCCAGCTCGTTGGGGTCGATGGCGGGCACACCGCCCGCCAGCCGCCCGTCGGTGTACGAGGGCAGCCCGGTGACGGCGGCGACCAGCGCCACCGCCACGCACGCCCGCACGACCGCCGTCAGCACGTCCACCGCGGACACCGCCCGCAGCAGGAGGAGGACGGTGGCGCCCAGCAGGGCGACGCGGACCGCCACGACTCCCCCGGCGACCAGGTGGCCCGCGGTGAGCGCGCCCAGGACCGTGCAGGCCAGCAGCAGGCCCAGCCACCACACCGTCCCGGTCCCCACCCGCCGGCGCGGGCCGGCCTGGGCGAGGAGGAAGGCCAGGGCCAGGGCCAGGACGCTGACGCACGCCTTCGCGACGACGACGGGGTCCAGCGACCCGGTGAAGTACTCGCCGCGGCGCCACCCGACGCTGCCGACGACCACGAGCAGCGCGGCGAGGGTCACCAGGGACCGCGACCGGGTGCGCGGCGGGACCGCGGGCGGCCGGCGGTCGGGCCGGACCGGCGCGGGGACGACCGCGGTCACCGGGCGACCGCCCCGGCTGCGGCCCGCGGCTCCGGCGAGGCGGCGCGTTCCGCGCGGACCTGTGGCACGAGCAGCGTCCGGCGCACGGCGACGGCGGCCAGCACCGGCCCGAGCGCCAGGGCCAGGGGGCTCCACGGCACGGCGCCGTCGGCGGTCGTCACCAGCAGCGCGACGGCGGCCAGCGATCCGAGCTCGACCGCGCGCAGCGCGAGCACCCGCCGCTGCCGCCCGTGGACCGACGCCAGGCTCGCGTACGGGAGCAACGCGGCCGCGGCCGCGGCGTGGATGCTCCAGCCGGCCACCGCGCCCACCGGCACGTCGTACCCCCCGCCGGTGAGCAGCGGTCCCGCCCACGGCAGCGCGACGACGGCGAGCACACCCAGCAGACCGACCAGGACCGCGAGGCCGGCGGCGGCGCGGTCGGCGGCGTCCAGGCCGGCGCGCGCACCCCGCGGGCGCAGCGCGACGAAGTGCGGCAGCAGGAAGGACCCGAGCCCGGCGACGAGGACCATCGCCGGGGCGGTGTAGACCCGCGCGGCCTCCAGCGGGCCGTAGGCCGCGGCGCCGGCCACCCCGACGACGAGCAGCCGGAGCAGCGTGAGCTGCGCCGGGCGGATCGTCTGCGCCGCCGCCCGCCAGACGCCGAAGGCGGCGACGGCCCCGAGCGCCGGGCGCCGCCACGGACCGTGCGGCCGCTCCCCGGCCGGGAGCAGCGCCCAGGCGAGCAGCGCCGCGCCGGCCTGCCCGGCGAGCAGGGCGGCGACGAAGGACGCGAGGGTGAGCTCCCCGGCGGACCGGGCGAGCACGAGGGTGGCCAGCGACAGGACGAGGGCGGTGACGTCGACGGCCGGCAGCGACCAGAACCGGCCCGCGGCCATGAGCAGCCGGCGGAGCGCGTCCTCGACGACGAAGGCGACGACGGCGGGCCCGGCGAGCAGCGCCGCCCACAGCGGCAGGGCCCCGCTGACGACGGCGAGCAGGCAGCCGGCCGCGCCGGCGGCGCCCGCGACGATCACCGCGCCCACGTGCAGGCCCGCGCGGATCCCGGGGTCGTGCCGGTCCAGCACGGTGAGCGAGTCGCCGACCAGGCCGCTGGACACGGCGGTGGCCAGGACGAGCGCGCCGTAGGCGAGCGAGAAGACCGCCAGCCCCGCGGCGCCCAGCTCGCGGGCGGCCGCGACCTGCAGGACGAGGCCGGCCAGCGCCTGGGTGCCCTGTCCCACGAGGGCCCCGGCGGCCCGGCCGCGCGGTCCCACGCCGGCCACCTACGCGGTCCCGAGGACGGCCGCCCCCACCTCGGGGGCGATCCGCTCGGCGTACTCGGCGGTCATGTGCAGGCCGTCGGCGTAGACCGGGGTGGACCCGACGACGGCCGGGCACAGGTCGTCGACGCAGAACCAGCGCTCGGGGTCGACGAACGTGGCCCCGGTCGCCTCCGCCACGTCCTCCTCGACGGCCACCTGCTGCAGGAAGCGCCGCGGCGGCTCCTGCACGCAGTCCGCCGGGGTGCTGACCGTGGTCGCGCAGGTCTGCAGGTTCGCGCCCGAGGGCGGGCCGGTCAGCACGACGACGCGCGCGCCGGACCGCTGGACCCGCTGCACCACCGAGGTCATCCCCTGCTCCCAGACGGCCGCCTTGTCGGCGTCCGGGTCGGCGAGCCGGGTGTCGTAGGTGTGGCTGAGCACGACGAGCTCGGGCCGCGTGCGGTCGATGAGGTCCAGGGCCCACTCGCGGTGCTCGGCGCACTCGGTGAACGGCCGGCCCTGGTAGAGGGTCACCGCGTCCACGTTCGGGCACTGGCCCATGGTCAGCGTCCGGATCGACCAGCCCTGCGGCTCCACGGCCGCCCGCAGGGCGGGCAGCCACGCGCCCGCGACCGAGTCGCCGAGCAGCACCGCGGAGTGCGGCGCGCCGGGGTCGCCGAACACGCACCGGTCGGCGTTCCAGTCACCGACGTCGAAGCACCCGCCGCTCCACTGCTCCTCGAGGTAGCCGGGGAGCTCGTCGAGGGCCGGCTGCAGGTCCGCGGGCCAGGCCACGAGGGCGGCCGACGCGCGGAGCTCGCGGGTCAGCGGGTCGCCCTCGGTGGCCGCCTGCGCCGCCGCGCCGGCCGCGGCCACCGCCTGCGCGTCCAGCCGGCCGGGCGGGAAGGCGACGGTCAGCCCGGCGCCGCCGACGACGAGCACGGTCGCCGTCGCGGCGACGACGAGCCGTCCCCGGCGGCGCACGGCGGCGGCCCGGTGCTGCGGCCCGGGCGGCCGCCCGCCGGGCAGCAGCCAGCCCGAGTGCAGGACCGGCTGCTCGATCGCTAGGTACGAGACCGTGGCGAGGACCAGGGACACGACGATCGCGACGACCGCGGTGGTCGGCGTCCCGGCGCCGAGGACGGCGGCGGTGAGGACCACGACCGGCCAGTGCCACAGGTAGAGCGAGTACGAGATCCGGCCGAGGAACCGGGCCGGCGCGCTGCCCAGCACCCAGCGGGTGCCCGGCCCGCCGGGGGCGTCGCCGAAGGCCACGAGCAGGACGGCAGAGAGGACCGGCAGGGCGGCGACGGAGCCCGGGAAGGGGTCGGCCGAGGTGATCACGGCCGCCGACGCCAGGACGCCGAGCAGCCCCGCCCAGGCCAGCGCGGCGCGGAGCACGCCGGGCAGCCGGCGCAGCTGCGTCGCCGTGACGGCGACCAGGGCGCCGGCCCCGAGCTCCCAGGCGCGGGTGAACGTGGAGAAGTACGCGGTCGTCGGTGAGACGGCGCTGGCGTGCACCGACCACAGGAACGACGCGGCGACGACGGCGAGGAAGGCCACGGCCAGCAGCGGCCGCGCGGAGCGCCCCCGTCCGGCGACGGCCACCACGAGCAGGATCAGCAGCGGCCAGACCAGGTAGAACTGCTCCTCGACCGCCAGCGACCAGAAGTGCTGGACCGGCGAGGGGGCCGCCGTCTGCTGGAAGTAGTCGGTGCCCTGCTGCGCGAAGTGCACGTTGGCGCCGAACGCCAGCGCCCAGGCCGCGTCGGTCAGGGTCTCCTGGAGGCGGCCGCCGAGGAACAGCAGCCAGGCCGCCAGCGACGTCGCCGCGAGGGTCGCCACCGCGGCCGGCAGCAGCCGGCGGGCGCGCCGCACGTAGAAGGCGCGGAAGGAGATCCGCCCGGTCCGCTCGCGCTCCCGGACCAGCAGCCCGGTGATGAGGAAGCCGGAGATGACGAAGAAGACGTCGACCCCGATGAACCCGCCGGAGGGCCGGCCGAGGACGTGGTCGAGCAGCACCAGGCCGACGGCGACGGCGCGCAGGCCCTCGACGTCGGCGCGGAAGCGGTGCGGCGACGCCGCCGGGCGCTCCTCCCGCGGCTGCTGCCCGGTGGGCCGCTCGGCGGTGAGGGTCACCGGCCGGCCCCCGCGACCGGGGCGGCCGGGCGCGCGGCGTCGCGGGCGACGGCGCGGCGCAGGCGCACCGAGTGCCGGACCAGGCGGGCGACGAGGTGCGCCCGGGTGTCCCGCGGGGACACGTAGCAGCGCGGCAGGGTGACGCGGTCGCCGGGTTCGTAGTCGCCGGTGACGCAGGCGTTGTCGTAGCCCGCGGCCCGGACGGCGTCGGCCGCGGCGTCGTCGTAGGAGCCGTAGGGGTAGCAGAAGCCCGGCACCTCGGCCTGCAGGACGTCCTCGAGCACCCGCCGGCTCTCCCCCACCTCGGCGGCGAGCACCGCGGGGTCGGCCCCGGCGAGCCGGGCGTGGGTGAGGGTGTGGCTGCCGACCTCCTGGCCGGCCGCGGCCACCGCGCGGAGCTGGCCGGCGTCCATGATCCGGAATCGCGGGCCGGTGTCCCAGTCGTTGGTGCCGCCCAGCAGCCCGGCGACCGCGTAGACGGTGCCGGCCATGCCGTGCCGCCGCAGCACCGGGACGGCGTGGTCGAGGAAGTCGGTGTAGCCGTCGTCGAAGGTGAGGCCGATCAGGCCGGCGGCCGCGCCGCGCTCGGCGGCCCGCACCAGCTCGGTGAGCGGGACGCCGCGCAGGCCCAGCCGCCGCAGGAGGCCCAGGTGCCGGTCCAGCCGCGCGGGGTGGACGCGCAGGGCGTGCGGGTCGGGTTCGGCCGACGGGCTGATCGAGTGGTACATGAGGACCGGCGGCAGCGGCAGCCGGGAGCGGCCGCCGGTCACCGGAGGACGCCGCCGTCGACCGCCGTCTGGGCGTCGAGGGCCGCGAGCGCGCGCCGCAGCACCGTGCTCGAGGTGTGCATCGTGTACGGGAAGTAGCGGACCTCCACCCCGACGGCGGAGAAGTCGCGCTCGAGCCGGTCGCCCTTGGGGGTGCCGCGCCAGTCGTCGCCCTTGAAGATGACGTCGAACCCGACCTCGCGCCAGGTGTCGATCTTGTCCGGGACGACCTCGGCGTGCACGTCGTCGACGCAGCGCAGGTTGCGCACGATCTCCAGGCGCTCGGGCAGCGGGACCACCGGCAGCCGGCCCTTGGTGAGCAGCAGCATCTCGTCGGACACCACGCCCGCGATCAGCCGGTCACAGTGCGCCGCGGCGTGCCTGAGGATGTTCAGGTGCCCGATGTGGAACAGGTCGTAGGCGCCCGGCGCGTAGCCGATCACTGTCATGGCGAGATCCCCCTGGTGACGTTCTCTGCCCGGCGAGTGCACAGCGCGGGCTGACCGACCGTCATCACCCGTGCGGGTCCCGTCACCCGAAGGGAGGGGCGGCCACCGGCACCGGGACCGCCGCGGCGGGCACGCCGACGGCGGCCAGCAGCTCGGCGGTGAACCGCTCGGGGGTGTGCCGGCGGCGGGCCTCGGCGGCGCCGGCCAGCGCGGCCGCGCGGGCGGCGGGCCAGTCGGCCGCCACCCGGGCGACGGCGTCGGCCCACGCCTGCGGCCGGCCGGGGGCGACGGCCTGCACGCCGGGGTAGCCGTCGACCGCCTCCCGCAGCCCGCTGTGCGCGCTCACCACGAGCGGGCGGGCGGCGAGCACGGCCTCCACGGCCGTGTTGCCGAAGGACTCGTCCCCCACCGACGGCACGAGGACGACGTCGGCGTCGGCCAGGTGCGGCCACACGTCGGCGCGGAAGCCGGCGAAGGTGACCCGCTCCTCCAGCCCGGCCCCGGCCACGGTCGTCCGCAGCTCCGCCTCGAACCACTCGTAGCCGGGGAACACCGAACCGAGCAGCGTCAGGGAGGCGTCGGCGCCGCGGTCGAGCAGGTCCCGCAGCGCGGCGACGGCGACCTGCGGGCCCTTGCGCGGCGACAGCCGGCCGACGTAGAGCAGCCGCACCGGGCCGTCGAGGGCCACCCGCGGGGGCACGACCTCCTCCGGCGCGCGGACGACGTTGTGCACGACCGCGCCGCGCCGGGCCGGCCGCGGGGACACCTCGGCCAGCGTGTCCAGGGTGAACCGGCTGTTGGCGACCACGCGGTCGGACAGGGCCGGGCACAGCGCCATCCCCCGCCGCAGCAGCCGTGGCGCCGAGCGCTCGGCCTCGTGCACGTGGTCCACCGAGCGCCGGCCGGCCAGCCGCGCCAGCAGCGGCCACGACGGCAGGGTCAGCGTGCTGACGTACACGCCGGCGGGGTGCGCGCGCAGCAGCCTCAGCGCGGGCAGCGCGCCCCGGACGGCGTCGGCGACGAGCCGCAGGAACCCGCGCGGGCGCAGCGCGGAGTTGCGCAGCACCGGCATCGGGCACAGCTCGACCCGCAGCCCGCGGGCCTCCAGCTCGGCGACCAGCGGGCCGGGCCCGGGCAGGGCGACGGTGACGTCGAAGCGGGTGGCCAGCGCGGTCGCCGACTCCAGCAGCATCCGGTCGGCGCCGTAGAGCTCGGCGGCGGGGTGCGCCACGAGCAGCCGCGGGCGGCTCATCGCGGCAGCCGGCCCATCTCCCGGAACCACTTCACCGAGGCCAGCGCGAGGAACCCGGCCGCGGCGAGGAAGAGGACCGTGTAGACCGGCACGAACACCGCGGTCCACCCGTAGAGCACGAAGGTGCAGGCCAGCAGGCCGTAGTCGGTCGGCAGCGTCAGCAGGGAGCGGCCGACGCCCACCCGCTGGGCGGTGGGCTGGGCGCGGGTGGCGACGCCGTGCTGCGCGCGCAGCGCCTCGTTGAGCATCGTGCCGAAGTAGGTGACCGCGTCGACGACGCAGTAGCCGAGCGGGACCAGGAGCAGCACCGGGTCGACGTCGGTGGACCGGTACAGCCCGACCAGCACGGCCAGGTGGAGGCCGGAGGCCTTGGCGGCGTCGACCATGTGGTCGAGCCACTCCCCCGCCGGCGAGCCGCCGCCGCGCAGGCGGGCGAGCTGCCCGTCGGCGGCGTCGAGCGCGTAGCCGAGGACGAGGCAGGCGGCGACCGCCAGCGCCGTCGGCACCGACGGCGGCGCGAGCGCGAGCGCGACGATGCCGGTGGCGGTGGTCGCCCCGCTGACCGCGGTGACGGCGTTCGGGGTGAACCCGGCGTGGAACGCCAGGGCGGCGAACACCCGGCCCAGCGGGCGGTTGACGAAACGCGAGTAGGCCGGCGCGCCGGCCGCCCCCTTCTGCGCGGAGGACAGCCGGCGCAGCGTCGCGCGCAGGCTCTCGCCACCGGGCCGCCCCGGGCGCGGGACGGCGAGTGCGGCGCTGGAGTGGTCCACCGGGGGGCCTCCGTGGTTCTGCGACCGGGACCGGTCGGGGGACGCCGGCACGGGTGCGCGGCGTCGTGGCTTGCCCAGCAGCATCGCCGGGCCGGCTGGGCCGCCGGGAGGGCTGCGCGGGCGCCCTCACCCGCAGGGGGCAGGACCGCGCGGTCTCCCCCTCCGAGGAGCGAGGCCCGTCACCGTGGGTGACGGGCCTCTGTCGGACGGAGGGTCGGTCCCGGGCGGGCCGTCGCAGGACGGCCCGCCCGGGAGGGTGCTCACTGCCCGGCGGTCACCGAGTAGGAGGTGAAGCGCACCACCTGGGCGGCGGTCGCGGCGGACGGCCGGTAGGCCGCCAGGCTCACCGACCCCGGGGCCTGCAGGGAGGCCGTGGTGTCGGTGCGGGTCAGCTGCGGCGCGGCCGGCTCGGCGGTGCCCGCACCCCACACCGTCGCGCGGACGGTCGTGGTGCCGGTGCCGCTCACCTGGACGCGCACGTTGAGCGCGTTCCCGGCCGTCCAGGTGCCCGCCGGGAGCAGGACCTCACCGCCCGGCCAGGCCTCCGCGCCGCCGGCCAGCCGCGACAGCGTCAGGCCGACCCGGCCGTCGGGCAGCACCCGGACGCCCACGCGGTACTCGTCGGCGCCGACCCGCCGGCCACCGACGTACACGTAGGTGCCGTTGCCGGTGGGGGTGGCGGCCAGGGTGAAGGCGGTCCGGACGTCGACCGCCGTGGCGGAGACGCCGGCCAGCTGCGCGCCGGTGTTGTTGCCGGCCACCGGCAGGTTCAGCGCCGCCGCGCCGGGGGTGACGGACAGCCGGGTCGCCCCTGCCGTCGCCGTCCAGGCGCCACCGACGTCGGCGCTGCCCCAGCCGCCGCTCACCGTGCGGGTGAAGGTGTCACCGGCCAGCACCGCCGGGCCGGCCGGTGCGGTGACCGTGACCTCGCGGGTGGTGGTCGCCGTCGCGCCCCGGTCGTCGGTGACCGTGAGCCCGACCGTGTAGGTGCCGGCCGCCGCGTAGGTGTGCGTGGCGGAGACGCCGGTGCCGGTGGCCCCGTCACCCCACTGCCAGGCGTACCCGGTCAGCGTGCCGTCGGGGTCGGTGGAGTCCGCCGCGCTCGCCGCCGCGGTCAGGCCGGTCGCCGAGGCGGTGAACGCCGCGGTCGGCGGCTGGTTGGCCGCCGGCGCGGTGACCGTGACCGTCCGCTCGGTGGAGCCGGTCGCGCCGGCCGCGTCGGTGACGGTCAGCCGCACCGTGTAGGTGCCGCCGGCCGCGTAGGTGTGCTCGGCCGTGGCCCCGGTGCCGGTCGTCCCGTCGCCGAAGGTCCAGTCGTACCGGGCGATCGTGCCGTCCGGGTCGACCGAGGCGCGGCCGTCGAAGGACGCGGTCAGCCCGGTGGCGGCCGGGGTGAACGACGCCGTCGGGGCGGCGTTGGCGCCACCGGTGCCGGTCCGGCCCACGGTCCAGTGCCGCTGCACCTGCGCCGCGGTCAGCTGGGTCCCGTAGACGGCGACCTCGTCGAGCCGTCCGTTGAACCAGTCGGTGCTGCCGACCCAGCGGCCGTCACCGCCGACCCGCCACAGGCCGCGGAAGACCTGTCCGGAGCGCGTGTCCGCCTTGGTGCCGACCAGGGCGCCGTCGACGTACAGGGCCATCCCGGCCGGGCCCATCGTCGCGACGGCGTGGTGCCACGCGCCGTCGTTGTACGCCTGGGTGCTCGAGACGGTGGCGACCGACCCCGGCCACACCGAGAACAGCAGCCGGCCGGAGGGGTCCAGGTGGATCAACCGGTCGTGCGCGCCGCCGGTGCTGCCGGTCTCGACGTTGGTGAAGTCCATGAGCACGCCCCCGGTGGTCGACCGGGTGCTGAACCACAGCTCGGCGCTCATCGTGTCCGGCGCCTGGCTGCGGGTGGACTGGGCACCGGTGCCCTGCTCGGTGCCGTTGAAGGTCGCCGACGCCCCGGGCACGGCGCCGCCCAGCGCCCCGGCGCCACCCTGGGTCACGCCGGTGCCGAACAGCAGGTCGTCGGTGCCGGCCTGGTCGGCGGAGCGGCGCGCACCGGCGGCCTCGTCGAGCCGCCAGTAGTGCCGCGGCGCGTCGGCGAGGACGGTGCCGGCGTAGGCGCTGCCGGCCGGGGCGGCCGAGGCGACCGTGACGGTGGCGTTCGTGCCGGACGCGGTGTTGCCGAACGGGTCGACCGCGACGATCCGGTAGGTGTAGGTCTGCCCGGGGACGACGTCCCGGTCCACCCAGGCCAGCCCCGGCCGGTCCCACCACATCGAGGCGGCGGTGGTCGTGAACACCGGCGCGGTGCGGTCCGAGCGCATGACGCGGTAGGTCAGGTTCGCGTTGTCCGGGTCGGACGTCGCCCGCCAGGCCACGCGCACGGTGCCGACGGCCGGCGACGTGACGGCCGGGTTGAGTACGGGGCCGACCTCGGGACCGATCCGGTTCGGCGCCGACGACGGGAGCGCGAAGCGCACGAGACCCTGCTGCGCGACGCCGTTGACCCGCTGGAACTCACCGCCGTAGACGACGTACTGGCCGTTGCCGCTGACGCTCCAGCCGGCCTGGTACTGACCGGTGTACGTGCCGCTGGGCATGCTCGGGAACCAGGCGAGCTGCGCCGGCGCCGGCTTGCCGACCCAGGCACCGCCGTAGAGCCGGTGCGCGGCGCCGCCGCTGCTGGCCGGGGCCAGCGAGACGGCCATGGCGAACTTGTTGACCCGCGGCGCCTGCTCGGGGAACCCGTCGATCTCGGCGCAGTGGTGCGGGTGGGCGGCGTGGTACAGCGCGCCGTTCATCGGGAAGCTCGAGTACGAGTCGCCGAAGCAGGTGCTCACCCAGTTGATCGCACCGTCGGTGGCGCGGACCGAGAAGGACCCCTCGAGGTTGCCCGGACCCCAGTAGTCGTAGGCGGTGCCGTACACGTTGGCGCCGTCGGTCGACAGGCTGTAGACGGCCGAGTTGATCCCCTGGTTGGTCAGGATCGTGTTGATCTGGTAGCCGCGGTTGGCGCCGGTGACCGGGTCGAGCGCGGTGATCGCCGTGGCGCGCACCCCGCCCATCGTGTCCCAGCGGCCGGCGGCGACGACCTGCGAGCCGTTGCCGGTCACGACCAGCGCCATCGCCGCGTTGCTCGTGGCGGTGTTGCCGTCGCGGTTCCACGGCCGGCCGGTCGGGCCGACGCCCGGCGTCGGCGCCCAGGGCAGCAGGCCGCCGTCGGACGCGCGGACGGCGGCCAGCCGGGTCCGGCTGACGCTGCCGACCGCGGTGAGGCTGCCGCCGAAGTAGACGGTGGTGTCGGTGGCCGCGATCGCGCGCACCTGGGCGTTGACGCTGGGCCGGAACGTGTCCACCAGCGCGCCGGTGCGGGTGTCGAAGGCCGCGATGCGGTTGCGGGTCACGCCGTTGACCGTGGTGAAGTCACCGCCGACGTAGAGCCGGGTGCCGTCCGGGGAGGCGGCCACGACCATCGCCTGCGCGTTGAGGCTCGGTGCGAAGCCCGCGACGAGCTCGCCGGTCCGGATGTCGTAGGCGAGCAGGTTGTTGCGCACCGTCTCGTTGACGCCCGGCGCCGACCCGGCGGGACGGGCCCGGGTGAACTGCCCGGCCGCGTAGACCGTGTTGCCGACGACGACCTGTGACCAGACGACGCCGTTGATCTGCACCGTCGGCAGCCCGTCGGCCGACACCGTGGTCGGGTTCGTCGCCGCCACCGGCGCCGGCGCCGAGTCGGCGTGCGCGGTGCCCGGGACCACGAGGGCCCAGCTGGCTGCGGTCACCCCCAGCGCCGCCATCGCCGCCATGGCGCGCGTGCGCACGCCTCTCCCCACGACTCGCATGAGTCCCCCCGCTCAGTTCCGCTGCGACCACGTCCGATGGGACGGTCGGCGAACACTGTCCGTGACGATCACGGCGGCAGCAAGGGGTGAAGGTGACACCCGATACGGTGGTCAGCTGCGTCTTCGCAGCCGGGACCCTCCCGGCTCGTCACCGAACGTCACTGGAGCTGACCCCATGGGGGGAGGTCCCGGGAACGCCGACGACCCGTCGCCGCGGGTGCGGCGACGGGTCGTCGGATCGTGCGGGAGGCGCGGGTCAGACCGCGCCGGTGAAGAGCAGCAGCGGGGCGCCGGCCTGGTAGCCGACCTCGACGGTGACGGAGTCGCGGACGTCGGCCGGCACGCTGAAGACGTACACGCCCTCACCGGTCGACCCCGGCTCCACCGACCCCACGAAGGGCACCTGCGAGGGGTCGTCCAGCGGGGAGGCCGGGGTGCGCTCGGGGCCGTACGAGAGGTTCACCGCGACGCCGTCGAGCGACACGGCCTCGGCGGTGCCGTTCTCGATGCGCACGGTCACCCGCAGCGCCGGGCCGGCGATGTTGCCCGGGCCGACCGCGGTCCCGTCGATCGCCTCGATCGCGCCGATGGTGGCGACGATGCCGTTGCCCACCGCCGCCGGGGCGTCCAGCGGCACCTCCGGCGAGGACGGCGGCGGCTCGTCGACGTCCTCGGTCGGGCCGGTCGGTGTCGGCGTCGCGGGCGGCGGGGCGACCGTCTCCCCCGGTGCCGTCGTCGTCGGCGCGGCGGGTGCGGCCGTCGTCGAGGCGCCCGGTGTGGCGGCCGTGGCCGTGCCGTCGTCGCCCCCGCCGCCGGTCAGCACCAGCACCAGCGCCACCAGGGCGACCAGCACGGCGCCCCCGGCGCCGAGCAGCAGCCGCCGTTGCGACCGCGCGGTCCCCTTCCCTCCCGGGCCCGTCACGGCGTCCTCCCCCCTGCCCCGCCCGCGGCGGGCGTCGTCCCCGGTCACCGCTGCGCCGCCCGCAGCTCGTCCCACGCCGGCGACGGCGCCGGGACGGGGAGCGGCACCACGGTGCCGCGCGGCGGCTCGGGCGCCGGGCGCGCGAGCGGCCGGTCGGCGTCGGTCCCGGCCCGGCGGCCGCTGGGCCGGCGCGCCGGGAAGCGGCGGGCCGCCAGGTCCAGGGCCAGCCGCTCGTAGCCCTCGGCCACCAGGTCCCAGTCGTAGCCGGCGGCCAGCTCGCGGGAGCGGGCGCCGTCGCGCGCGACGCCGTCGTGGTCGGCCTCGGCGGCGGCCAGCTCGCGTGCGACGTCGGCCGGGGTCCGGAAGAAGCGGCCGGCGTCGGCGACGACCTCGCGGTTGAAGGACACGTCGAAGGCGGTGACCGCCGCACCGGCGCCGATGGCGCGCAGCAGCGAGGGGTTGGTGCCGCCGACCGAGTGGCCGTGGAGGTAGGTCGCGCAGTTGGCGTAGAGCTGGTCGAGCAGCTCCTGGTCCCAGACGCCGCCGAGGAAGCGGACCCGCTCGTCGGCGAGTGCGTGCACCCGGCGCGTGTAGTCGTCGCTGTAGGGCGCCGAGCCGACGACGACCAGCGGCTTGGCGGCGTCGCTGGCGGCGTAGCCCTCGACGATGACGTCGACGTGGTTCTCCGGCTCGAACCGGGCCACCACCAGGTGGTAGCCGCCGGGCTCGAGGCCGACCTCGGCCAGCCGGTGCGCGCCCGGGGCGATCAGCGGGGCGCCGTAGGTGAGCAGCGTCGTCGGCGCGGCGAAGGCCTCGCGGTAGTACTCGGCGATGCCCTCGGCGTCGGCGATGAGGACGTCGGACCAGCGCACGGCCAGCGCCTCGGCGGTCCGGTAGTAGCGGCGGCCGGCGCCGCCCCACTTGGCGCGCTTCCACTCGAGGCCGTCGACGTGCGTGGCGACCGGGATGCGGGCGGCGCGCAGCAGCGGCAGCAGCGGGGCGTTGGCCGCGTTGAAGACGATCGCGGCGTCGGTGCGGTGGGCCAGCAGGTGCCGGACCGACAGGGCGGTGTGGCTGAGGGTCTCCAGCGACCGGCGGCGGGCGGCGGGCAGGTGCACCAGCTCCATGCCGAGGTGCCCGGCCGGCGGCGGCCCGGCAGCGCCGGGGACCGTGCGGCAGTAGACGACCACCCGGTGCCCGCGCTCGACGAGCCGGCGGCCCACCTCCTCGACCGCCGTCTCGAAGCCGCCGTAGCGGGCGGGGACGCCACGGGTCCCCACCATGGCGATGCTCGTGCGGGCCATTGGTCGGTCCTCCGGGGGTGCGGCGCCTCGCGGGCGCACGGTCGGTACGTCGGACCTCCGCAGGAGGTCCGACGTCGATGCTGGTGAGCGAGGGGGTCCGGGCTCGTCCCCCGGCCGGGTGGGCCGGGGGTGAGGCGGGGGTGAGGACGGCTCAGTAGGCGCCGGAGCTGGTGACGACCGCGCGGACGGTCTTGGCGAGGATCAGCGTGTCGAGGGCGAGCGACCAGTTCTCCACGTAGCGGAGGTCGAGGCGCACGGCCTCCTCCCAGGACAGGTCGCTGCGGCCGGAGACCTGCCACAGGCCGGTCAGTCCCGGCTTGACCAGCAGCCGGCGGCTCACCGAGGAGTCGTAGCGCTCGACCTCGGCCGGCAGCGGCGGCCGCGGCCCGACCAACGACATCGACCCGCCGAGCACGTTGAACAGCTGGGGCAGCTCGTCGAGGGAGAACCGCCGCAACCAGCGCCCGACGCGGGTGACGCGGGGGTCGTCCCGCATCTTGAACAGCAGCCCGTCGCCCTCGTTGCGCTCGAGCAGCTCGCCCAGCCGGCGGTCGGCGTCGACGGTCATGCTGCGGAACTTGAGGATGGTGAACCTGCGGCCGTTCACGCCCACCCGCTCCTGGCGGTAGAGGACCGGTCCCGCGCTGTCCAGCTTCACCGCCACGGCCAGTGCGAGCAGGACCGGCGCGAGGAGCAGCAGCGCGACCGCGGCGGCGGCGCGGTCGACGCCGCCCTTGACCAGCCGGCCCCAGCCGCGGAACCGCGGCTGCTCGACCGACAGCAGGGGGAGCCCCTCGAAGGGACGGATGTGCAGCCGCGGGCCGGCGACCTCGATGAGGCCGGGCGCGACGAGCAGCTCGATGCCGGTCCCCTCCAGCTGCCAGGACAGCCGGCGCAGGTACTCGGCGGCGGTCTCGCTGGCGGAGGTCACCGCGACGGTGTCGGCCCCCAGCTGGGCGGCGGTGGCGACGACGTCGTCGAGCCCCGCGACCGGGACGCCCAGGGTGCCGGCGACCCGCGCCCGGCTGTCCGGGGTGACGCAGGCGCCCACCACCTCGAGCCCGGCGAAGCCCTGACGACGCACCGCGGTGGCCAGCTCGACCACGGCGCCGCCGCGGCCGACGACGACGACCCGCTTGGTGCACGCGCCGCGGGCACGCAGCCGGCGCAGTCCGCACCGCGCGGCGTACCGCCCGGCGAGCGTGAGGACGGTGAGCCCGGGGACGCCCAGCAGCACCAGCGCGTGGCTGGGCTGCAGCTGCCCGAGGAACGAGACGACGCAGGTCAGGGCCAGGAGCAGGAAACCCGCGCGGCCGACGCGGCGGTACTCGTCGCTGCCCGTGCCGAACACCCGCTCCTCGTGCGCGCCGGTGCCCACCAGTAGGAGGGGCCAGGCGAGGACGAGCGTGGCGGCGGTGAGGACCACGGGAGACGCGGGCGACGTGCCGGCCGGGTGGGCCAGTACGACGGCGCCGGTGGCCAGGACCGCCGCGGTGAGGTCGAGCAGGTGCAGGACGGCGGAGTAGCGCCCGGCCCAGCGGCGGGTGACGGGACGGCCGACGGCGCGCAGGGCCTGCCGCGGTTCGGCGGCGCGGCGCGGGAGGGGCAGAGCCCCCGTGATGGTCCCCGACCCGGAACCGGAGTGGTCCAGCAGCACGTCTCCCCCTGTCACTCTGGGTGCACGGAGGAGACGATCGTCACTGACGGTGCATCGTCACGACGCCTCGACCCCCGTCGTGTCCCCCGATGCAGGAAGGACACTCACAGAGCGTCATGAAGGGGTCAATGCGGAGAGTGACGGTTCACCCGAAGGGGAGGGTCAGGTGCGCGGGTGGACGACGTTCTGCGCCGCCTCGAGACCGAGGGTGAGCAGCTCCTCGGTGGCGTCGGCCGCCTCGGCGACCAGCAGGTCGAGCTCCTTGCGCTCGGTGGCCGAGAAGTCGCGCAGCACGAAGTCCGCGGGGTCCTGGCGGCCCGGCGGCCGGCCGATGCCGACCCGTACGCGCAGGTAGTCCCTCGTCCCGGCGGAGCGGCTGATCGAGCGCAGCCCGTTGTGCCCGCCCTCCCCGCCGCCGCGCTTGAGGCGCACGGCGGCGAAGGGGATGTCGAGCTCGTCGTGCACGACGACGAGGTCGGTCACCGGCAGCTTGTGGTAGTCGAGCAGCCCTCGCACGGGGCCGCCGGACTCGTTCATGTACGTCGTCGGCCGGGCCAGGACGACGCGGCGGCCGGCCAGGCGCCCCTCACCGGCCAGCGCCCGGGCGCGGGCGCCCTTGCCCGCGGTGAGCTTCACGCCGGCCCGGGCGGCGAGCTCGTCGAGCACCATGGCGCCGACGTTGTGCCGGTTGCCGGCGTAGGAGGGGCCGGGGTTGCCCAGCCCCACGACGAGGAAGGGCCCCTCGGAGGGTGCGGACGCCGCAGGGGCGCCGGCGGTGCCGGCGCCCCTGCGGGTCGTGCTCTCGGTCAGCGGGGACCTCAGCTGTTCTCGGTCGACTCGATCGACTCGCCGCTGCCCTGCTCGAGCGGCTCGGGGACGACGTCGCCCTCGCCGGCGGCCTCCTGGGCCGGCGCGGACTCCTCGCGCTCGATGCCCGCCTCGGCCTCGGCCTCGCTGAGCTCGGCGTCGAGCTGCTCGGCGGTCGGGGCGCCCATGACGTTGACGACGAGGGCCTCGGGGTCGGTCAGCAGGGTGGCACCGGACGGCAGCGGGAGGTCGCCGGCGGTCACGCCCTCACCGGCACCGCGGCCGGTGACGTCGACCTCGATGGTCTCGGGGATGGCGGTGGCCTCGGCCTCGACGGAGACGGTGTTCAGCTCCACGCTGAGCAGGGTCTCGGGGCCGGACTCGCCGACGGTGACGACGGGGACGTCGACGGTGACGCGCTCGCCCCGGCGGACGACCAGCAGGTCGACGTGCTCGTGCTGGCGGGTCAGCGGGTCGCGCTGCACCGACTTGGTGAGCGCCAGCTGCTCCTGGCCGTCGAGGACGACGGTGATCAGGGCGTTGGTGCCGCCGTTGCGCAGCACCGCGGCGAACTCGCGGGCCGGCAGCGACAGGTGGACGACGTCCTGGCCGTGCCCGTACAGGACGGCCGGGACGCGGCCCGCGCGGCGGGTCCGGCGGGCGCTGCCCTTGCCGAACTCGGTGCGGGCCTCGGCGACGAGGCGGAAGTCAGCCACGGTGGTGTGCTCCTCAACAGCGGGTGGGCCTGGGGCCGGCGGCCGGGCGCGGCACACCTCGCAGGAGCACACGCACGTCGATCACGGAGTACGGGCGACCGTCTCCCTCGCCGGGCGCCGACCAGCGTACCCGGTGCTCAGCTGGCGCCGCCGAAGAGGCTGGTGACCGAGCCGTCCTCGAAGACCTCCTTGATCGCCCGGGCCAGCAGCGGGGCGATCGAGAGGACGGTGAGCTTGTCGAACTGACGGGCCGGCTCGATCGGCAGCGTGTTGGTCACGATGACCTCGCTGATCTTGCTGTTCTTCAGCCGGTCGACCGCGGCGCCGGAGAGGACGCCGTGGGTGGCACAGACGATGACGTCGGCGGCGCCGGCCTCGAACAGCGTCTCGGCGGCCTTCACGATCGTGCCACCGGTGTCGATCATGTCGTCGACCAGGATGCAGACGCGGCCCTCGACCTCGCCGACGACGCGGTTGGCGACGACCTCGTTGGGCCGCATCGGGTCGCGGGTCTTGTGGATGAAGGCCAGCGGGACGCCACCGAGCTTGTCGCTCCACCGCTCGGAGACGCGCACCCGCCCGGAGTCCGGCGACACGACGGTGATGTCGCGGTCGCCCCAGCGCTCCTTGACGTGGTCGACGAGCAGGTCGAGGGCGAAGAGGTGGTCGACCGGGCCGTCGAAGAAGCCCTGGATCTGCGCGGTGTGCAGGTCGACCGTCATCAGCCGGTCGGCGCCGGCGGTCTTGAACAGGTCGGCGACCAGGCGGGCGGAGATGGGCTCGCGGCCGCGGTGCTTCTTGTCCTGCCGGGCGTAGGGGAAGAACGGCGCGACGACGGTGATCCGCTTGGCCGAGGCGCGCTTGGCGGCGTCGACCATCAGCAGCTGCTCCATGAGCCAGGTGTTGATCGGTGCCGTGTGGCTCTGGACGATGAAGGCGTCGCAGCCGCGGACGGACTCCTCGAAGCGCACGAACAGCTCGCCGTTGGCGAACTCGTAGGACGCCGTCGGCGTCGGCGTGACCCCCAGGTGCCCGGCGATCTCGGCCGTCAGCTCGGGGTACGCCCGGCCGGAGAAGAGCATCAGGCTCTTGCTGGTGGTCTGCCGGATCGCACTCATCGGCTCACTGCCTCACTGCTCGTGGGTGGCCTCGGGGTCCGCCGGCCGGTCCGGTGCGTCGCCCGCGGGCCGGCTCCCGGCCGGGTCCTCGGCCGCTGCTGCTGTCGCTGCCGCCGCGGCCTGCGCGGCTGCGGAGCCCGGGCGACGGCGTCCCACCCAGCCTGCCACATTGCGCTGCTTGGCCCGCGCCACACCCATGGCCCCCGGCGGGACGTCCTGGGTGATCACCGAGCCCGCGGCCGTGTAGGCACCGTCCCCGACGGTGACCGGCGCGACCAGCATCGTGTCCGACCCCACACGGACGGCGTCGCCGATCGTCGTGTGGTGCTTGGCCACGCCGTCGTAGTTGACGAAGACGGTCGCCGCGCCGATGTTCGCCCCGCGGCCGATCGTGGCGTCGCCGACGTAGGACAGGTGCGGCACCTTCGACCCCTCGCCGACCACGGCGTTCTTCGTCTCGACGAAGGCGCCCACCTTGGACCGCGCCGCCAGCCGGGTGCCCGGCCGCAGGTAGCTGAACGGGCCGACCGCCGCCCCGGGCCCGATCTCGGCCCCGGTGGCGTGCGTGCGCACCACGGTGGCGCCCTCCCCCACCGTGCAGTCGGTCAGCGTGGTGTCCGGGCCGACGGCGGCGCCGGCCGCGACCGTCGTCGTCCCGTGCAGCTGGACGCCGGGCAGCAGCCGGGCCCCCGGCAGGACGGAGGCGGTGACGTCGACCCACGTGGTGGCCGGGTCCACGACGGTGACGCCCGCGACCATGAGCGCGTCGAGGACGCGGTCGTTGAGGGTGCGCCGCCGCGCGGCGAGCTCCCGCTGGTCGTTGCAGCCGAGGACGTCGACCGGGTCCTGCGCCGCGACGGCGGCCACCGGGGCGCCCCCCTCGACCAGCGGCGCCAGCGCGTCGGTCAGGTACTGCTCCCCCTGGGCGTTGTCGGTGGACAGCCCGGCGAGGACCCGCCGCAGCGTGGCGGCGTTCGCGACGTACACACCGGCGTTGACCTCGCGGATCGCCCGCTGCTGCGCGGTCGCGTCCTTCTCCTCGACGATGGCCCGCGGCGCGCCGTCCTCCCCCCGGACGATCCGGCCGAGGCCGGTGGGGTCCCCGACCTCGGCGGTCAGCACGGTGAAGACGCTGCCCGCCTCGTGGTGGGCCGCCACGAGCGCGGCCAGGGTGCCGGTGGTGAGCAGCGGCGAGTCGCCGTTGACGACGAGCACCGGGCCCTCGAGGTCGGGCACGGCCTCCAGCGCCACCTGCGCCGCGTGCCCCGACCCGCGCTGCTCCTCCTGCACGACGGCGCGGGCGTCCGGGGCGACGGCGGCCAGGTGCTCCTCGACCGCCTCGCGGCCTGACCCGACGACGACCAGCGTGGTGCCCGCCGCCAGGGGTGCGGTCGCGGCGAGGACGTGGCCGAGCATGCTGCGCCCGCCGAGCTCGTGCAGCACCTTCGGGGTGGTCGACCGCATCCGGGTCCCCTGACCGGCGGCGAGGACGACGACGGCGGCGACGGACTGCTGCGGGCTCACGGATCTCCTCGACGACGGGTGGGACCGGGTGGGACGTCGCTGGGGGACTCGGACTCGAACCGAGACCTCCCGGCTCCAAAGGCCGGCGGGCTGCCGATTACCCCATCCCCCACCGCGCGCCGTCTCCGCACGGCAGCGCGTGGGACGAGCCTAGGGGGCGCGTCCGAGGCGGGCACGGGAGCCGCCCGGACCGCGTCGTCCCCTCGGGGAGCGGCCCTCCCTACGGTGACGTAGGTTACGGCCCCGGAGCCGCCGGCCGTCGAACCGCGGCCCGCGACGGACGACCCCTGGAGGCCACGTGTCCGCCCCTTCCCTCACCCGGCCGACGGCCTTCCGTCCCGCAGACCCGGACAAGGGCCTGCCGCCCAACGCGCTGGGCAAGGAGAAGGGGCACCTGGAGCAGGTCACGCTCTACGCGTTCGTCGTCGTGCCGTTCCTCGCGCTGGCGGCGGTCGTGCCGGCGGCATGGGGCTGGGGGCTGTCCTGGCTCGACGTCGGCCTGGCCGTCGGCTTCTACTTCCTCACCCTGCTCGGGGTGACCGTCGGCTACCACCGGTACTTCACGCACGGCTCGTTCAAGGCCCGCCGCCCGCTGCGGATCGCGCTGGCGGTCGTCGGCTGCATGGCCGTGCAGGGCCCGGTGGTGCAGTGGGTGGCCGACCACCGCCGCCACCACGCCTTCTCCGACCGCGAGGGCGACCCGCACTCGCCGTGGCGGTACGGCACCGACACCCGCGCGCTGCTCAAGGGCATGTGGCACGCCCACCTCGGCTGGCTGTTCGACCGGCGCCAGACCAACGCCGAGCGCTACGCCCCCGACCTGCTCAAGGACCGCGGCCTGCGGATCACCAGCCGGCTGTTCGTCCTCTGGGCGTTCCTCAGCCTGGCCGTGCCGACGGCGGTCGGCGGCCTGGTGACCGGCAGCTGGACCGGCGCCTGGACGGCGTTCTTCTGGGCCGGGCTGGTGCGCGTCGCGCTGCTGCACCACGTGACCTGGTCGATCAACTCGATCTGCCACGTGGTGGGCAGCCGGCCCTTCGCCTCCCGGGACCGCGCCACCAACTTCTGGCCACTGGCGGTCCTGAGCGCGGGCGAGTCCTGGCACAACCTGCACCACGCCGACCCGACCTGCGCCCGGCACGGCGTGCTGCGCGGGCAGGTCGACATCAGCGCCCGGGTCATCTGGGTGTTCGAGAAGCTCGGGTGGGCGCACTCGGTCAAGTGGCCCGACCCGGTCCGGCTGGCGGCCAAGCGGCGGGTCCCGGCCGCCGGCGCCGTGACGTCCTGACCGCCGGCGCGCCCCGGCGACGCGCGCGGATGGACCGCTCCCAGCGGCGCGAGCAGCTGGTGGCGGTCGGTCGGGAGGTGTTCGCGCAGCGCGGCTACGCGGCCACCTCGATCGAGGAGCTGGCCGCCCGCGCCGACGTGAGCAAGCCGGTCCTCTACGAGCACTTCGGCGGCAAGGAGCGGCTCTACGCCGCCGTCGTCGACCGGGAGATGGCGCGGGTGCTCGAGCGGTTCACCTCGGCCCTGGCCGCCGGCGGCAGCCCGCGGGCGCTGCTGGAGCGGGCGGCGCTGGCGCTGCTGGACTACGTCGAGGAGGACACCGACGGGTTCCGCGTGCTCTCCCGCGACTCCCCCGGCTCGTACTCGTCGCTGATCGGCGAGCTGGCCCGCCGGGTCGAGCACCCGCTCGGCGAGCAGTTCGGCGCGCGCGGCCACGACCCGCGGCTGGCCGAGCTCTACAGCCAGGCGCTGGTCGGGATGGTCGCGCAGGTGGGCCACTGGTGGCTGGAGACCCGCTCGCCGGGGAAGGCGGAGGTGGCCGCCCGGCTGGTGGACCTCGCCTACAACGGGCTCGCGCACCTGGACCCCGACCCGGCGCTGCGGCACCGGGGCGACTGAGGCTCAGCCGACCAGGCGGGCCCCCGGCACCGGCCCGTGCACCACGCGGACGGTGCGGAACAGGCCCTCCCCCGCCAGGACGGCGGCCAGCCGCACCGCCGCGTCCTCGTCGGGGGCCAGCGCGGCCACGGTCGGGCCCGACCCGCTGACCACCGCGGCGGCGGCGCCGGCGTCGACGGCCCCCCGCAGGGCGCGGCGCAGCGCCGGGCGCAGCGAGACGGCGGGCGCCTGCAGGTCGTTGGCCAGGGCCGCGGCGAGGGCGTCCACGGGGCCGCTGCGCAGGGCGGCCACCACCGGCTCGGGCGAGGGGAACGCGGCGCCGTCGGGCACCCGGCCCTGGGCGCGCAGCCGGTCGAGCTCGGCGTAGACGGCCGGCGTCGACAGCCCGCCCTCGGCGATGCCGAGCACCCAGTGCGACGGCCGCCGGGCCAGGACGGGGGTGAGCCGCTCGCCGCGGCCACTGCCGAGCGCGACCCCGCCGGCCAGCGAGAACGGCACGTCGCTGCCCAGCTGCGCGGCCAGCGCGGTGAGGTCACCGCGGGTGGCCCGGGTCCCCCACAGCGCGTCGAGGGCCACCAGCGCGGCCGCGGCGTCGGCGCTGCCGCCGGCCAGCCCCGCGGCGGCCGGGATGGCCTTGTCGACGGCGATGGCGGCGTCGGCGGCGACCCCGGCGTGCTCGGCGAGCAGCTCGGCGGCCCGCCACACGAGGTTGCGCCGGTCGGTGGGCACCGGGTCGGGGCCACCGGCGCCCTCGCCGGTCACCGTCACCGACAGCCCCTCGCCGGGGCGCACCGTCACCGTGTCCAGCAGGGAGACGGCGAGGTAGACCGTCTGCAGGTCGTGGAAGCCGTCCTCGCGCAGCGGGCCGACCGCCAGCGACACGTTCACCTTGGCGGGGGCGTGCGCGGCCACGGAGCCGTCGCCGCGGGTGTGCCCGGGGCCGCCCGGGGAGGACCAGCTCACGGCGCGGTCGCCGCCAGCCGGGCGAAGTCGGCCACCGACAGCTGCTCGCCGCGGGTCGCGGGGTCGATGCCCGCCGCCCGCAGCCGGGCCTCGGCGGCGGCCGGGCTGCCGGCCCAGCGGGCCAGCGCCGCGCGCAGGCCCTTGCGGCGCATCGCGAACGCGGCGTCGACGACGGCGAAGGTGGCGGCCCGGTCGCCGGGCGGCGGGTCGTGCCGGTCCAGCGCGACGAGCCCGGAGTCCACGTTGGGCTCGGGCCAGAAGACACGGCGGCCGACGTTGCCGGCCCGCCGGGCGGTGCCGTACCAGGCCGCCTTCACCGACGGCACGCCGTAGACGGCGCCGCCCGGCGGGGCCGCCAGCCGCTCGGCGACCTCCGCCTGGACGAGCACCAGCGCCCGGCGCAGGGAGGGCAGCAGCTCGAGCAGGTGCAGCAGGACGGGCACGGCCACGTTGTACGGGAGGTTGGCCACCAGCGCCGTGGGAGGCGGCCCGGGCAGCTCGGTCACCCGCAGCGCGTCGGCCTCGACGACGGTCAGCCGGCCGGCGAGGTCGGGCCGGCGGGCGGCCACCGTGGCCGGCAGGAGGGCGGCCAGCCGCGGGTCGATCTCGACGGCGGTGACCGCGGCGGCGGCCGGCAGCAGCCCGAGGGTCAGCGAGCCCAGGCCCGGCCCGACCTCGAGGACGACGTCGTCGGGCCGCAGCTCGGCGGTGCGCACGATCCGGCGGATGGTGTTCGCGTCGTGCAGGAAGTTCTGCCCCAGCGTCTTGGTGGGGCGCAGGTCGAGCTGCTGGGCCAGCTCGCGGATCGCGGCCGGGCCCAGCAGCCCGTCGGCCTGCTCGTGAGGAGTGCTCAGCGGGGTGTTCTCCAGGGGTCAGAGGTGGCGACCGCAGTGCGGCCACGGCGAGGCGCCGCGGGCGGCGTAGAGCCGCTCCCCGATGTCGATCTGCTGCTCCCGGGTGGCCTGGTGCGGGTACTGGGCGTACTGGCCGCCGCCGTTGGACAGCCAGGTGCTCTGGTTGAACTGCAGGCCGCCGTAGTAGCCGTTGCCGGTGTTGATGGACCAGTTGCCGCCGGCCTCGCACCGCGCCAGCGCGTCCCAGTCCAGGCCGCTGGTGGAGGGCTCCGGGGCCGGGCGCTCCTTCGTGCCGATGCTGACCTGCTCGTCGACCGCCGGGCGGGTGACCGTGGTGTTCAGCTGCTCGCGGGCGGTCTCGACGCCGTCGGTGACGGTCACGCGGAAGGTGGTGGCCTGCTCCCCGTCGACGCCGGGCCGGGTGACGGTCTCGTCGCCCTCGAAGGCCTCCGGGTCGTCGGTGCGCACCGTCTGGTGCGGGATCGGGGCGGTGACCACCTGCTCGGTCACCTGCACACGGTAGACCTGCAGCCGCATGGCGTTGAGCAGCGGCTGGGTCGCGAACAGGCTGGTCCGGTCGTGCTCGCCGAGGGTCACGCCCTGCTCGGCGAGCAGGTCGCCGGCGGTGGCGGCGGTGGTGGTCACCACGCGGGTGGCGCCGTCGACGACGAGCGTGACGGCCTTCGGGGTGGTGATCGACAACGCCATGCCGTCGAGCGGGAGCCGCTCGCTGCGGCTGGCCGACAGCACCATGTCCTCGGCGCGGTAGCCGAGCTGGTCGAGCGCCTCGTCCACCGACAGCGCGGTCACGTAGACCTCGCGGGTGACGCCGTCGACGGTGAGCTGCAGCGGACGGGCGCGGTTGACCACGACCGTGTCGCCGTCGGCCACCGCGGCCGCGGGGCGCGGGAGGACGACGTCGTGCGACTGCGTCCGCAGGCCCTCCTCCTCGAGGACCTCCCCGACGGTGTCGGCGTGGGTGCTGACCTCGCGGGCCTGCCCGTCGACGGTGAGCGTGAGCGACTTCTGCGCGGCGGACCAGGCCACGGAGCCGCCGACCAGCCCGAGCAGGACCAGGGCGAACAGGGCGAGCTTCAGCGTTCGGGGCACGACACTTCCACGGGGTCGAGGGACCGGGCAGGGGGTCGCACACCCGAGCGGCAGCCGACAGCACGGGGGCTCCCGGGACCGTCGGACGCCGTCCGGCGATCCCACCCCGGCTGTCAGTCACGACACGATAACGAGTGCGCCACGTCTAGCAACGGTGCGCAGGAAGTGAACCAGAGGGACGACACGTCGACATGCAGCCGCGCCGACACGAACCGTGAGGGACGCGCCGCACGTGACAGCGGTGACGGATGCGGTGGGTGAGGTCAGCCGGTGACCGACGTCACGGTGTGACCGGTACCCCGGCCGGGCAGCACAGCAGGCCTCAGCCGGCGAGCGCCCGCTCGTTCGCCCGCACCGGGCGCAGCCAGGTGAGCAGGAAGCCGGCGACGGCGAGGCCCGCGGCCAGGCTCGCGAACCCACCGGCGACCAGCGCGACCGGCAGCAGGTCGACGTTCTCGGTCACCCGGTCGCCGAGGTCGATGCCGGCGACCAGCAGCAGGCTGCCGAGGGGCAGCAGCGCGAGCACGCTCGTCGCCGCGGTGACCAGGTGCGCGGTCCAGGTGCGCAGCGCCTCGTCGACCGGCACGTCGGCGCCCTCGGCCGGCAGCGGGCGGACGAGGACCCGCAGCAGCGCCGTCTCGGCCAGCAGCCACGCCACGAGCGGGACCAGGAGCGCGACCCAGGCGACGGTGTCGGCGAGCTCGCCGCGCTGCCACATCAGGACGGTCACGACGACCTCCGCGAGCACGACGGCGCGCGTGGTCCACAGCAGCCACGGCGAGACCTGCTCGCCGCGCCGCGGCCGGCGGGCGGGGTCGGACAGCCGCCAGCGCGGCCGCGGACGGGTCGCCTCCGCGAGCAGCACGCCGGTGAGCAGGCCGACGACGAGAGCGGGCAGCCAGAGGAACACCGACGCCTCGGCGAACATCACGACGCTGGCGACGATCCCCACGACGCCGAGCAGCAACCCCAGCCGGCGGACGCGGCGGCCGTGCTGGGCCTGCCGCTGCAGCGTCGCCACACCCCCGGGGGTGGGCGTGGCGAAGTCGATCGCCGCCGACGCGACGGCGCGGCGGCCGGCGGCCAGGGCCCACGCGCGGGCGAGCAGCACGCCGGGCACCAGGACGGCGATGAACAGCACGACGGCGATGAGGCGACCCACGCAGACCAGTGTGCAACGCCGACGGGGTCAGTCGCCCCGGCCGGTCTCCCAGGTCCCGAAGACCCGCTCTGCGTTCCGGGTCAGGGCGTCGCAGAGCTGCGCGACCTCCACGCCGGTGACCTCGGCCAGCGCCCGGACGGTGTGCGGCACCAGGCGCGAGGCGTTGGGCCGGCCACGGTGCGGCACCGGCGTGAGGAAGGGCGAGTCGGTCTCGACGAGCAGCTGGTCCAGCGGCGTGAGGGCGGCGGCCTCGCGGAGGTAGCCGGCGTTGCCGAAGGTGAGCGTCCCGGCGAAGGACAGCACGAAACCGCGCTCGACGCACGCCGTCGCGAACGCGGCGTCGCCGGAGAAGCAGTGCATGACCACGTGCTCCGGCGCGCCCTCGTCGTCGACGACCCGCAGCACCTCCTCGTGCGCGTCGCGGTCGTGGACGACCAGCGCGACCCCGTGCTCCTTGGCGATCCGGACGTGCGCCCGGAAGGAGGCCTCCTGCGCCGCCCAGCCCTCGGGGCCGGTGCGGAAGCGGTCCAGCCCGGTCTCCCCCACCGCCCGCACCCGTGGCAGCGCCGCCAGGCGGTCGATCTCGGCCAGCACGCCGTCGTCGGCCGCGCCCTCCCCGGCCTCGTTGGGGTGGACGGCGACGGCGGCCAGCACACCCGGGTGCCGGGCCGCCAGCTCCGCCGACCACCGCGAGGACGGCACGTCGACGCCGACCTGCACCAGCCGCGGGACCCCCACGGCGGCCGCGGCGGCGATCTCGGCGTCCACCGCGTCGTCGTCCGCGGGCTCGTCGGTGCGGAAGCCGTTCAGGACGATGTCGAGGTGGGTGTGGCTGTCGACCGCCGGGGCCGGCAGCGGCTCCGGGGACGGCGGCGGCTCGCCCCGCCGGTTGGCGCGGGACGCGGCCGAGCGACTCACTTCGTCCCGTCCTCCAGCCGCGCCAGCTCCTCGGCCACGATCGACTCGTCGAGCTTGCGGAACACCGGGGTGGGCGGGGACAGCGGCGTGCCCGACGGCAGCGGGCGGGAGGCCCACACCGCCTGCGCGTCGCCGTAGTCGCCGGTGATGACCGGGTACGGCGAGCCGTCGTCGAGGTCGGTGACCTCCTCGACGCGCGGCGCCGGCGACCACACGCCGGTGCCGCCGAGCAGCTCGTGCACCTTCTGCGCCGAGTGCGGGAGGAACGGCGTGAGCAGCGCGTTGCAGTCGCTGACCGCCTGCAGCGCGGTGTGCAGCACGGTGTCCCGGCGGGCCGGGTCCTCCTTGAGCTTCCACGGCGCCTGGTCGGACAGGTACTTGTTCGCCTCGCCGACCACCCGCATCGCCTCGGTGGCCGCCGCCTTCTGCCGGTTGCGGGCCAGCAGGTCGCCGATCGGCCCGAACGCCGACGACGTCGAGGCCAGCAGGGCGCGGTCGGCGTCGGTCAGGTCCCCCGGCGTCGGGACGGCGCCGACGTTCTTCGCCGCCATCGACACCGTCCGGTTGACCAGGTTGCCCCAGCCGGCGACCAGCTCGTCGTTGTTCCGCCGGAGGAACTCCGCCCAGGTGAAGTCGGTGTCCTGCGTCTCGGGGCCGGCGACGGCGACGAAGTAGCGCAGCGCGTCGGCGTCGTAGCGGGCGAGGAAGTCGCGGACGTAGATGACCACCTGCCGCGACGAGGAGAACTTGCGGCCCTCCATGGTCAGGAACTCGCTGGAGACCACCTCGGTGGGCAGCGCCAGCCGGCCCAGCGAGCCGGGGCTGCCGCCCCTGTCGCCCTCGCCGTTGTAGCCCTGCAGCTGCGCGGGCCAGATCTCGGCGTGGAAGACGATGTTGTCCTTGCCCATGAAGTAGTAGGCGTCGGCGTCGGGCGACTGCCACCACTGGCGCCAGGCGTCGGGGTCCCCGGACCGGCGGGCCCACTCGATGGACGCCGACAGGTAGCCGACGACGGCGTCGAACCAGACGTAGATGCGCTTGTCGGGCCGGTCGCGCCAGCCGTCGAGCGGGATCGGCACGCCCCAGTCGATGTCGCGGGTGTAGCTGCGCGGCTTGAGGTCCTCGAGCAGGTTCTTGGCGAAGTTGAGCACGTTGGGCCGCCAGCCCCGGCGGCTGTCGAGCCAGTCGCCGAGGGACCGGGTGAAGGCGGGCAGGTCGAGGAAGTAGTGCTCGCTCTCGACGAAGCGCGGCGTCTCGCCGTTGATCCGGCTGACCGGGTTGATCAGGTCGGTGGGGTCGAGCTGGTTGCCGCAGTTGTCGCACTGGTCGCCGCGGGCGCCGTCGTAGCCGCAGATCGGGCAGGTGCCCTCGATGTAGCGGTCGGGCAGCGTGCGGCCGGTGGACGGGCTGATCGCGCCGAGCGTCGTCTGCGGGAAGACGTACCCGTTCTTGAGCAGGCCGAGGAAGATCTCCTGGCTGACCCGGGCGTGGTTGACCGTGGTGGTGCGGGTGAACAGGTCGTAGGACAGGCCGAGGGCCTGCAGGTCGCCCACGATCAGCCGGTTGTTCCGGTCGGCGATCTCGCGGGGGCTCACCCCCTCCGCGTCGGCGGCGACGGTGATCGGCGTGCCGTGCTCGTCGGTGCCGCTGACCATGAGGACGCGGTCCCCGGCCATGCGGTGGTAGCGGCTGAAGACGTCGGAGGGGACGCCGAAGCCGGAGACGTGGCCGATGTGCCGCGGGCCGTTGGCGTAGGGCCAGGCCACGGCGGTCAGGATGTGCCGATCACTCACGACACCGAGCGTAGTGAGCGGCAGCCACCCGCCCGGTCAGTGACCGGCGACGGTGCTCGCGGGCGGGAGCTCGCCGGCGACGGGCGTGCTCAGCGCGACGGCGCCGAGGGCGACGCCGATCACCGCGACGGTGGCCACGCGCAGCCGCGGGTGGCGCGCCGGGGCGGCCGGGCGGGTGCGCGGCGGGACCGCGGCGGCCCAGGCGAGGGTGGCCGGCGCCGAGGTGAGCAGCAGCTTGCCGACCGGCACCGCCAGCGCGAGCAGCGCGACGGCCGGCAGCGGCAGCGTCGTCGGCAGGTCGCCGACCAGCGGGGTGACCAGGCTGACGGCGAACAGGGCCGCCACGCCCACGATCTCCGCGCAGGCCAGGCCGTTCGCGAGACGCCGTCCGCCCTCGAGGGCCGCCAGGCCGCTGCCCGCGCACAGCACGATCCAGCCGGCCAACCCGCCGAGCACCACGACGACGACCGGCGCCGGCGGCCGCGACGCGGCGGCGAACAACCCGTCGAGCCCGGTCAGCCCGGCCGCGAGCAGCGCCGCGGCCTCCAGCCCGCAGACGGCGGCCAGCGCGAGCACGGCCGCCGGCCACCGCCGGGGCGCGGACGGTGCGGGTGCGGGGAGGGGTGCGTCGAGGACGCTGGTCGCCACGGGTCTGCTCCTGGCCGGGGACGTCGGTCACCGGTCAGGTCGTCCCGCGCGGGCCGGCGCAGGAGGGACGGCGGAGCGCTCCTCACCCCCCGGGGTGAGCGTCAGAGGCGCTTGCCGGTCCCCGCCCGCGCCGAGCCGGTGGCGAAGCGGCTGCGTTGCCGTCCGTAGACGAAGTACATGACGACGCCGACGGCCATCCACACGAGGAACCGCAGCCAGGTCTCGGTGGGCAGGTTGGCCATGAGCCACAGGCTGGCCAGCGCCGAGACGATCGGCAGCAGCGGCACCAGGGGCACGCGGAACGAGCGGGGCAGCTCCGGGCGGGTGCGCCGCAGGATCCACACGCCGATGGAGACGAGGAAGAAGGCGAACAGGGTCCCGATGTTCACCAGCTCGGCCAGCTCGGAGAGCGGCACCAGCCCGGCCAGGACGGCGACGACGATCCCGGTGCCGATGGTGATCTTGTAGGGCGTGCCGTACCGCGGGTGCACGGTCCCGATCGACCGCGGCAGCAGCGCGTCGCGGCTCATCGCGAACAGCACCCGCGACTGGCCGAGCATCAGGATCATCACCACGGACGTCAGCCCGGCGAGCGCACCCAGCGAGATGATGCTGGAGAAGAAGGTGAGCCCGTTCGCGGCGAACGCCCCGGCGAGCGGCGCGCTCTCGCTGAGCTCCGTGTAGTTCTGCATGCCGACGACCACCAGCGACACGGCGACGTAGAGCAGCGTGCAGATGGCCAGCGAGCCGATGATGCCGCGGGGCAGGTCGCGCGCCGGGTTGCGGGTCTCCTCGGCGGCGGTGGCCACGATGTCGAAGCCGATGAAGGCGAAGAACACGATGGCCGCGCCGGCCAGGACGCCGCCCCAGCCGAAGGTGCCCTGGCTGAAGCCGGTGAGCACCGAGATCAGCGGGGTGTCCAGCCAGCTCTCGCCGCCGTCGGCCGCGTTCTCGGCGGGCGGCACGAACGGCGAGTAGTTGTCGGCGACGAGGTAGAACGCGCCGACCACGATCACCAGCAGGACGACGGCCAGCTTGATGGCCACGATCACCGCGGTGACCCGCGAGGACAGCTTGATGCCGAGCACCAGGACGGCGGTCATCGCCAGCACGATCACGATCGCCGGGACGTTGAACGACGCCGTCTCCCCCGCGATCGACGTCGGGAGCGCCAGGCCGACGTCGTCCAGGAGCTGGTTGAGGTACCCCGACCAGCCCACGGCCACCGTGGCCGCTCCCAGCGCCAGCTCGAGGACGAGGTCCCAGCCGATGATCCAGGCGACGAACTCGCCGAAGGTCGCGTAGGAGAAGGTGTACGCCGAGCCGGCCACCGGGACGGTGGAGGCGAACTCGGCGTAGCAGAGCGCGGCCAGCCCGCAGACGACGCCCGCGACGACGAAGGAGACCGCCACCGCGGGTCCGGCCTGGTTGCGCGCGACCACACCGGTGAGCACGAAGATGCCCGTGCCGATGATCACCCCGACGCCGAAGACCGCCAGGTCCAGGCCGGAGAGGTTCTTCTTGAGCCGGTGTTCGGGTTCGTCGGTGTCGCGGATGGACTCCTCGACGGACTTGACCCGGCGCGAGTCTGCGGCCACGGCGTCCTCCTCGGGTGGTACCGGCGGCGGCCCCACGGGCAGCGTGGCACGAGGGCCGCGAGCCCGCACGCCTACGCTGCTGTCGCCCCGTCGCGGCGGCGGGACGGGAGGAGGCCCACCGGTGACCGACCAGCGGGAGGACGCCCCTCCCGGGCCGTTCGTGCCGACCACGCGGCCGCGGCCGGCCGGGGCGCCGCGGCCGGTGACGACGCGGTCGGCGGGCGTCGACGCGATCGTCGACTGCGCCGTCTACGTGCAGGGACGCCGGGAGCCGCCGGTGGACCCGATGGTGGCGCTGGAGGCCGCCGTCGAGCGGGACGGCTTCGTCTGGCTCGGGCTGTGCGAGCCGACCGAGGCGGAGCTCGGCGCGATCGCCGAGCGCTACGGGCTTCACCCGCTCGCCGTCGAGGACGCCGTCTACGCCCACCAGCGGCCCAAACTGGAGCGCTACGACGACGACCTGTTCATGGTGCTCAAGACGGCGCGCTACGTGGAGCACGAGCAGCTGACCGCGACCAGCGAGGTGGTCGACACCGGCGAGGTCATGGTGTTCGTCGGCCCGCGCCACGTGATCACCGTGCGGCACGGCGACCACAACGACCTGACCGAGCTGCGGCAGCGGCTGGAGGAGCAGCGCGACCTGCTGTGCCTGGGCCCGTCGGCGGTGCTGTACGCGGTGGCCGACCACGTCGTCGACACCTTCGTCGACGTCGCCGAGCATGTGCAGGACGACGTCGACGAGCTGGAGGCGTCGGTGTTCAGCCCCGAGCGCACCGACGACATCGGCCGGCTGTACCAGCTCAAGCGCGAGCTCATGTCGCTGCGGCGGGCGGTCGGGCCGCTGGAGGTGCCGCTGCACAAGCTGGCCGAGCGGCAGGTCGAGTCGGTCCCGCAGCCGATGCGGTCCTACTTCCGCGACGTCCTCGACCACGCGATCCGGGTGCGCGACCAGGTGGCCGGGCTCGACGAGCTGCTGTCGTCGATCCTGCAGGCCTCGCTCGCGCGGACGTCGATGGCGGACAACGAGGACATGCGGAAGATCTCGGCGTGGGCGGCCATCGTGGCGGTCCCGACCGCGATCGCCGGGATCTACGGGATGAACTTCGAGCACATGCCCGAGCTGCACTGGCGCTGGGGCTACGCGATGGTCTGGCTGGTCATCCTCGTGACCTGCTCCCTGCTCTACCGCGGCTTCAAGCGCAACGGCTGGCTCTGACCCCGCCCGGCGGCCGGCCCGGAGTGCACTGATCGGGGTCACGGGCGCCCCGATGAGCCCGTCCGGCGCACTCTCGCGGCCGCGAGCGCCCCCCTGATGCGGGCGAGGAGCTCGTCGGGGCGGTGGAGGTCCTCGGCGGTCACGAAGACGACGGTCCACCCCGCTGCCTGCAGGGCGTTGAGCCGCCGCCGGTCGCGGGCGAACTGACCGGGCTCGGCGTGCCAGCGGCCGTCGTACTCGACCGCGACCCGGAGTTCGGGCCAGCCGAGGTCGACGCGCGCGACGAACCGCCCGTCCACGCGCACGGAGTACTGCGGGACGGGCACCGGCAGACCGCTCCGGACGACCAGCAACCGGACCCGCGTCTCCTGCGGGGACTCCGCCCGCTCGTCCGCCAGGGCGCACACCGCCCGCGCCCGCGCACTGCCCCGGCCGGTCGCCACCGCCGCCCGGGCACGCAGCGGCGCCAGGTCGACGAAACCCGAGGCCAGCAGGCGGTCGACCGCCACCACCGCCTCGTCCCCCTCGAGGCGCGCGGCCAGCTCGAGGGCGGTGGCCTCCGGCACGGTCACCGGGACGCCCCGCCGGCGCACGACGTCCTCCCGGACCAGCCGCGCCCGGCGCACGCGCAGGCCGGCCGCGCGGACCGGGTGCCGCCCCGGGGGCAGCGTGAGCTCGACGTCGTCGGGGGCCCCGGCGAGGTCGACGCCCCAGAGCACTGCCGCGCTCCTGCCCGACACCACGGCACCGGGCAGCAGCAACGCCGCCCCGGCCACGCGCACCTCGTGGGTCAGTGGGACGTCGCGGTGCACGTAGACGTCCCGGAACAGCCGACGCCACGCGCTGCTACGGAGCTGCTCGGGGGTGAGCAGCCCCCGGGCCACCGCCGCCGTGCCGCGGAAGGGCCGACCGACGAGGTCGGGTGGCTGCACCGGCGGACGGGACACGGCCGCACGGTGCCGCACCCGGGGACCCGCTCGCCGGCGTCGTCCACAGGCCGGCGCGACCGTGCGCTCGTCGGGGTCTCAGGACCTCCCGTGACCCCGGCGGGCGCACACTCGCGCCCCGCGGCCTCAGGGCTTGGCGGCGACGACGGCGTCGTAGACGGTGCGGCGGGGCAGGCCGGTGCGGGTGACGACGGCGCGGATGGCGTCCTTGCGGGTGGCGCCCGCGGCCTCCTCCCCCGCCACCAGCGCGGCCAGCTCGGCGGGCGACAGCGACACCGGCTCCGGCGTGGCTCCCGCGACGACGAGGGTGATCTCCCCGCGCACGCCGTCGGCGGCCCACTCCGCCAGCGCGGACAGCGGCCCGCGCCGGACCTCCTCGTGCGTCTTGGTCAGCTCCCGGCACACCGCGGCCGGCCGGGAGTCGCCGAACGCGGCCGCGCAGTCGGTCAGCGCCTCGGCCAGCCGGTGCGGCGACTCGAAGAAGACCATCGTGCGGCGCTCGTCGGCCAGCGAGGCCAGGCGCGACCGCCGCTCCCCCGCCTTCCGCGGCAGGAACCCCTCGAAGCAGAACCGGTCGACCGGCAACCCCGACACCGCCAGCGCCGTCGTCACCGCGGACGGCCCGGGCACCGAGGTGACCTCCACGCCGGCGTCGATCGCGGCCCGCACCAGCGTGTACCCGGGGTCGGAGACCGAGGGCATGCCGGCGTCGGTGAGCAGCAGGACGGTCGCGCCGTCGGCGAGCGCCGCCATCAGCCCGGGCAGCCGCTGGCGCTCCACCGACTCGTGGAAGGTGACCACCCGCCCGGTGAGCGAGACCTCGAGGTCGGTGGCCAGCCGGTGCAGCCGGCGGGTGTCCTCGACGGCGAGCACGTCGGCCTCGGCCATGACCCGCCGCAGCCGCGGGCCGACGTCGCCGGGCTGGCCGAGGGGCGCACCACCGAGCACGAGCCGTCCGGTCACGACGACGAGCCTGTCACGCCGGGGCGCACCGCCGTCCCACATACCCTGAGGCGCATGGCGGTCCTGGCTCCCGAGCGCACGGGCGCCGGGGACCCGCCGGACGACGTCCCCGCCCGTCCCGCACGCCGCTGGCCGGCACCCCGGCCGCGGGTGGACCGCGTCCCGCCGCTGCCCGGCGACCGGCTGCTGTCGTGGGTCCTGGCCGCGGTGCTCGGCGTCGCGACGCTGGTCAGCCGGCTGGTCGGCATCAGCTACCCCGACACGCTGCTGTTCGACGAGGCCTACTACCCGCCCGAGGCGCACGACCTGCTGGTCTGGGGCCACGAGTACAACCGCGGCTACACGTTCATCGTCCACCCGCCGCTGGGCAAGTGGCTGATCGCCGCCGGCGAGCAGGTGTTCGGCTACACGAGCCTGGGCTGGCGGTTCCCCTCGGCGGTGGCCGGCGCGCTCGCCGTCGTCCTGCTCACCCGGCTGGCCCGGCGGCTGACCGGCTCCACGCTGCTCGGCCTGGTCGCCGGGCTGCTGCTGGCGCTGGACGGCTTCGCGTTCACCGTCTCCCGCATCGGCCTGCTCGACGTCTTCCTGCAGGTGCTCGTGCTGGCCGCGGTCGCCTGCCTGGTGGTCGACCGCGAGCGGGTGCGCGCCCGGGTCGCCGGTTCGCGGCCGGTCCCGGCCACCGGGTTCCGCCTCGGTCCGCGGGGCTGGCGGATCGCCGCCGGGTTCCTCTTCGGCTGCGCCTGCTCGGTGAAGTGGAGCGGCATCTGGTTCCTGGCGTTCTGCGCCGTGCTGTCGCTGTGGTGGGACCGGCAGGCGTGGCGGGAGGCCGGGGTCCCGAGGCCGACGGCGACGGCGCTGCGCCGCGGCCTGCCCGGCGCGACCTGGGCGCTGGCCGCCGTCCCGGTGCTCACCTACGTCGCGAGCTTCGCCGGGTGGTTCCTCGGCGAGACGGCGCAGGGGCGCTGGTGGGCGCAGCGCAACCCGGAGACGGCGTTCCCGTGGATCCCCGACGTGCTGCGCTCCTGGTGGCACATGCACGCCGAGTGGTGGACCTTCCACAACGGCCTGTCCACGCCGCACCCGTGGGAGTCGGGCCCCTGGACCTGGCTGGTGAACGGCCGGCCGATCCTGCTGTGGAACCCGCAGGGCCTCACCGACGCCGCGGGCCACCAGGTGGTCCGCTACATCCTCATGGTCGGGACGCCGACGCTGTGGCTGGCGTTCGCGCCCGCGCTGGCCTGGACGCTCTGGCGGGTCGTCGCCCGCCGCGACCCGGCCGCGCTGCTGGTCGCCGTCACGGTCGCCGCCGGCTGGGGCACCTGGTTCCTCAACCCCGAGCGCACGATGTTCGTCTTCTACACGGCGCCGGTGCTGCCGTTCTTCGTGCTGGCCGTGACCCTGGTGCTGCAGGACGTCCTCGGCCGCCCGGGCGCTCCGGAGTGGCGGCGCAGCGCCGGTCTGGCCGCGGTCAGCGGCTACGTCGCCGTGGTGGCCGGCACCTTCGTCTTCTTCTACCCGGTACTCACCGGGCGCCCGCTGTCGCACGCCGACTGGCTGCTGCGGATGTGGTTCCCGTCGTGGTTCTGAGGGGCCCGCACCGCGACAGATAGTTGGGGCGTACAACTGAATGCGTGAGCGCCCCGACCTTCGACGACCGGCTCGCCGACGTCGTCCTGCGGCTCGGCGTCCTCACCGACCCCGACGACGGCCTGTCCCGCACCGCCGCGGCGACGCTGTCGCGCCTCGAGCGCCGGGGCCCACCCGGGTCACCGAGCCCGCCGCCGCCGAGGGCGCCACCCAGCCCTCGATGAGCGCCCTCGCCGCGCGCCCGGCCGCGCAGGGCCTGGTGCGCCGCGGCGGTGACCCCGCCGACGCACGGGTCGTCCTGCTCGGCCTCACCGCCGAGGGTGCCGGCCGCCTGGCACGGCGCCGCGCCCGGCGCGTGGACGCCGCCCTGGCCGCCCTCTCCCCCGACGGGTCCGCCGCGTCGCCGACGCGCTGCCGGCCCTCGACCGTCTCGCCGGAGCACTGCGCCGACACGAACCCACCCCGGAGGTGACCCGGTGAGCTCCGCCGCCGGATCCAGCAAGTCCGTGCGCGTTGACACGTGCAGGTAGATGCCTGCACGATCGGCGGCGTGCAGCCCGGAGGCGAGGACGCCGTCTTCAAGGCGCTGGCCGACCGCACCCGGCGACTCCTGCTGGACCGCCTGCGGGAGCGTGACGGGCAGACGCTCGGCGAGCTGTGCGCGGGCACCGGCATGGCGCGCCAGTCGGCCACGCAGCACCTCGACGTCCTCGTCTCCGCGGGGCTGGTCACCGCGGTCCGCCGCGGCCGGGAGCGGCTGCACTTCCTCAACCCGGTCCCGATCGCCGAGATCGAGCGGCGGTGGATCGCGGCGTTCGACCGGCCGCGCCTGCAGGCGCTGTCCGCCATCCGCACCGCAGCAGAGGAGCACGCCATGAGCGAGCGGGTCCCCACCTACGTCTACGTCACGTACGTCCGCGCCTCGGCCGCGCAGGTCTGGCACGCCCTGACCGACGCCGACCTCACGGCCCGCTTCTGGGGCCACGCGAACGTCTCGGACTGGCAGCCCGGCTCGCGCTGGGAGCACCGGCGCACCGACGGATCGGGGATCGCCGACGCCGGCGGCCGGGTGCTCGAGACCGATCCCCCGCGGCGCCTGGTGATGACCTTCGGGGAGGCCGACGGGGAGGAGCCGCCGGGCGGGGACTCGGTGGTGACGTTCCTCGTCGAGGAGCACGGCGGCATCGTCAGGCTGACGGTGACGCACGAGAACCTCGCCGGGGAGACCGAGCTGGGCCAGGTCTCCCAGGGCTGGCCGGCCGTGTGCGCCAACCTCAAGTCGCTGCTGGAGACCGGCGAGGTGCTGCCCGCGGCGCCGTGGGAGATGGCGCCGACGCCCGCCTGACCGTCGTCCGGGTCCCGGAACGGCGGACGCCGCCGGGGCGGGTGCCCCGACGGCGTCGGCGGTGGTGCGGTCTGGGTGGAGCTGAGGGGATTTGAACCCCTGACCCCCTCGATGCGAACGAGGTGCGCTACCGGACTGCGCTACAGCCCCTGACTGCGGGCCCAAGACTACCGCCCGCCACCCCGGGCGCCACCAGCGGGGTGACACCCGGGGGGCCGGCGCCTCAGCCGTTGACCACGCGCGGCTGGTACAGGTCGATGTCGGCGAAGCCGATGTCGTCGTCGTCCAGGCCGACGACGGCGCTGTCCTGCCAGCCGGCCGGCACCGGGCGGGCGGCCACCACGCGGGCCGGGCGCAGCGGGTGCACCGGCGCGAGCGGCAGGCTCGGGTGCGGCAGGCCGACCGTCGGGTGCAGCGGCTCGTCGACCAGCACCGGCTCGGCGACCAGCGGCTCGACCACCCGGGGCGCCGGCTTCGGCGCGGGCCGGGGGGCCGGCCGCGCGGCCGAGCGGGCGGCGGTGCGGGCGGCCCGGCGGGCGGCGGCCCGCTCCCGGCGCACGGCGGCGCGCAGCACCACGAGGTAGCCGACCAGCGCGACGTCGAGCACCCCCTGGGCCACCCACAGCCACGGGGTGAGGGTCAGCGCGCCGACCAGCGCCAGCAGCGTCAGCGCCAGCAGCCCGGCCAGCGTGCGCCGCCGCACGGCGTGCACGTCGATCCGCAGCTCGCCGGTCTGCCGCAGCAGGTCGCGGTCCACCGCCACCCGCTCGGTCTCCGCCGAGCGGACCGGGTCACCCACGCGCCGGCGCTGCAGCGTCCGGCCCCGGGTGACCTCCGCGCGCGTCGCCGAGGAGTCGCCGCGGGTCACCACCATCGGCACCAGCACGACGAACCACAGCACGACCAGCGCGGCGAGAAGCACGCCTGACCCCATCGAGAACACCACCCGTCACACGAGTCACTTGCCGCGGCAGGTTATGCACGCGAATCCCCAGCTAGAGGGAGGTTCCTGGGCGTGTCGCGCGAGTGGTCGTGTGACGGAAGGGATTCGCCAAGCGGCGCGTCGATTCGTGGTCGACTGCTCACGAAGCGTGAATGGAATGTCGACGCGTCAGCGAGGTGCGCGGGAGGCCCAGAGCCCGAGCACGCCCTGCGGCACGTCCTCGACCAGCAGCGCGTACGCGAGGTGGTCGCGCCAGTCGCCGTCGATGTCGAGGTACCGGCGCAGCAGCCCCTCCCGGCGGAACCCCAGCCGCTCGACCAGCCGCTGGCTCGGCCCGTTCTCCGGGCGGATGTCGGCCTGCAGCCGGTGCAGCCCGCCGGGGCCGAACGCGTGGTCGCAGACCAGCGCCACGGCGAGCGAGGCCACGCCCCGCCCGGCCACCTCCCGGTCGATCCAGTAGCCCAGCGACCCCGACCGCAGCGCGCCGCGCACGACGTTGTCCACGGTGACCTGCCCGGCCAGCTGCCCGTCCACCCGGACGGCGAACGGCATCGCCGCCCCGGCCCGGGCGCGGCGGGCGACCGAGCGGCGCATCGCGCGGTAGGCCGCCGGGGTGTGCCGCACCGACCAGGCCACCCCCGCCGAGGGCTCCCAGGGCCGCAGCCAGGACTCGTTGGCCAGCCGCAGCCGGCTCCACTCGGCGGCGTCGCCGCGGCGGAGCGGGTGGAGCTCGACCGGGCCGTGGGCGAGGCGGGCGGGCCAGCCCGGGTGCTGCGCCGGGTCCAGCTCAGCCGCCCAGCAGCAGCGGCATGACCGTCACGAGCCCGCCCTCGGCGACCTCGGTGACGTCCTCGTCGACGACGACGAGGCAGTTGGCCCGCGCCATCCGGGCGAGCATCGCCTCGTCGCCGTCGCCGAGCGGCTCGACGACGTAGCCGCCGTCGGGGTGGCGCATGACCTGGCCGTGCAGGTACTGCCGGTACCCCAGCGGCGAGACCAGCCGCTCGGCCGAGATCGCCTGCACGGTGCGGCGGAACAGCTGCCGCTTGCCCAGCATCGAGCGGATCGCCGGGCGCACGAAGACCTCGAAGGACACCAGCGCGGCCACCGGCTCGCCGGGCACGCAGATGACCGGGACCTCGTCCCGGCCCAGCCGGCCGAAGCCCTGCACCGGTCCCGGGTGCATCGTCACCTGACGGAAGCGCATCGGGCCCAGCTCCGCGAGGACCTCCTGCACCAGGTCGCCCTCGGCGGCGAAGGTGCCGGCGATGAGCACCAGGTCGCTGCGCAGCAGCTGGCTCTCGAGCACCTCGGTCAGCCGGCGCCGGTCGGTGGGCAGGATCCCCCAGCGGTAGGCGGCCGCCCCGGCGTCGCGGGCGGCCGCGGCCAGAGCGTAGGTGTTGACGTCGACCACCTGACCGGGCGTGGGCTGGGCGGTGATGTCGACCAGCTCGCTGCCGGCGGACAGGACGGCGACCCGCGGCCGGGGCCGGACCTGCACCCGGTCCCGCCCGACGGCGGCGAGCAGGCTGATCTGCGCCGGGCCGATCGGTGTGCCGGTGCGGACGGCGACGGTGCCGGGCGAGACGTCGTCGCCGGCCCGCCGGACGTAGCTGCCGGCCTCGGGCGCGCCGTGCACCTGCACCCGGACCAGCCCGCCGTCGGTCCACACGGCCGGGACGACGACGTCGGCACCGGTGGGCAGCATCGCGCCGGCGCCCACCTTCTGCGCCAGCCCCGGCGCGAGCGCGGTCGGGCCCGCGGCGCCGGCGACGGTCTCCCCCACCACGGCCAGCTCCACCGGCACGTCCGGGGTGGCCGCGGCGACGTCCTCGGCCCGGACGGCGTAGCCGTCGAGCGCGGCCTGGTCGAAGGCGGGCAGCGCGCGGGCGCTGACCACCTCCTCGGCGCAGAGCAGGCCCTGGGCGTCGAGGACGGCCAGCTCGATCGGCTCCGGCTGCGGCACCGCGGCGAGGATCTCGTCCAGGTGCGTCTCGACGGTGCGCTGCGCCGGCGTCTCGGGCTCGGCGGCCGCCGGCGGGGCCGGGAGCGCCGCGTCGGGGCCGATCGCGGCGGTGGTGTGCACCGGCAACCGCGAGGACGTCGGCGGGTCGAGGGTGGCCCCGCTGCGGAGGTCCAGCGCCGTGGTGTCCCGCGCCCCGGGCGTGCCGTTCTCGCTCATCGCTGTGATCGTCCCCCCTGCGGGGAGCGGGTCAGGCCTGCGACGCGCCCTCGGCGGGCAGGTCGGCGACGAACTCGGTCAGCCAGGAGCGCAGCGCGGGACCGAGGTCCTCGCGCTCGGCGGCCAGCCGGATGACCGCCTTGAGGTAGTCGAGCTTGTCGCCGGTGTCGTAGCGGCGGCCGTCGAAGACCACGCCGTGCAGCGGCTCGCCGCGCTCGACCAGCGTGGCCAGCGCGTCGGTCAGCTGGATCTCCCCGCCGCGGCCGGGCGCGGTCTCGCGCAGCACCTCGAACACCTCGGGGGCGAGCACGTAGCGGCCGATGATCGCCAGGCTGCTCGGCGCCTCGTCGACCGGCGGCTTCTCCACCAGGCCGGTCACCGTCACCACGCCGTCGGACGAGCCCGGCTCGACCGCGACCGCGCCGTACTTGTCGATGTTCTCCCGGCCGACGTCGAGCAGGGCGATCACCGAGCCGCCGTGCTCGGCCTGGACGGCGAGCATCTGCTCGAGCAGGTGGTCGCGGGCGTCGATCAGGTCGTCGCCGAGCAGGACGGCGAAGGGCTCGTCGCCGACGAAGGCGGCCGCCTGGAGCACCGCGTGGCCCAGCCCGCGCGCCTCGCCCTGCCGGACGAAGTGCACCTGGGCGACCTCGGTGGACTCGTGGACGGCGGCCAGCCGGTCGGCGTCGCCCTTCTTCTCCAGCGCGGTCTCGAGCTCGGGGGTGCGGTCGAAGAAGTCCTCGATCGCCGCCTTGTTGCGGCCGGTGACCATGAGCACCTCGGCGAGGCCGGCCCGGGCGGCCTCCTCGACGATGTACTGCAGCGCCGGCCGGTCCACGACGGGCAGCAGCTCCTTGGGCACCGCCTTGGTGGCGGGGAGGAACCTGGTCCCCATCCCCGCGACGGGGATGACGGCCTTGCGCGCCGGACGCGGCGTCGGGGTCGACATGGGGTGGGAGCCTATCCAGCCGGCCGCGGCCCGGTCCCCCGCCTCTAACCTTCGCGGGTGACCTCCGCGCAGGACGGCGACGCGACCAAGGCCGCGCTGCGCGAGGCGGTCGCCGCCCGCCGCCGGGCCCGTCCCGCCGCCGAGCGCGCCGCCGCGGCCGCCGCGGTCGCCGCGGCGCTCCTCCAGCGCCTGGCCGGGGTCCGGCTGCTGGCCGCCTTCGTGCCCGACGAGACCGAGCCCGGCCACGGGCGGCTGCCCGCGGTGTTCACCCAGCTCGGGACCCGGGTGCTCCTGCCGGTGGTCCCGGACAGCGGCGCCGAGCTGCGCTGGGCGGTCGACACCGGCCGGCTGGCGCCGGGCCGCTTCGGGCTGCTGGAGCCGGTGGGCCCGCGGCTGGGGCCGACGGCGCTGGGGACGGCGGAGGTGGTCGTCGTCCCGGCCCTGGCGGTGGACCGCACCGGCGTGCGGCTGGGCCGGGGCGGCGGCTACTACGACCGCGCGCTGCAGCACGCCCGCCCCGGCGCGGTCGTCGCGGCGCTGGTCTTCGACGACGAGCTGGTCGACCGGCTGCCGGCCCTGGAGCACGACCGCCCGGTGACCGCCGTCGTCACCCCCTCCGGCGGCTGGCAGGAGATACCGGCCGGTAGGTGACACGGTGGGTCGACCCGTCAGCGCCGACGTCGAGGAGCTCCCCGTGTCCCCGGAGATCGTCACGATCCTGGCGCTGGTCGCCATCTTCGCGATCGCCACGTTCCTGCCCATCAACATGGGAGCGCTGGCGTTCGTCGCGGCCTTCCTCGTGGGCACGCTGTCGGTCGGGCTGACCACCGACGACATCCTCGCCGGCTTCCCGGCCGAGCTCGTCGTCACGCTGATCGGCGTCACCTACCTGTTCGCGATCGCGCAGAACAACGGCACGGTCGACCTGCTGGTGCGCGGGGCCGTGCGGCTGGTCGGCGGCTACGTGGCGGCGATCCCGTGGATCATGTTCGCCGTCACCGCGCTGCTCACCGCGATCGGCGCGCTCTCCCCCGCCGCGGTGGCGATCGTCGCGCCGATCGCGCTGGGGTTCGCCTCGCGCTACGACATCAACCCGCTGCTCATGGGGATGATGGTCGTCCACGGCGCGCAGGGCGGCGGCTTCTCGCCGATCAGCGTCTACGGCGTCACCGTCAACGAGATCGTCGACGCCGAGGGGCTGCCCTCCAGCCCCGGCGCGGTCTTCCTGGGCAGCCTGTTCTTCAACCTCGCGATCGGCGTGGTGCTCTTCCTCGTGTTCGGCGGGCGCCGGCTGCTCGGCCGCCGGGTGGGTACGGCGGTGCCCACGCACGCCGAGCGCGCCGAGGAGCCGGTGGCCAGCGGGCACGGCGCTCCTCCCGGCCCCGCCGTCGGCCCCGACACCACCGGCGGCGGCGACGGCACCGGCGAGGGTCCGGACGACGGCGCGACCGCCCCGCAGCCGGTCACCTTCGACCAGGTGCTCACGCTGGTCGGGCTGGTGACCGTCGCCGTCCTCGCGCTGGTGTTCGACCTCGACATCGGCTTCGTGTCGATCACCGTGGCCACCGTGCTCGCGCTGTTCGCCGCCGCCCGGCACAAGGGCGCGGTCAGCCAGATCAGCTGGTCGACGGTGCTGCTGATCGCCGGCGTGCTCACCTTCGTGTTCGTGCTGCAGGAGGCCGGCACGATCGACTACGTCGGCGAGGCCGTCATCGGCCTCGGGATCCCGCTGCTGATCGCGCTGCTGCTCTGCTACATCGGAGGGGTGGTGTCGGCGTTCGCGTCGTCGACCGCGATCATCGGCGTCGCCATCGCACTGGCGGTGCCGTTCCTGCAGTCGGGGGACATCGGCGCCGTCGGGGTCGTGGTGGCGTTGTCCGTGTCGTCGACGATCGTCGACGTCAGCCCGTTCTCGACCAACGGCGCGCTGGTCCTGGCCAACGCGCAGGGGGTGGACCGGGACCGCTTCTACAAGCAGATGCTGGCCTACGCCGGGATCGTCGTGGCCGCCGGGCCGTTCCTCGCCTGGCTGGTCTTCGTGGTCCCCGGCTGGCTCTAGACCCCGACGGGAGAGGGCTCGTGACCGGACCACTGGACGGCGTGCTCGTCGTCGACCTGACGCGCGCGCTGGCCGGGCCGCACGCCGCGATGATGCTCGGCGACCTCGGCGCCCGGGTGATCAAGGTGGAGAACCCCGGCGGCGGGGACGACACCCGCGGGTGGGGGCCGCCGTTCGTGCAGCCCGAGGCCGGCGACCGGGAGTCGACGTACTTCCTGTCGGCCAACCGCAACAAGGAGTCGGTGACCCTCGACCTGAAGGACGAGGGCGACAAGGAGCTGCTGCGCGAGCTCGTCCGCCGGGCCGACGTGCTGATGGAGAACTTCCGCCCCGGCACGCTCGAGCGCCTCGGCTTCGGCACCGCCGTGCTCGCCGAGCTCAACCCGCGGCTGGTCACCCTGTCGATCTCGGGCTTCGGCCACGACGGCCCCGAGGGCGGCCGCGCCGGCTACGACCAGATCGCGCAGGGCGAGGCCGGGCTGATGTCGCTGACCGGCCCCCGCCCGGACGACCCGCAGCGCGTCGGCGTCCCGATCGGCGACCTGCTGGCCGGCATGTACGGCGCCTACGGCGTGCTCGCCGCGCTGCACGAGCGGGAGCGGACCGGCCGCGGCCAGGTGGTGCGCACGTCGCTGCTGGCCGCCGTCGTCGGCGTGCACGCCTTCCAGGGGACGGCGTGGACGGTGGGCGGGCAGGTCGGCCGCGCGCAGGGCAACCACCACCCCTCGATCGCCCCGTACGGCCTGTTCCACTGCAAGGGCGGCAGCGTCCAGCTGTCCTGCGGGTCGGAGTCGCTGTGGCGGCGGCTGTGCGCCGAGTTCGACCTGGACCCCGAGGCGCCGGGCCTGGCCACCAACGGCGAGCGGGTGGGCAACCGGCAGCAGGTCATCGAGCTGCTCGAGCGCGCCTTCGCCGACGTCGACGCCGCGACGCTGCTGGCCCGGCTGGCCGCCGCCGGCGTCCCGGCGGGCAAGGTGCGCACGATCGACGAGGTCTACGGCTGGGAGCAGACCCTCTCGCAGGGCCTGCTGGTCGACGTCGAGCACGCCACCCTCGGCCGGCTGCAGCTGCCCGGCCCGCCGCTGCGCTTCTTCGCCGCGGGTCCCGACGGCGAGACCGAGACCACCCGCCGCGACCACGCCGCTCCCCCGGTGCTCGGCGGGTCGGACGAGGCGGTCCGCGCCTGGCTGGCGCAGTGACGCGGAGGCTGGACGCCCGCTCCCTGCGCGACCTGGTCCTCGACCCCGGCTCCTGGACGAGCTGGGACGCGCCGATCGGCCCCCGCGACGTCGACCCGCGGTACGCCGCCGAGCTGCGCGCCGCGGCCGAGCGCAGCCGCCAGGACGAGGCCGTCGTCACCGGCGAGGGCCGGCTGCGCGGCCGGCGGGTGGCCGTCCTCGCCGGGGAGTTCGGCTTCCTCGCCGGCTCGATCGGGGTGGCCACGGCCGAGCGGCTGGTCGCCGGGATCGAGCGGGCCACCGAGGAGGGCCTGCCGCTGCTGGCCGCGCCGGTGTCCGGCGGCACCCGGATGCAGGAGGGCACCGTCGCGTTCCTGCAGATGGTCGGCATCACCGCGGCGATCGCCCGGCACAAGGCCGCGGGCCTGCCCTACCTGGTCTACCTGCGCGACCCCACCTTCGGCGGGGTGCTCGCCTCGTGGGGGTCGCTGGGGCACGTGACCATCGCCGAGCCCGGCGCGGCGGTCGGCTTCCTCGGCCCGCGGGTGTACGAGGCGCTCTACGGCGAGCCGTTCCCGTCGGGCGTGCAGACCGCCGACCACCTCGCCCGGCGCGGGCTCATCGACGCCGTCGTGCCGCACGAGGACGTCGCCGACCTCGCCGACCGGGCGCTGTCGGTGCTGTCGGCCCGGCGCACCTGGCACGCCGACGTGCGGGAGGCGGAGCGCCCGACACCGGAGGACGGCACCGAGGACGACGACCCGGAGGACGGCCGCAGCGCGTGGGACGTCGTCACCGCGTCCCGGCGGCCCGACCGGCCGGGCGTGCGGCGGCTGCTGCGGACGGCGGCCACCGACGTCGTCGGGCTCTCGGGCACCGGTGCCGGCGAGAAGGACCCCGGCCTGCTGCTGGCGCTGGGCCGCTTCGGCGGCGCGCCGTGCGTCGTCCTCGGGCAGGACCGGCGCGGGCAGTCGCTGTCGGCGCCGCTGGGTCCGGCGGCGCTGCGCGAGGCCCGGCGCGGCATGCGGCTGGCCGCCGAGCTGCACCTGCCGCTGGTGACGCTCATCGACACGCCGGGCGCGGCGCTGTCGGTGGAGGCCGAGGAGGGCGGGCTGGCCGCGGAGATCGCCCGTTGCCTCGAGGACCTGGTGACGCTCAAGGCCCCGACGCTCGCGGTGCTGCTCGGCCAGGGCACCGGCGGCGGCGCGCTGGCGCTGGTGCCCGCCGACCGGGTGCTCGCCGCGGCCAACGGCTGGCTGGGCCCGCTGCCGCCGGAAGGCGCCGCGGCGATCGTGCACCGCACCGTCGACCGGGCGCCGGAGATGGCCGCCGCGCAGGGCGTGCGGGCGACCGACCTGTGGCGGGCCGGGATCGTCGACCGCGTGGTGCCCGAGCGGCCCGACGCCGCCGACGAGCCGGTCGAGTTCTGCCGCCGGCTGGGCCGGGTGCTCGGCGAGGAGCTGGCCGGGCTGCTCGGCCGCGACGACGCCGAGCGGCACCGCAGCCGCCTGCACCGCTACCGCCGGCTGGGGCGCTGACGACCTACCCCGTGAGGCCGGGGGCGTAGGTGCCGAAGCTCCACTCCTGGCCGCCGGGGTCGACCAGCCGCGCGCGCCGGGTGCCCCACTCGGTGTCCTCCGGGGCGATGACCGGTGTCGCGCCGGCGGCGACGCCGCGGGCGAAGCGGTCGTCGACGTCGGCGGGGTCGTCGAGCACCAGGTACAGCCCCGACCCGGTGGACCGGCCGCGCAGCGGCGGGCGCACGTAGCCGGCGTCGTCGCTGGCGACCATCAGGACGACGTCGTCGCAGCGGACCTCCGCGTGCGCCACGGTGCCGTCGCCGGCGTCGGCCCGCCGGACGACGGTGAAGCCGAGCGCCGCCATCCAGGCCAGGGCGGCCGGTGCGTCGCGGTAGCTGAGGTAGGCGGCCAGGCGCGCTCCCATGGCGGGACGCTAGGCCGCGGTGGCCTCCGGGACCAGCCCCCGGGCCGCCGCGACCAGCTCCAGGCTGCGGACCCGCTCCGCGACGCCGTGGGTGGACGCCGACAGCATCAGCGCGTCGGCGCCGGTGGCCGCGGCCAGCTCCCGCAGCTGCGCGGCGACCTGCGCCGGGTCGCCGACGACGGCGTTGCTCGGCGTGCTCTCCGCCGCGGCGCGCTCGGGGGCGGTCCGCGCCTCCTCCGGGGTGGGCACCGGGCGCGGCCGGTCGGTGCGGATCGCCGGCCGCAGGAGCTGCCCGGGCAGCGCGAGCCGGTCGGCGGCCTGCGCCACGCGGGTGGTGGCGGCCAGGGGATCGGCGGTGGACCGCCCCGAGCCGACGGTGGCCGGCTCGAGGACGGACAGCGGCAGGGACGCGGTCCCGGACACCACCGCGCGCAACGCCGCCGGGACCGGCCGGCTCCCTGCGCTCAGCCGGGGGTGTCCGCGCCGTGCGGCACCCGGCGGGAGCGGTCGGGGTCGAGGTGCTCGACGACGGTCTCGAGCACCTCGCGCAGCACCTCCGTCTGCTCGGCGGTGAGCGGGTCGAACAGCGCACCCCGGACGGCGGCCACGTGCCCGGGCGCGACGCTGCGCACGAGGTCCCAGCCGGCGTCGGTGAGCACGGCGACGTTCCCGCGGCCGTCCTCGGGCGAGCGCTCGCGGCGGACCCAGCCGCGGTCCTCCAGCCGCGCCACGGTGTGCGAGAGCCGGCTCTGCGACTGGTTGGCCCGCCGCGCGAGGTCGCTCATCCGCCGGCTGCGGCCCGGTGCCTCGGACAGCATCGCGAGCACGACGTAGGCGGCGTGCGAGAGGCCGGCGTCGCGCTGCAGCTGCGCGTCGAGCTCGCGCGGGAGCAGCTCGGCGAGGGTGAGCCAGGCACGCCAGGTCCGCTGCTGCGTGTCGTCGAGCCAGCGCGCGGTCACGGCGGCGACGGTACCGGCGCGTCGTCACCCGGATGATCCTCCCGCCACCGGATCCGGTGGTACGCACTGTGAGCGGCCGACCACCGCATGACGCCTGGCCGGGGGACGGGTGTCACCCGCCCGGACTGTGAGCTGATGCACCGTTGACGGAGAGTCACCGGCCACCGAGGGTGGGCAGCGGCCGGCGGACCGGCCGGTTCCTGAACGGCACCACGTGAACGGAGACCTCGTGCCCCACGGCGAGAAGCCCGCACCGACCCCCGCGACCGGGCGGCGCGACGCCTTCGCCCCCCTCCTCGGCAACCCGCTCGCCGCCCTGCTGCGGGAGCACGACCGCGCCGGGGTGGGCACCCACGGCGTCCCGACGGCGGGCGCCCCGGAGCCGGTCACCGTCTACGACGACGGCGTCCCGCGGGTGAACCTGGGCAGCAACAACTACCTCGGCCTGGCCGGTGACCCGCGAGTCGTCGAGGCGGCCGTGGCCGCGGTCCGCCGGTTCGGCACGAGCACCTCGGGCAGCCGCGTCCTCAACGGCACCACCCGGCTGCACCTGCAGCTGGAGGAGGAGCTCGCCGACCACTACGGCGCCGAGGCGGCCGTGCTGACCTCCTCCGGGGTCAACGCCAACGTCGCGCTGCTGTCCACCGCCTGCGGTCCCGACGACGCGCTGCTGGTCGACGCGCACGCGCACGCCAGCGTGCACGCCGGGGCGGCCGCCAGCCGCGGCACCGTGACCCGGTTCCGGCACAACGACCTCGAGTCGCTGGCCCGGCGGCTGGACCGGCTCGACCCGCGGGCCGGCGCGGTCGTCGTCGTCGACGGCGTGTATTCGATGACCGGCGAGACCGCGCCGCTGGCCGGCCTCGCCGACCTCTGCGCCGCGTACGGCGCGCGCCTGGTGGTCGACGAGGCGCACGGCCTCGGCGTCCTCGGCGAGCACGGCCGCGGCGCGGCCGAGCTCTGCGGCGTCCTGGACCGGGTCGACGCCGTGACGCTGGCCTTCAGCAAGTCGCTGGCCAGCGTGGGCGGGGCCGTGCTGACGTCGAGGGCGGTGGCCGACGGCATCCGGGCCAGCGCCGTGCCCTACGTCTTCAGCGCCGCCAACGAGCCGGCCGGCGTCGGCGCGGCACTGGCCGCGCTGCGCATCCTCCGCGAGGAGCCCGAACGCCGGGACCGGCTGCAGGAGAACGGCGCCCGCCTGCGCGTGGAGCTGTCCGTCGCCGGCACCCCGCCCCTGCCCGGCAGCGGCGCGGTCATCGCGGTCCCGACCGGCAGCGAGGAGGCGACCGCCGCCGCGTGGCGGGCCGCCTACGAGGCGGGGGTCTACTGCAACGCCGTCGCCTACCCCGCCGTCCCGCGCGGCAGGGGGGTGCTGCGGCTGTCGGTGATGGCCACGCACACCGCCGAGCAGTTGCAGGCCGCCGCGGGCTCGGTGGCCGCCGCCGTCCGGTCCACCCGGGACGTCGGGACCGCGGGCCGGGAGCTCGGCGGGGAGCTCGCCGTCGCCTGACCCGGCGCCCGCCGACCGGTCGCGACGATCACCCCTACCGCTCCGGCCGCGCACCTGCCAGGGTCGTGCACGAGGCTGCCTCCGTCGAACCAGGCGCGCGGGGCCCCTCCACTGGTCGGAGGCCGGGATGACGCGCCTGCCCGTGCCCTGGCGGCTCGTCCTCGCCGTCGCTGCGGGGTACACCGCCGGGTCGCTCACCTCGTTCCTGCTGTTCGAGGCGTCGAGCACCGGCGCCGTCCTGTTCCTGCCGGCCGGGGTCACCCTCTCCGCGCTGGTGCTGAGCGACCGGCGCCGGTGGCCCTGGGTCCTGGCCACGGCCGCGCTGGTCGAGGTGGTGATCGACCGGGCCATGGGCATCGGCCCGGTCGCCGCGTGGGGGTTCGCCCTGGCCAACACCGCCGAGCCCCTCGTCGGCGCCCTCCTGCTGCGCCGGTTCGCGCCGGTCCCGGACCTGGGCCGCCGCCGCCACCTGACGGCGTTCCTGCTCTGCGGCGTGCTCGCGGGCCCGCTGGTCGGCGGGCTGGTCGGCTCGCTGACGATCCACCTGTCGCAGGGGCCCGCGGTGCTCGACGGCCTCGTCCCGTTCTGGGCCGGCGACGGGCTCGGCGCGCTGACCGTGGGCGGGGCCGTGCTGACCTGGCGGCTGGGCCGGGGCCGGCCGGCCCCGGCCCGGCGGGCGGCGCTGCTGCTCCTGACCGCCGCGGTGACGGCGGCCGTCTTCTGGCCGGTCGGCGTGCCGGTGGCCTGGCTGACCATCCCCTGGCTCACCTGGCTGGCGGTCCGGTACGGGGTCGCCGTCGTCACCGAGGCCGGGCTGGTGGTCGCGGTCACCGCCAACGTCATGACCGTGGTCGGGCGCGGGCCGTGGGCCCCGTTCCACGACACCCCGCAGGTGGAGGCCGCCGTCCTGCAGGCGTTCATCGCCGTCGCGGTCCTCGGCGCCTGGCTGCTGGCCGTGGAGATCGGCGAGCGGGACCGGGCACGGTCGGTGTCCCGCCGCGAGGCCGCCGCCCGCCGCCGGGTGGAGGCGCTGCAGCGGGTGACCGCCGGGCTCGCGACCGCCGCGACGACCGACGCGATCGCCGCGGTGCTGGTCCGCTCCGGTCTCGCGCTGCTCGCCGACTCGGGCACCGTCGGGGTGGTCGACCGGGAGGGCGGCCGGCTGCGCGTGTGGACCACGGACGGGGGCGGGGAGGCCGGGCTGCCGCTCGCCGACCCGTCCCCGCTGGCCACCGCCGCCCGCCGCGGCGCCGCCGTCCGGACCCGCTCCCCCGCCGGGCTGGCGGTGCCGGCGCGGGTCGCCGGCACGACGTTCGGGGCCCTCGGCTTCCGCTTCGCCGACGACGAAGTCGACGACGACGTCGAGGCGATGGCGCGCACGCTGGCCGAGCTCATGGGCCCCGCGCTGCACCGGGCCCGGCTGTACGAGGAGGAGCGGGACGCCGCCCACCAGCTCCAGCGGGCCTTCCTGCCCGCCGTGCCCGACGAGCTGCCCGGCGCGGTGCTCGCCGGCCGCTACCGCCCCGCCGACCAGCAGCACGACATCGGCGGCGACTGGTACGACGCCTTCCCGCTGCCCTTCGGCCGGGTCGGGTTCGCCGTCGGCGACGTCGTCGGCCACGACCTGCGGGCCGCGGCGGCGATGGGCCGGCTGCACTCGGCGCTGAGCGTCCTGGCCGCCGCGCCGCACGACGGGCCCGCCGCGGTCCTCGAGGCGCTGGACCGGGCGTCGGCGGCCGTCCCCGGCGCGGCGCTCACCACGATCGGCTACGGCGAGTACGACCCGGTCACCTGCCGGCTGCGCTACGCCTGCGCGGGCCACCCGCCCCCGCTGCTGGTGACCGGCCGCCAGGCCCGGTACCTCACCGGCGGGCGGTCGCGGCCGCTGTCGGCCGCCGCCGGGCCGCGCGCGGAGGACGAGGTCGAGGTCCCGCCCGGCTCGACGCTGCTCTGGTACTCCGACGGCCTCGTCGAGCGGCGCGACGCCGACCTCGACGCCGGTCTCGCCCGCCTGGCGTCGGTCGCCGCCGGGCTCGACGGCGTGCACCCCCGGGGCTGGTGCGACGCGGTGATGGCCGAGCTCACCGGCGGCCAGCGTCTGCACGACGACGTCGTGCTGCTCTGTCTGCGGCTGCAGCCGGCCGTGCCCGTGCCGGCACCGGGGACGCCCCGCCCGGCCGCGGTGGTGGAGCCGCAGCCGGCGACGTAGCGTCGCGCCGGCACGAGGAGGACGCGGTGCCCGGGTGGGCGTGGACGCTGGCCGGGATCGGCGGGGGCCTGCTCCTGTGCTGGCTGGTGCTGGTCGCGGCGCTCTGGGTGGCCCGGCCCGACGAGTTGCGGGCGCGGGAGCTGGTGCGGCTGCTGCCCGACGTGCTGCGGCTGGTCCGCCGGCTGGCCGCCGACCGCTCCCTCCCCCGCGGGGTCCGCGTGCGGCTGTGGCTGCTGCTGGGCTACCTGGCGCTGCCGGTCGACCTCGTGCCCGACGTCGTCCCGGTGATCGGGTACGCCGACGACGCGGTCGCCGTGGCCCTCGTGCTGCGCTCCGTGGTCCGCCGCGCCGGCGCCGACGCGGTGCGCCGGCACTGGCCGGGCACCGACGCCGGCCTGGCCGCGGTGCGCCGGGTGGCGCGGCTGCCCGGCTGAGCCGCGGTCGCGCCGGTTGCCCTCCGGACCGGCCGGCGAGGACGCTGGGCTGCCCGCGGGACCGAGGAGCGGGCATGGCCGGGACCCAGGCACCGGGCAGCGGGTTCGGGACGCTGCGGCACGTGACGGTCGACGGGGCGTCGCTGGCATACCGGGAGGTGGGCACCGGCGAGCCGGTGGTCCTCGTCCACGGCGGCCTCGGTGACCTGCGCACCTGGGCCGCCCAGCTCGGGCCGCTCGGCGCGCGGTGCCGGGTCGTCGCCTACAGCCGCCGCTTCGCCCGCCCCAACGCGCCGCTGCCCGCCGGCGCGCCGGACCCGATGCCGGTGCACGTCACGGACCTCGTCGCGCTGCTGCGGGCGCTGGACGCCTGGCCGGCGCACCTGGTCGGCAACTCGTGGGGCGCGTACGTCTGCCTGCTCACCGCGCTGCAGCACCCGGACGTCGTCCGCAGCCTGGTCCTCGAGGAGCCGCCGCTGCTGCCGCTGGTGCTCGGCCCGGGAGCCCGCCCGCGGCCGGCCGACCTGGCGCGCGCCCTGCGCCTCCGGCCCCGCGCGACGCTCGCGGTGCTCGGGTTCGGGCTGCGCACCTCCGCGCCCGTGGCCTGGGCGTACCGGCGCGGCGACCCGGAGCGGGCGCTGGAGCTGTTCGCCCGCGGCGTGCTCGGCCGCCGGGCCCTGGCCGCCATGACACCCGGGCGCCGGCAGCAGATGCGGGAGAGCGCGGACACGCTGCAGGCCGAGCTCCGCGCGGGGTTCCCGCCGGTGACCGAGGCGGAGTTGCGCACCGTGCGCGCCCCGGCCCTGCTGCTCACCGGCGAGCACAGCCCGGCGGTGAACCGGGCACTCGGCGCCTGGCTCGCCGACCTGCTGCCCTCCGCCGAGCAGGTGGTCGTGCCGGGCGCCTCCCACCTGGTGCACGAGGACGCCCCCGCGGTCGTGAACGACGCCGTCCTGCGCTTCGTCGGCCGGTGAGCGCCGAGCGCGTCAGGACCGCTCCGCCGCGGCGGCGACGTCGGCCAGGTCCGCCTCCAGCGCCCGGGTCACCGCGCGCCGGCCCAGGGGGCCGGTGACCGCCCCGAGGACCCGCGTCACCGTGGACGTCGGCCGGGCCCCAAACGTCATCACCAGGTCGCTGCCGCCGTCACCGGCCGGCGTCACCGCGACCGTCGACAGGTACCGGACGCCCGGCCGCACCGCCTCGGTGGTGTACGACCGCTGCGGCTCCACGGCGGTGACCGTCATCTCCTCGGTGGCCGAGCGCCCCAGCACCGTGCGGGTCTCCCGCCACCGCGTCCCGACGCCGAACTCCCCCGGCGTGAGCACCTCGACCGCGTCGATGCCCCGGACCACCTGCGGCGAGCCCGCGAGGTCGGTGACCACCGCCCACACCCGCTCCGCCGGCGCCGCCACGTGCCGGCGGACCTCCACGTCCCGCATGCCGCATCGCTCCCTCGCCGTGCTGCCGCCACCCCGGCGGCACCGGCACCCTGCCACCGGGGGACGACGGATCGACCCGCTGCGACCGCGCGCTCACCGGCGCACGCCCCGCCGCACTCCAGCGCCCGCGGGAGCCGGATCGGGGTTCCCGCCCTCAGCGGGGAGTGCGACCCTGCCCCTCGACCATGACGTGATCCCGGCGCCCGGGATCAGGAGCGCCGGGAGGGCAGCATGGTCCGGAGCATCCTCTCCGCCCCGGGGTGGCTCGTCTTCGTCGGGCTGGTGGTCGTCTTCCCCGCGCTGGTCCTGCTCGTCCAGGTGGGGATCCGGCGTCGCTGGCCCGCCCTGGTCCGGGGTGAGCACAACGACGTGGTGGGCTTCATCATCGCGGTCGTCGGGGTCATCTACGCGGTGCTGCTGGCCTTCGTCGTCATCGTCGCCTGGGAGAGCTTCACCAGGGCCGAGGAGGTGGTCGGCCAGGAGGCGAGCGCCCTGCGGACCCTCTACCGGGACAGCGTCGGACTGCCCGCGGAGTCGCAGGCGGAGATGCGGGAGCTGGTCCTGCGGTACGCGACGGAGGTGGTCGAGGACTCGTGGCCGGCCATGGCCGACGGGCACCCGGGGGACCCCGAGGCGGGCGACGTCCTGCAGGAGATGGCGGACGTGCTCGCCGGCACGCCCGTCACCACGCCCGGTGAGCAGGAGTTCGTGGGCGCGGAGGTCGACCGGCTGAACGACCTCGTGAGCCTGCGCAGCCAGCGGCTGGACTTCGTCGAGAGCGGGATCCCCGCCAGCCTGTGGATCGCGCTGGTCGTCGGTGCCCTCGTCACCGTCGGCTTCGCGCTGCTGTTCGGCCTGGAGCGCACCGCGCTGCACCTCGTGATGGTGGGCAGCCTCTCGGTGCTCATCGGCGTGCTCCTGTTCGTCGCGGTCGGGTTCAACTTCCCGTTCGCGGGCGACGTCGCCGTGCACCCCACGGCCTTCGAGCGCGTGCTCGACGACTTCGGGAGCCCGGCGGACGGCGACTAGCCGACGCACGCCGGCGCTGCGGCCGCGGGTGACCGACGTCCTCAGCGGCTCGCCGTCACCGCGCTGAGCGCGGCGGCGGGAGGGCCGATCCGCTCCGGTGGGTGGGGCCGCAGGCCCGCCTCGCGGAGCTGACCGAGCAGCACGTCGACGGCGGGCAACTCCATGCGGCCCTCCTGCGCCCGCAGCAGCAGGTCCAGGTGCCGGCTGAACAGCTGCGGCCCGGCCACCGTGGTGACGACCACGACGGCGCCGCCGGGTGCGAGCAGGCGGGCGACCCCGCGCAGCAGCTCCACCCGCTCGTCGACCGGCACGTAGTAGACGACGTTGGCGAGCAGGGCCAGGTCGATGCCGTCGGTGGAGGCGCCCGGGCGACCGGCGGCCAGCACCTCCCGGATGTCGACCGTCTCGACGCCGGCCCGGCCGGCCAGGCCCCGCTCGCTCAGCGTGCGCCGGGCCAGTGCCGCGGCGTCGGGGTCGACGTCCACGCCGACGCCGGTGGCGTCCGGGGCCGCCTCGAGCACCGCCGCCAGGTACAGGCCGGCACCGCACCCGATGTCGAGCACCCGGCTCGGCCGCCGCTCGGTGACCGTGCGGACCAGATGGGCGCGGACCAGCGGGGAGATCGCGGCGGAGAGCCGGGCGATCACCTCGCCGTTCTCCGCGGTGTCGCGCCGCCCGGGGCCTCCGCGCAGCAGCGCCGGCAGATCCCGGTAGAGCTCGGTGTGGTAGCCGCCGAAGCCCTCGTACGACGCGCGCACGACGTCGTCGCCGGCGACCGCGCGGCCGAACCGGGTGAGCCGCCACGAGCCCTCTCCGGCGACCAGCCCCGCGGCGGCGAGCACGCGGAGGTAGGCGGCCAGGAGGTCCCGGTCGACCACACCCAGGCGTCCGGCCAGCCGCTCGGTGCCGACCGGGCCCTCGCCGAGTGCGTCGAGCAGGCCCAGGTCGAGCGCAGTGGCGATCAGTTGCAGTCGGACCCCGGTCAGACCCTCTCGCGCGGCGCGCAGCCGCGCGCGGAGGTTCCCGCTGCGCAGCACCTCGGCCAGCACTCTCGGGTCGGGCATCCTCGCCATCGGGCACCCCCTCGGCCCAGAGAGCGCGACGCTAGCGCACCTCGACCACGCCCGTTCCCGGTCCTGTCGGACCTGTGACGCTCGTGGACATCCGTGGACGGCGGGTCGCGGCGTGGCGCATCATTGGCAGTCGAGGGCCCCGAGTGCCAGCCTCCGCCGGCGCCGGGCCCGTCCCACCCCCGCTCGACCAGGAGTGCCACGCCGTGCCCACGTACCAGTACGTCTGCACCAACCCCGAGGGCAAGCACCAGTTCGAGGTGGTGCAGTCCTTCACCGACGCGGCCGTGGCCGAGTGCCCGACCTGCGGCGCCCCCGTGCGCAAGGTCTACGGCTCCGTCGGCGTGGTCTTCAAGGGCTCGGGCTTCTACCGCACCGACAGCCGGTCCGGCTCGTCCGCCGGCGACTCGTCGAAGAGCACCAGCCCGTCGTCCTCGGACCCGTCGTCGTCCTCCTCGACGTCGTCGTCCTCCTCCTCGACGTCGTCGTCCGGCAGCGGCTCGTCCTCGTCCTCGTCGTCCTCGGGCGGCGGGAGCAAGGCCGCCGCGAGCTGAGCCCGGGCCGTCCACAGCCGGACGGCCGTTCCACAGCTCCCCCGCCCCGGCCCCGCCGGGGCCGCCGGGCGGCGAGCCTGGGCCGGTGGTCCGCCTCCGCCGTCCCCGCTCCCCCGCCCTCCTGCTGCGCCGGTGCCTGGCGGCGGCACTCGCCGCCGGCGCGCTGGTGCTGGCCCTCCGCCCGCCGCCGGCCCCGGTCGCGGCCCCGCCCGCCGGCACGCCGGTGGTCACCGCCGCCGGCGACCTGCCGGCCGGGACGGTCCTGGGCGCCGACCTGCTCGCCACAGCGGAGCTGCCGGCCGGCGCGGTCCCGGCCGGCGTCGCGACCGACCCGGCGGAGCTGGCCGGCCGGGTGCTGGCCGCGCCGCTGCGCGCCGGTGAGCCGGTCACCGACGTCCGGCTGCTCGGCCCGGGCCTGACGGCGCTGCTGCCGGCGGGCCAGGTGGCCGCGCCCGTCCGGCTCGCCGACCTGGCCGTCGCGGGGCTGGCCGCCGCCGGGGACCGCGTCGACGTGCTGGCCACCGCCCCGGGCGCGGTGCGGGCCGAGGCGGTGGCCCGCGGCGCGCTGGTCCTGGCCGCACCCCGGTCGGACGGCGACGACGGCGGGCTGCTCGTGCTCGCCGTCGACGAGGCCACGGCCGCCACTCTCGCCGCTGTGGCCACCACCGCCACGCTGACGTTGAGCCTGCCGCGGTCGCCGTGAGGGGATGGCCGCGTGCTCAAGGGCTTCAAGGACTTCCTGCTGCGCGGCAACGTCGTCGAGCTGGCCGTCGCGGTGGTCATCGTCACCGCGTTCACCGACTCGTTCCTCACCCCGCTGATCGCGCTGGTCACCGGCGGCGGCGTCGTCGGCGGCGAGTTCACCGTCGACGGCGAGACGTTCACCTACGGCGCGTTCGTCAGCCAGGTGGTCACGTTCGTGCTGACCGCGGCGGTCGTCTACTTCGTCGTCGTGGTGCCGATGAAGCGGATCACCGAGCGGCGCCGGCGCGGCGTCGAGGCCGGGCCCGCGGAGCCGACCGAGGTGGAGCTGCTCGCCCAGATCCGCGACCTGCTCCGGAACGGCCCCGTCCAGGGCACCGCCCCGGGCGAGCGAGGGGTGGGGAGGACGGGGTCCTCCGACTAGTCGGAGCCCCAGTGCGGCGGCCGGTCCTCCCGGTACCGGCGGTCCGGGTCGCGGTCGTCGGGGCGCTCGCCCCAGCCGAGGTCGCGGTCGTCGGGCGCCCGCTCGGCCGGGGCCGCCGGCGCCGGCGGGGGCGCCTCGACCACCGGCACCCCGAGCCCGTCGAGGACCTTCGCCGAGGGCAGCCCGGCCAGCACCGGTCCCGGGACGGCGAGCTTCGCGCCACGGGTCCCCGAGCCGACGACGACGAGCCCCGCGGCGGCCACCGCCGCGTCGACCAGCACCGGCCACGACGCCGGCAGCCCGATCGGGGTGATCCCGCCGTAGGCCATCCCGCTCTCGGCGACGGCGACGTCCTGCGGCGCGAACGACGCCTTGCGCGCGCCCAGGTGCCGCCGGACCAGGCCGTTGACGTCGGCGCGGGTGGTCGCGAGGACGACGCAGGCCACCAGCGTCGTCTGCCCCGCCCGGCGCGCGGCCACGACGACGCAGTTGGCCGAGGCCTCCGGCGGCACCGCGTACGCCTCGGTGAAGGCGGCGGTGTCGGCGAGCGCGTCGTCGACGGGAGCGACCCACGCGGGCCCGGGCAGCTCGGCCAGCGCGGCCGCGACCGGGCCGGCGAGCAGGTCGGGGCGCGAGGCGGCGGGCACCCAGGTCAGCGAGCCGAGGGCGGGGGGCTGGTCGGTCGGGTCGGGCACGTCCCGATCCTGCCCCCTGGCCGGATCCCTGCGACGGACGGCCTGATCACGGGCGGTGGGGACGGCGCCGACCGGCCAGGATGGGGCCCATGATCGGTCAGTTGCACTCCGTCGTGATCGACGCACCCGACGCGCACGCGCTCGCCACCTTCTACGCCGAGCTGCTGGGGCTGGAGGTGAGCAAGGGCGGCCCGGGCGACGACTGGGTCGTGGTCAGCGGCCGCGGGCACCGGCTGGCGTTCCAGCAGGCGCCGGACCTGGTCCCGCCGGACTGGCCGGACCCGCAGCGCCCGCAGCAGTTCCACCTCGACGTCTACGTGACCGACGTCGACGAGGCGGAACCGAAGGTGCTCGCCCTGGGCGCCCGGGAGCTGCCCGGCGGCGGGGGCGACTTCCGCGTCTACGCCGACCCGGTGGGCCACCCTTTCTGCCTGGTGTGGGACGCCGCGTGAGCGCCGAGGTGCCCGACGTCGACCGCAGCGCCGCGAGCGCGTTCGTCGCGGCCACCGGGTTCGACGTCGCCGAGGTCAGCGGCACCCGGGTCACCGGCACCGTCGAGCTGGGGCCGGACCACCACACGCCGTGGGGCGTCGTGCACGGCGGCGTCTACTGCGCGGTGATCGAGTCGGCGGCGTCGATCGGCGCCAGCACCGCCGTCGCCGACCGCGGCCAGTTCGCCGTCGGGGTGAACAACAGCACCGACTTCCTGCGGCCGGTCACCGCCGGCCGGCTCGACGTCGTCGCCGAGCCCGTGCAGCAGGGCCGGACCCTGCAGCTGTGGCTGGTGCAGCTCACCCGCGCCGAGGACGGCAAGCTCGTCGCCCGCGGCCAGGTGCGCCTGCAGAACGTGCCGTTCCCGGGGGCGTGAGCGACCGGGCCCGGCGCGCGGCGGCCGCCGCCACCGCGGTGGCCGCCGCGCACGGCCTCCGGTCGGCCGGGGCGCGGGTGCTGCACGACGGCGTCAACGTCGTCGTGCACCTGGCCCCGGCGCCGGTCGTGGCGCGGGTGGCGACGCTGACGCCGCTGCTGCGCCCCGACCCGGCCCGCCCGTCCGTCCGCGAGGTCGCGCTGGCCGGCGCCCTGGCCGCGGCCGGCGCCGCCGTCGTCCCGCCGAGCGCCCTGCTGCCGCCCGGGCCGCACGTGCACGACGGGCTGACGCTCACCTTCTGGACCCGCGTGGAGGTGCTGCCGCGGACACCGACCCCGGCCGAGGTGGCCACCGCGCTCGCCGGCCTGCACGAGGTGCTGGCCGGCCTGCCGGTGACCGGGCGCCCGCTGGACACCCCGCTCGACGACCTCGCGGTCTTCAGCGAGCGGGCGGGCGCGTGGGGCGTCGAGCCCGCCGTCCGCGCGCGGACGGCGGAGCAGGTGGAGGTCCTCCGTCCCCGGCTGGGCGGGCGCGTGCAGGTGCTGCACGGCGACGAGCACCCCGGCAACCTGCTGGCTACTCCCGACGGCTGGCGGTGGGCCGACCTCGAGGACACCTGCGCCGGGCCGCCGGAGTGGGACCTCGCCTGCCTGCGGCTCACCTCCCGGCTGGACGGGCGGGCCGCACTCGACGCGGCCGGCGGCCCGTCCGACGCCGAGCTCGCGCCGTGGCTGGAGCTGCGCCGGCTGCACGCGCGGGCGTGGACGAGCGTCGTCCGCGCGGGTCACACGAGCGGCAACGCGGGCTCCCGGTAGGTGGTGCCAGCCAGCGACGGCGGCAGCACGTCGGGGTCGAGCACCACGGAGAACAGCGCGCGCGGGTCCTGCAGCGTCGCGGGCGGGCGGGCCGCCGCGCGCGGGACCACGTGGTCCCAGCGGGCCGGGCGGCGGTGCGGCAGCAGCTCGCGCCCCTCGAACAGGTAGTCGCCGAGCACCTCGCCGACCAGCAGGCCGGCGCCGTGCTCGATCGGCAGCGCCACCGGGTCCCCGGGGCGGATCTCGTCCAGGAAGGTCGACAGCTGGCGCAGGTCCTTGCTCGGCCGGCGCCCGGAGATCTCCTTGGCCAGTGCGCGCAGCTCGGCCGGCGACAGGCCCGTGGCGTCGACGTCGATCCCCGACTGGGTGCCCAGCCCCACGACGCCCGCGGCCAGGCACGCGCCCAGCTCGTTGTGCGCCCGCGGCCGCACGACCCACACCCGGGTGCCCTCGGGCTCGGCCGCCGGCGGGACGACGTCGGGACCGGGCCAGACGTAGGGCAGGTCGTCGGGCTCGTCGCCGAACAGCGGGGCGAACCGCGGCCGGTAGAAGTCCGGCTCCTTGGCGAGCAGGTTCGACCGGTGGGACAGGTGCAGCGCCTCGTCGCCGACCCAGGAGGGCAGCATCCCGGCGCGGGCGAGCTCGTCCTGCGTGGCGCCCTCGACGTCGGGGGCGAACTCGGCGATCAGCGTGTGCGTGCTGTCGGCGAACCCGCGCTCGCGCCAGACCCGCACCATCGCCAGGCCGTAGACGACCAGCGCCGCCGTCCGCCCGCGCCACATGTGCACGACCGGGTGCGAGGACCAGCCGTAGTCGGGCAGCTCCAGGGCGCGCAGCACCTGCAGCGTCTCGACCCGCTGCTTGCCCAGGCGCGGTGAGTCCAGCAGCCGCGCGCTCTCCTTGAAGTCGGCCACCGGCAGGAAGGTCTGCATCGCGGCGGTTCCTGCCCGGTCGGGCGCGCGGTCAACCGCCGAGCGCCTCCAGCGCCGCCTCCCAGCGGGCGCGGCGGGCGTCGTCGTCCTGCTCCCACCAGGCGGGACCGCGCTCCCCCAGCCCGGTCTTGGCCAGCCGCACCCGGTCCCGGGCGGCCCGGGCGGCGGCCGGGTCCGGGGCCGTGCGCACCGCCGCGCGCGCCGCACCCAGGTGGGACAGCAGCCGGGCGCGGACGTCGTCGGGCAGGGACGGGTCCGCCTTCCGCCACCGCCGCCCGTCGACGACGACCCAGCGGCCGTCGTCGGTGTGCTCGACCTCGCGGCGGGTCACGCGCCGCAGCGGCGGGCGAGCTCCGGCAGCACCTCGCCGAGCGGCGCGTCCACCTTCACGTCGACCTTGGCGTCGCCGCGCGTGGGGCCGAGGTTGACCACCGCCACCGGGATGCCGAGCTCGGCGGCGCGCAGCACGAACCGGTAGCCGCTCATGACGGTCAGCGAGGAGCCGAGGACGAGCAGGCCGGCGGAGTCCTCGAGCATCCGGAAGCAGGTGTCCACGCGGTCGCGCGGCACGGTCTCGCCGAAGAACACGACGTCGGGCTTGAGCGGCCCGTCGCCGCACGCGGTGCACCCGACCATCACGAAGCCGTCGAGCACCTCGTCGGGCAGCTCGGCGTCGCCGTCGGGGTTGACCTCGTCCGCGCGCGGGCCGAAGGCCGGGTTGGCGGCCCGCAGCCGGCGGTGCAGCTCGTCCCGCCGGGCGACGTCGCCGCAGGCCAGGCACACCGTCCGGTCCAGCCCGCCGTGCAGCTCGACGACGTCCCGGGCGCCGGCGGCCTGGTGCAGCCCGTCGACGTTCTGCGTGACGACGCCGGCGAGCAGGCCGGCGCGCTGCAGCCGGGCGACGGCGGAGTGCCCGGCGTTCGGCCGGGCGGCGGCCATCTGGGGCCAGCCGACGTAGCTGCGCGCCCAGTAGCGGTGCCGCCCGCGCGGGTCGCGGCGGAAGGTCTGCCAGGTCATCGGCGTGTGCCGGCGCAGGGAGCCGGTGGCGCCGCGGTAGTCGGGGATGCCGGAGTCGGTGGACAGGCCGGCGCCGGAGAGGACGAGGACGTCGCCGTCGGCGACCAGGCCGGCCAGCTCGTCGAGGCCGTCCGCGGTCCGGACGGCGGGGAGGGCGGCGGTCACCGGCCCATCGTCCTCCGTGGCCGCACGCCGCGCCGCCGTCGTCAGCTGAGCCGGCCCTCCAGGCGGCCGAGCAGGTCGTCGTACACCCGGCGCAGGCCCCTGGGGGCGAAGGTCCGCTCGAAGAAGCCGCCGATGCCGCCCGCGCCGGTCCAGGTGGTGCGCACCCGCACGGTGCTGCTGCCGGAGTCCGCCGGGGTGACCGTCCACGTGGTGACCATCGAGGAGCGGGTGTCGCGCTCGACGAGGGTGCCGTCGGGCTCGGTGACCTCCACGTCCTGCTCGCGCACCCGCTTCGACGTCGCGGCGAACCGCCAGTGCACCCGCGTGCCGGAGCCCTGGCCGCCGGCCTCGACGCGGTAGTCGCTGAACTGCTCGGGCAGCACCTCGCGCCGGGTGCCGGTGTAGTCGGCGAGGGCCGCCCGGACCCGCTCGGCGGGGGCGTTGACGACGCGTTCGGCGGTGGCCACGACCTGTCCCATGCCCGCCATCCTGCCCGCGTTCGCACCTGCCGCGCCGCGGGGGCTCAGCCGGCGGAGTCCTCGGCGTCCAGGTAGGAGCAGCGGAACCGGGCGCCGGCCATCGCCTCGGTGAAGCGGGCCTCCCAGGCGGGGTCGTCGGCCGGGAAGGCGGCGAACACGCGGTCCTCGAGCACGACCGGCACCCCGTCGGGGCCCGGGTACGAGCGGCGCAGCAGCACCCGCGTCCGCCCGTCGACCTCGTCGTGCGCCGGTGCCCACCGGGCCCGCGGCGGGGCGGTCCGCCGTCCCGCCGTCCAGACGCCGAGGCGGGAGAGCAGCAGGGCGACGAGGACCAGCAGCAGCACCATCTCGACCACTGCGAGCAACACGCACAGACGGTAGACACCGGGGACGCTCCGCGGGTCCCTCCCGGGCGTCCCGGTAGCCTCGGTTCCGCACACCCCGGTCGGCGCTGCGCCGACGAGCCCCCGTAGCTCAGGGGATAGAGCATCGGTTTCCTAAACCGTGTGTCGCAGGTTCGAATCCTGCCGGGGGCACCCGTGCCGGGACGTCCGGCGTACCGGTCGCGGTGGGACGCCCTCTACCGTTCCGGACCATGGTGGACGACGCGGAGTCGGTGGGACCTGCAGCGCCGTCGGACGCGCTCCTCGTGCCGCTGTCCTGGGACGGGCCGCGGGGCCGCTGCGAGCAGCGGGAGGGCGTCCTCCAGGAGACGGCCCTGCTGTACGCGCGGCTGACCGCCGGAGACCCGGCCGGCCAGTGGGTGGTCTACCGCTACCTGGAGGCCTGGCGGGAGCACCTCCGGCTCTCCCTGCTCGGGGTCCTCGACGACCTCCCGGCGCTCACGGGAGAGCCGCTGACCCTCGACGGGGACGACGTCTTCGCGCACTGGAGCGTGGTGCAGGAGGTGCTGGTCGGGCTGTGGCCCGACGCGGCCGAGGACACGGCGGTGACGTCCCGCGCACTGATCCGGCTGCAGACCGCCTTCGGCTCCGACCGCGTCGACGTCGCCGCGGTCCACCGCGAGATGCTCACCGCGGCGGCCTTCCTCGACGGCCTGGAGGCCCGGGCGCAGGCCCACCTGGAGTTCCTGCAGGACCGGCTCGACCACCTGAGCTGACCCGCCGCGGCGTCCGCACCCGCAGGTCCGCCGGTCGGGGTGGGCCCGACGGTGCACCGCGGGTACAGGGGACGCATGGCACTCCGCAACGCCGCGGTCGCGGCCGCCGGCCAGTGGACCGACCCCGACGACGGCATCCGCTACCCCAGCGGCGAGGTGCACGCCTGGGAGCGCGGGCGCAACGAGACGGTCTGCGGCCTGTCGCTGTCCCGCTCGCGGCTGGCCCGCTTCCCGCACGTGAGCTGGTCCGACGTGCAGCCCGAGTCCGGCCGGCACGCCGAGGAGGTGCAGGCCGTCTGCCGCCGCTGCCGCGCCGCGCTCGGCGCCCGCCGGGACGACCGCGGGTGGACGCGCACGAACCCCCGCCCATGACGCCCGGTTCGCGGTGCACCCGTGTCACCACGCCTCCGCGCCGGACGACCCGTGGGGCCCGAGCCTGCTCCGCCCCGCTCCCCGTCGCGCCGGTCGCGGGCGCCGTCCTGGCGCCGGGGGCCGACACCGGTCGAGGAACTCCTCGGGCGGACACTGGTTCGAGAAGGAAACCTTCTCGGCTGCGAGGCGTTACCGTCTCAGGTGCACGTCGTGTCCCCGGCAACGGCGCCGGGGCATAGCGGAGGTGGGAACGCAACGATGGAGACCACGGTGGTCGACGTCCCCGAGCGGGGACGGTTCGAGGTGCGGGTCGGCGAGCGCGTCGTCGGACTGGCCAGCTACCACGTCGAGAACGGCACGATGGCACTGCCGCACACCGAGGTGGACCCCAGCATGGGGGGTCGCGGACTCGGCAAGGTCCTGGTGGCCGGTGTCCTCGACGCCGCCCGCGAGCGCGGACTGCACGTCCTGCCCTACTGCTCCTTCGTGCGCCACTACATCCAGCAGCATCCCGAGACGCTGGACCTCGTCGCCGACGAGGACAAGCCCCACTTCGGTCTGGCCACCGCCGACCGCTGACCCGGCGCTGACCTGCGGCCCCGCGCCGGGCGACCTAACCTGGCGCGGGTGCCGACCGCCCTGCTCTGGTTCCGTCGCGACCTGCGGCTGCGCGACCACCCGGCGCTGGTCGCCGCGGTCGGGGCGGCCGGCCGGGACGGCACCGTGGTGCCCGTCTTCGTCGTGGACCCGCGGCTGTGGGAGCCGTCGGGCCGGCCGCGGCGGGAGTTCCTGCGCGGCTGCCTGGCCGACCTGCGCGAGCAGACCGGCGGGGCGCTGGTCGTCCGCTCCGGGGACCCGGCGCGCGTCGTGCCCGACCTCGTGCGCGAGACGGGCGCGGCGAGCGTGCACGTGTCCTCCGACGCCGGGGTGTACGGGCGGGCGCGGGACGCGGCGGTCGAGCGGGCGCTGGGCGAGGTCCCGTTCGTCCGCACCGGCTCGCCCTACGGCGTCACGCCCGGCCGGCTGACCAAGGACGACGGCACGCCGTACCGGGTCTACTCGCCCTTCGCCCGGGCCTGGCGGGCGCGCGGGCTGCACTCCCCCGCCCCGTACCCGGACGACGTCGCGTGGGCCGACGGCGTCCGCTCCGAGGACCTGCCACCGGCGCAGGACCTCGGCGGCACCGTGCTGCCCCCTGCCGGCGAGCGCGCCGGGCTGGACGCGTGGGCGCTGTTCCGCGACCAGCGGCTGCTCGGCTACGCCACCGGGCGCAACAGCCCCGGCTCCGACGGCACCAGCCGGCTGTCGGCGCACCTGAAGTACGGCACCGTGCACCCCCGGACGCTGTTCGCCGAGGCGCAGGCGCTGGACGAGGACCACGCCGAGGCGGTGGGCAGGTTCACCGGCGAGCTCATCTGGCGCGACTTCTACGCCGACGTCCTGTGGCACCGCCCGGAGACCGCGCGGGAGCCGTTCGACCCGCGGATGGCGCGCATGCGGTACGACACCGGCCCGGAGGCCGACGAGCACTTCGCGGCCTGGGCCGAGGGGCGCACCGGCTACCCGATCGTCGACGCCGGGATGCGTCAGCTGCACGGCGAGGCCTACGTGCACAACCGGGTGCGGATGGTCGTGGCGTCCTTCCTCTGCAAGGACCTGCACGTCGACTGGCGGCGCGGCGCCCGCTACTTCCTCGACCACCTCGTCGACGGCGACCTCGCCAGCAACCACCACGGCTGGCAGTGGATGGCCGGCACCGGCACCGACCCCTCGCCGTACCACCGCGTGTTCAACCCGACCCGGCAGGGCGAGCAGTTCGACCCCGACGGCGTCTACGTGCGGCGCTGGGTGCCCGAGCTGCGCGACGTCCCCGACCGGTACGTGCACGAGCCGTGGAACCGGCCCGGCGGCCCGCCCGAGGGCTATCCCCTGCCGATCGTCGACCACGCGGAGGAGCGCCAGGTGGCGCTGGCCCGCTACCAGGCGGTGCGCGATGCCTGAGGGCCACACCCTGTACCGGCTGGCGAAGGAGCAGTCGGAGCTGTTCGCGGGCCGGCCGGTGCACGTCACCAGCCCGCAGGGCCGCTTCGCCGCCGGCGCCGCGCTGCTCGACGGCCGGGTGCTCGAGGAGGTCACCAGCTACGGCAAGCACCTGTTCGCCGACTTCGGCGGCGACGTGCTGCACGTCCACCTGGGCCTCTACGGCACCTACACGACCGGCGTCGGCGACCCGCCTCCCCCGCGCGGCGCGCTGCGGATGCGCTGGGTGGCCGACGGGCCGGAGGGCGAGGGCGTGTGGACCGACCTGCGCGGGGCGACGGCGTGCGACGTCCTTCCCCAGCCCGAGGTCGACGCGATCCTCGACCGGCTCGGCCCCGACCCGCTGCGCACCCGCCGGGGCGGCCCGCTGTCGTACGCGAAGGTCGGCCGCAGCCGGACGGCGGTCGGCGCGCTGCTGATGGACCAGTCGGTGCTGGCCGGCGTCGGCAACGTCTACCGCGCCGAGATCCTCTTCCGGCACCGGGTCTCGCCGTTCCGCCCGGGCCGCGACGTCGGCGAGCAGGAGTGGCAGGCGCTGTGGGACGACCTCGTGGTGCTCATGCGCGCCGGCGTCCGGATGGGCCGGATCGTGACGACGCAGCCGGCCGACCGCTCCCGCCGCTCGGGTGCGGTGCGCCGGGAGGACGCGCACTACGTCTACCGGCGCACCGGCCTGCCCTGCCGGATCTGCGGCACCGAGGTGCGCACCGAGGAGATGGTCGGCCGCAACCTCCACTGGTGCCCCGTCTGCCAGGCGGTCTGACGGCCCCTCTGCAGGGGCCCACCGCGAGCGTGCGAGCGGTGGGGGGCGGAGGGGTCCTTCGTCTAGAGGGCGCCCTTGGCGGGGTCGCCGGTGGGGTGGGCGGTGAGCACCTGGACGGCGGGGCGCTCGGTGAGCTTGCCCTCGAGCCTCGCCGACAGCGCGGTCAGCGGCTCGGCCTTGCCGTGGGTGGCCAGCGCCTCGGGGCTCTCCCACTGCTCGACCATGACGAACACCCCGCGGCCCTCGTGCAGCGCGTACCGCTCGCAGCCGGGCTCCTCGTGCACCTGCGGCACCGTCTCGAGCACGGCCTGACGGACCTCGTCCACGTGCTCGGGCTTCGGGCTGATGGTGGCGACGACGACGACGGACACGGGCGGTCCCCTCTGCGGTGGGCGGTTGTCGGCCGGGGCGGTGATCTGGCGCACGACGCCCCGGCCGGGCCAGGATGCCAGTCGTGGCCGACGACGGATCCCCCGCCCCGGACGGCGAGCGGCCGCTGCGGGTCGCCGTCGTCGGCGCGGGCCCGGCGGGCATCTACGCCGCCGAGACGCTGACCCGCCGCGCACCGGTCCCGGTGACCGTCGACCTGCTCGACCGGCTGCCCACCCCGTTCGGCCTGGTCCGGCACGGCATCGCCCCCGACCACCCGAAGATGCGGGCGATCCGCGACACGCTGCACCGGGCGCTGGACCACCCCGGCGTGCGGTTCGTCGGCAACGTCGAGGTGGGCACCGACGTCTCGCTCGAGGACCTGCGCGCGCACGTCGACGCCGTCGTCTACACCTACGGGGCGGCGCTGGACCGGGCGCTGGCGATCGAGGGCGAGGACCTGACCGGCAGCCTCGCCGCCACCGACCTGGTCGCCTGGTACTGCGGCCACCCCGACGCCGACCGCGCGACGGTCGAGGCGGCGCTGCAGGGCGTGCGGCGGGCGGTCGTCGTCGGTGTCGGCAACGTGGCCCTCGACGTGGCCCGCGTGCTCTCCCGCGCCCCGCAGGAGCTCGAGTCCACCGACATGCCCCAGCACGTGCTCGACACCCTCGCCGCGACGCCGGTCGAGGAGGTCACCGTGCTCGGCCGCCGCGGCCCGGCCCAGGCGTCCTTCACCACGATGGAGCTGCGCGAGCTCGACGGCCTGGAGCGGGCCACCGTGCTCGTCGACCCCGCCGACCTCGACCTCGACCCGGCCGCCGAGGAGCGCCTGGCCGGCGACCGCAACGCCAGCCGCAACCTCGCCGTCCTGCGGGAGTGGGCCGGCCACCGGCCCGAGCCCGGCCGCGGCCGGCTGTGGCTGCGCTTCTACCGCCGGCCGGTGCGGATCCTCGGCGCCGGCCGGGTCACCGGGATCGAGGTGGAGCGCACCGCCGTCGACGGCGACGGGCGGGCCGTGGGCACCGGCGAGACCGAGGTGCTGCCCACCGACCTCGTCGTCCGCTCGGTCGGCTACCGCGGGCAGGGCCTGCCCGGCCTGCCGGTCGACCCGCGCACCGGCACCGTGCCCAACGAGGAGGGCCGGGTGCTCCGCGGCGGCGCCCGCTCCCCCGGCGAGTACGTGGCGGGGTGGATCAAGCGCGGGCCCACCGGCGTCGTCGGCACCAACAAGCACGACGCCCGCGAGACGGTGGCGTCGCTGCTGGCCGACGCCGAGGCCGGGGTGATCGGCGCGCACGGCGACCGCGACGACCTGGTGCGCACGCTGCGCGCCCGCGGCGCCGAGCCGGTGCTGCTGGAGGACTGGCGGGCCATCGACGCCGCCGAGGTCGCCCTCGGCGCCACCCGCGGCCGCGCCCGGACCACGCTGCACGAGCGCGAGTCCCTGCTGGCCGCCGTGCGGGCCGCCGCGGACCGATGAGTTCCGGCTCACCGTCCGGTCGATCCCGCATGCGCCCCAGCAACGTCCTCGCCGTCCTGCCCGTCGACGACTTCCCCGCCGCCGAGTCCTGGTACCGCCGGCTCTTCGACCGCGAGCCCGACCGCCGGCCCATGAGCTCGTGCGCGGAGTGGCAGCTCACTGACGGCGGCGCCGTGCAGGTCATCGCACTGCCCGACGCGCCACACGGTGTCACCGTGGTCCTGGGTGTGGACGACGCCGACGCCCGAGCCGCCGAGCTGACCGCCCGGGGCATCGAGCCCCGGCTGTTCACCACCCCCGACGGGGCAGTTCCGCCTGGCATCGTGCGCCGACCCGGCCGGCACCACCGTGGTGCTGGGGCAGACCCTCTAGGGCCTGTCCTAGAGGGTCTTCGCGAAGCCAGAGGACCACGGCGGCGAGGACGAGCAGAGCCCGGTAGTAGGCGGCGCGTTTGGCGTAGCGGGTGGCCAGCGCGCGGAACTGCTTGAGCCGGGCGAAGCAGCGCTCGATGACGTTGCGGCCGGCATAGACCGCCCGGTCGCAGGCCGGCGGGCGGCCGCCGGCCGCGCCCTTGGCGCGGCGGTGGGCGAGCTGGTCGATCCGTTCGGGGCAGGTGAACCGGATGTGCCGAGCGCGCAGCGCCGCGCGGGTGGAGGGATGGGAGTAGGCCCGGTCGGCGAGCACCCGGTCCGGCCGTCGGCGCGGGCCGCCGGGTCTGGGGCGGGCCACCGCGACCTGATCCAGCAGCGGCAGCAGCTGCGGATTGTCGCCGGCCTGCCCGGCGGTGAGCAGCACGGCCATCGGCAGGCCGCGGCCGTCGACGGCCAGGTGCAGCTTGGTGGTCAGTCCGCCGCGGGAACGCCCGAGGGCTTCGCCGTCGACGGCGAGGGCCTCGACCGGGCCGCTGCAGCCCCCTTTTTCCGCGCCCCGGCGGCGTGCTGATGCGCGCGGACGGAGCTGGAGTCGACGCTGAAGGTCCACTCCACCGCCCCCACCGCGTCGTCCTTGAGGACCACCTCGGTGAGGATCCGGTCCCAGGTGCCATCGGCGCTCCAGCGGCGCAGCCGCTCGTGCGCGGTCTTCCACGGCCCGTAGCGCTCGGGCAGATCCCGCCACGGCACGCCGGTCTCGGCCTGCCACAGGATTGCGTTGATCACCTGCCGGTGATTCCGCCATCGCCCGCCCCGGCGCCCCGTCGCGGGCAGCAGCGGCTCGATCCGCGCCCAGGCCGCATCGGTGAGCTCATGCCGGCCGACCATCGGTCCAGCCTGAACCCCACCGACGCAAGATCGCCAGGACAGGCCCTAGCCGAGGACCGCGGCGGCCAGCTCCCGGGCGCCCTGCCCGGAGGCCGCCGCCACGAACCGGATCAGCGTCTCGGTGTCCGGCCGCAGGGAGAGCGGGTCACCGTCCGGGGTCAGCGCGACCCCGCCGGCGGCCGCGAGCACGGCCAGCCCGCCGGCGACGTCGTGCACGTGCGTGCCGCTGCGGTCCAGGTCGTGCCAGGCGCCGGCCGACCCGTCGGCGACCAGGCACAGGTCGACGGCGGTGCAGCCGGTCACCCGCACGCGGTGCGCCGTCCCGGGCACCCGCACGGTCCGGCCCGACGGCGCGACGACGGTGCTGCCCTCCCGCACCCGCGCCGGCACGCCGTCCCGCTGCGCGCCGGTGTCGACGGTCCCGGCCCAGCGGCGCCCCGACGACAGGTCGACGACGAGCCCGGCGACAGCCCGCCCGCGGTGCACCAGCGCCGCCGAGAACGCCCACGGCGGCAGGCCGGCGCGGAAGTTGCCGGTGCCGTCGAGCGGGTCGAGCACGATCCACGGGTCGTCGTCGGACACGGCCGGGTCCGGCCGCTCCTCCGACAGCACGGGCACGCCGAGCGGGGCCAGCGTCCCGGCCGCGGCGGCGTGCGCGGCCTCGTCGGCGGCCATCGACCAGCTGCCGTCGTCCTTGCGGCGGTCGCGGCCGGTGTCGCGGGCCAGCGCCACGGCCACCTCGACCCGCGTCGCGGCCAGCGCGGCCAGGTGCGCGAACCGCGCGGTCAGCGGCGCGTCCTCCGGCGGGGCCGCCACCTCGACCACCCGGCCGGTGCCCGCGTCGCGGACCTGCGAGCAGCCCCAGGCCGCGGCGACGGCGAGCAGCGCCGAGCGGCCGGTGACGTGCGTGGAGCGGTGCACGACGACGGCCTCGGTCGTGCCCTCGTCGGTCCAGCGGCGGCGCAGGTGCGCGGCGGCGTCGTCGCCGACCAGCAGCCGCGCGCCGGGGTCGAGCAGCTCGGGCGCCAGGGCCGCCGGGCCGACGCCCAGCAGCCGGGCCGCGGCGCGCAGGTCCTCCCCCGACGCCGCCACGCGCATCGTGTCCGCCACGGTCCCCCCGCCGTCAGTGCTCCCCCGGCACGGTAGGCCACCGGCGCGCGCGGGGTAGGGCGCCACGGTGACGGCCCCCGCGCGCACCTCCCTCGACGACGTCGACGTCGTGTTCCTCGTCCACCGGGAGGCGCCGGAGATGCTCGCCCGGCACCACGCCGCGGTGTCGGCGGCCACCGGCCCGGGCTGGCGGGGCCGGGCGCTGCTGGTGGAGAACGCCGCCGCGCCGGCGACCTCCGCGGCCGCCCGCGCCCTGCTGCGCGACTGCCACCCCGACGCCGACGCCCGGGTGCTGTCCTCCCCGCGCAACCTCGGCTGGGCGCGCGCCATGGACCTCGCCCTCGACGCCTGCGCCAGCCGCTACGTCGCGCTGGTCAACTCCGACGGCGAGCCCGGCCCGGACGTGCTGCGCCGGCTGGCCGCGGTCCTCGACGCCGAGCCGCGGGCGGTCTGGGCCGCGCCCGCGGTGCACGGTCCTGGCGAGGACGACGACCCGCCCGGCCCGCCGTTCCCGGCCGAGGAGCTCGGCGGCACCGCGCTGCTCGTGCGCCGGGCGGAGTTCCTCGCCGCCGGCGGGTTCGACCCGCTGTACTTCTTCTACAACGAGGACCGCGACGCCTCCCGGCGGCTGCGGGCGGCCGGGCACCTGCTGCTGCGGGTGCCCGACACCGTGTTCCGGCACGGCAAGGGCGGCCGCACCGCCCGCGGGGTGTTCCTGCGGGAGTGGCACTACGCCCGCACCGTCCAGGTGCTCCGCCCGCAGCACGCCGACCGGCCGGTCCGGGAGACGGCGGCCTTCCTCGCCGGGCGGGGACGCGCGGTCCTCGACCACGTCCGCGACGGCGACGCCCCCGGCGCCGCGGGCATCGCGCTGGCCCTGGCCGAGCTGCCGCGCGGGCTGGTGATGGCCGCCGCCCGGCGCCGCCGCCCCTGGGACGGCGCCCGGCTGGCCGCCTGGCTGGACCGCAACCGCCTGCCGGTGAGCGGGCTCAGCCGGAGTTCCGGAGCGCCGTCGCGATCCCGTTGATCGTCAGCTGGATGTTGCGCCGCACCAGCTCGTCGTCGTCGCCGGTCCGGCGCCGGCGCAGCATCTCCACCTGCAGGTGGTGCAGCGGCTCCAGGTAGGGGAACCGGTTGCGGATCGACCGGGCCAGCGACGGGTTGTCGGCCAGCAGGTGGTCGTCGCCGGTGACCGCGAGCAGCACCCGGCAGGTGCGCTCGTGCTCGGCGGTGATCTGGTCGAACACCCGCGCCCGCAGCTCCTCGTCGGGCACCAGCCCCGCGTAGCGGGCGGCGAGGTCGAGGTCGGTCTTGGCCAGCACCATCCCCATGTTCGACAGGACCGTCCGGAAGAACGGCCACCGCCGGTGCAGCTCCTGCAGCCGGGCCAGCCGCGCCGGGTCGTCCCCGATCCAGGACTCCAGCGCCGTCCCGGTGCCGTACCAGCCGGGCAGCATGATCCGCGCCTGCGACCAGCTGAACACCCACGGGATGGCCCGCAGGTCGGCGATCCGGTCGCCGGCCTTGCGCGAGGGTGGGCGGCTGCCGATGTTCAGCTCCGCCAGCTCGCGGATCGGCGTCGCGGCGCGGAACCACTCCACGAACCCCGGGGTCTCGTGCACCAGCGCCCGGTAGGCCGCCTGCGCGCGGTCGGCGAGGTCGTCGAGCAGCGCGTAGGCGTCCTCCGCGCCGTCGCCCAGGCCCTCGACGTCGAGCAGCGTGGCCTCCAGCGTCGCGGCCACCAGCGCCTCGAGGTTGCGACGGGCGAGGTCGGGCTCGCCGTACTTGGCCGCGATCACCTCGCCCTGCTCGGTGAGCCGCAGCGCGCCGGCCACCGCGCCGGGCGGCTGGGCGCGGATCGCCTCGTAGCTCGGGCCGCCGCCGCGGCCGACCGTGCCGCCGCGGCCGTGGAACAGCCGCAGCCGGATGTCCTCGCGCCGCGCCACCTCGACCAGCGCCAGCTCGGCCCGGTACAGCGCCCAGTTGGCGGCGAGGTAGCCGCCGTCCTTGTTGCTGTCGGAGTAGCCGAGCATGACCTCCTGCGCGTCGCCGCGGTTGGCGACCAGCGCCCGGTACACCGGCTGGGCGAGGACGGCGGTCATCGTCTCGCCGGCGCCCTGCAGGTCGGCGATCGTCTCGAACAGGGGCGAGATGCCGACCGGGCAGGTGGGGCCGTCCTCGCCGTCGGGGTCGAGCAGGCCGACCTCCTTGAGCAGGACGGCGACCTCGAGGACGTCGCTCACCGACTCGCACATGCTGATCACGTAGTTCGGGATCGCCCGCGGCCCGAGCAGCGCGACCTGCCCGGCGGCGGCCTCCAGCAGGTCCAGCTCCCCGCGGGCCAGCTCCGACAGCTCCGCGCCCGGCCGCACCAGCGGTCGGCGCATCTGCAGCTCCCCGGCCAGCAGCTCGACCCGGGCGGCCTCGTCGAGGGAGGCGTAGTCGGGGCAGACGCCGGCCCAGGCCAGCAGCTCGGCGAGGACCTCCTCGTGGACCGAGGAGTTCTGCCGCATGTCCAGCCCGGCGAGGTGGAAGCCGAACACCTCGACGGCGTCGCGCAGCCGGGCCAGCCGGTCGTCGGCCAGCGCGCCGGCGCCGTGGCTGCGCAGCGAGGCGTCGACGACGGCGAGGTCGGCGAGCAGCTCGTCGGGGGTGTCGTAGGGGTCGAGCTCGGCGACCGGCGGCACGCCGGGCACCCGCCCGAGGACCCGCTTCGCGGTGGCGGCCAGCCGGGCGTGCACGCCGTTGAGCGCCCGCCGGTAGGGCTCGTCGGCGCGGAACGGCGAGTCGTCGCGGGAGGCGTCGGCCAGGTGCGCCAGCTGCGGCGTCGGCGTGACCAGCCGGTCGGACATCGACAGCTCGCGGTACAGCTGCACGAGCTCGCCGAGGTGGTGGGCCAGCGCCGTCTCGGCCTGCCGGGTGCTGGCGCGGCGGACGGCGTCGGCGGTGACGAACGGGTTGCCGTCGCGGTCGCCGCCGATCCACGAGCCCGGCTGCAGCACCGGCTGGGTGGGCAGGCCGGCGTGCGGCCAGCGCTCCTGCAGCGCGCGGCGCAGGTCGGCGTTGATCTCCGGCACGACCCGGAACAGCGACAGGTCGTAGTAGCGCAGCGCCTCGTCGATCTCGTCGGCCAGCCGCAGCCGGGACAGCCGCAGCAGCGCCGTCTGCCAGAGGGTGAGCACCGCCCGCTCGAGCTGCGCCGACCAGGCGGCCTCGTCGACCTCCCCCGGCGCCATCCGGTCGCGCTCCCGGATCAGCTCGGTGACCTGCTGCTGCACCTGCGAGATCGTCTTGCGGCGCACCTCGGTGGGGTGCGCGGTGACCACGGGGACCACCAGCGCGCCGGCCAGCTCCCGCGCGACGACGTCGGGGTCCAGGTCCGCCCGGTCCAGCAGCGCGAAGGTGGCCGCGAGGCTGCCGGGCTGCGGCGGCGAACCGGCCCGGCGGTGGTGCCGGCGGCGGCGCTCGTGGTGCAGGTCCTCGGCCAGGTTGGCCAGCAGCGAGAAGTGGCTGAACGCGCGGATGACGTGGTTGGCCGCGCGGACGTCGAGGTCGCCCATGCGGGCGGCGACCTCCGCGCGGTCGGTCTCGGAGCGGCGGAGGGCGAAGGCCTGCACGCGGGTGGACTCGACCAGGTCCAGGACGTCCTCGCCGCTCTGCTCCCGGATCACCTCACCGAGGACCCGGCCGAGCAGCCGGATGTCCTCGCGCAGCGGGGCGTCGTCGGCCCGGCCGTCCCCCTCGGGGTCGCGTCCGGGCAGGCGCAGGTCGGCGACGTCGACGGTGGCTTCCGACATGCGGGCAGTATCGGCCCCCCATGTGACGGGCGGGTGTCCCGGGGGAAGGTCCCCCGCGTGCTGACGCTGCGCGCCACCCCCGCCGCCCCCGCCCCCGCCGACCACGGCGAGGGCCCCACCTGGGACGACGCCCGCTCCGAGCTGCTGTGGGTCGACATCAGCGCCGGGCGGGTCCGCCGGGCCGCCCTCGACGGCGACACCCTGACCGACACCGGCTCGCTGTCCGCCGGCGACACCGTGGGCGCCGTCGTCCCGGCCGCCGGCGGCGGGTGGCTGGCCGCCGCCGGCGCCGGGTTCACCCACCTCGCCGACGACGGCACCGCGCGGGTGCTGCTGGAGCTGGCCGGCGAGGGCGGCGGCCCGGACGACGGCGGCACCCGCATGAACGACGCGAAGTGCGACCGCGCCGGGCGGTTCTACGCCGGGACGATGGCCTTCGACGAGCGCCCCGGCGCCGGCACCCTCTACCGGCTGGACACCGACGGCACCGTCACGACCGTCCGCGAGGGGCTGACCGTCTCCAACGGGCTGGGCTGGTCGCCCGACGACCGCACCGTCTACCTCGCCGACTCCGGCCCCGGCCTGGTGCACGCCGTCGACCACGACCCGTCCTCGGGTGCGTGGGGCCGCGGGCGGGTGCTGCTGGAGACCGGCGGCGCCGACGGCGTGGCCGACGGGCTCACCGTCGACGACGAGGGCTGCCTCTGGACGGCGATGTGGGGCGGCGGGCAGGTGCGCCGCTGGTCACCGGAGGGCGAGCTGCTCGCCGTCGTCGAGGTGCCGGTGGCCAACACCTCCAGCTGCGCCTTCGCCGGGCCGGACCGCGGCCTGCTGGTCATCAGCACCGCGCACGGCGACGCCGACGAGGCGGAGGCCGGGCGGCTGTTCACCGTGCGGCCCGGCGTCACCGGCCCGCCGGCGAACCCCTACCGCGGCCCGCTCGCCGGCCTCCGGCAGTAGGAGGACCCCGCCGCAGGGGCCGGTCAGCTGCCCTGGAGCAGCGCGAGCGCGGCGGCGGCGAGCTGGTCGCCGGCGGCGGCGCCCCGCTCGAACTCCTCCGCCGCGCCGGGGAGGTCGCCGCGGTCGGCCAGCAGCACGCCGAGGTTGTGGTGGCAGTACGCGTCGCCGGCCTGGATCCCGGCGCGGTACGCCTCCTCGGCGGCCTCGTCGTCGGCGAGCAGCTCGCGGTAGAGGTTGCCCAGCGGCAGCCAGGCCACCTGCTCGCCGAGCTTGGCGCCGCGCTCGAGCACCGCGCGGGCCTCCTCCGGGCGGCCGGTCTGCAGCAGCAGCGCGGCCAGGTCGGCGCGGGCGGCGGCGAAGTGGTCGGCGCCGGTGCGCAGCCGGTCCTCCAGCGCCGGGTCGAGGGTCGCGCACCACTGCCAGCAGGCGGCGACGGCGTCGGCCTCGGCGTCGCCGCTCGCGGCCAGCTCCTCGGCGACGGACAGGGCCTGCTCGCGCTCCCCCTGCTCGCGCAGCAGGAAGGCCAGCTGGAGGCCGCCCTCGGTGTCGCCCGCGTCGGCGGCCCCGCGGTAGGCGGCCATGGCCCCCGCGAGGTCGCCGAGCTGCTCGAGCACCAACCCGAGGTTGCGCCAGGCGTCGGCCTCGCCGCCGGCCAGGGCCACCTCGTAGGCCTCGACGGCCTCGGTCCAGCGCTCCTGCGCGGCGAGGCTGTTGCCCAGGTCGTAGTAGCCGGTGACGTCGCCGAGCTCGGCCGCGCGGCGGAAGCACCACTCTGCGTCGGTCTGCCGGCCGGCGTCGGCGAGGTCGCAGCCCAGCTCGATCAGCTCGTCGGCGTCCTCGGAGGCCTGCAGCCGCCAGAGGCGCGCGTCCAGGTCCTCGGTCATGGCGCCGATGATGGCCGCGCTGACCTGGGCGCACGCCCTCCGCAGGGGTGAGGTCACCCCAACGTGTCCGCTGCTCGACCGGGCGGGTGTCCCCCCGCCCGGCGCTCAGGCCCGGCCGGCCCGCAGGGCCTCCCGCAGCTTGGTCTTCCCGCTGGTCCGGAGCAGGGCGCCGGAGTACACCCGGCCGCCCAGCCGGACCACCAGCGCGATCGCCACGAGCATGAGGACGACGGCCACGCCGACCTCCCAGAGCGCGACGTCCCCCGCCGCCTGGCGCACCGGCATGACCATCGGCGAGAGCCCCGGCACGTAGGAGGTGACCACGGCCAGGCTCCCGTCCGGGTCGCTCGCCGCCTGCACGGCGACGACGAAGCCCGCGACCAGCACCAGCGACGCCGGGGTCAGCACGCTGCCGAGGTCCTCCTGGCGGCTGACCAGCGAGGCGGCGACGGCGAACAGCGAGGCGTAGAGCGCGTAGCCGAGGACGAACCAGAACAGCAGCCACAGCACCGTGCCGACCAGCTCGCCGGGCAGGTCGACGACGTCGAAGGCGAGCGCGCCGCCGATCCCGATCGCGGCGATGACGGCGATCTGCGCGAGGCCGAGCACGCCGAGGCCGAGGATCTTCCCGGCCAGCAGCTGCCACGGCTTCATCGTGGCCAGCAGCAGCTCCACCACCCGGCTGGACTTCTCCTCGACGACGCCCTGCGCGACGAACTGGGCGAAGAGGATGAGCAGGCTGTAGAGCACGACGACGCCGACGATCGCGACCACGACGTTCTGCTGGTCGCCGTCGTCGTCGAGCGCGGTCACCGACAGCGTCGGCAGGTCCGCGGGGTCGACGCCGGCCCCGGCGAGCGCGTCGGTGAACGCCACGGCCCCCACCGCGCCGGACACGACCGCCTCCAGCGTCGTGTCGGGCTCGCGGACCACCAGCTCGGGAGCACTGGCCGCGCCGACCAGGGCGCCGTCGACGTCCTCGGCCTCGACGGCGGCGCGGGCGGCGTCCTCGGTGTCGAACCGGACCACCTCGACGTCGACGCCGAGCGCGTCGCCCTGGGCCTCGAGGGCCTGGCCGACCTGCCCGGGCTCGCCGACGACGCCCACCCGGCTGGTGTCCCCGCCGGAGTTGACGACGATCTGGAAGACCAGCACGCCGAGGATGAGCACGATCATCAGCACCGAGCTGGCGATGAACGTCTTGTCGCGGATGCGCGTGGAGACCTCGCGGGCGGCGACCAGGCGGACCAACTGCGCGCTGGAGAGCGGGGAGCTCACGCGGCCACCTCCTCGCGGTCGGCGGCCTGCTGCGCCGGGTCGGCGACGGCCTCGCGGAACAGCTCGACCAGCGTGGCCTCCCGCCAGGCGAAGTGCGTGACCCGGCCGGTACGCACCGCGGCGGCGAGGACCTGCTGGTCGTCGGCGCCCGCGGCCAGCTCCAGCAGCGTGTCACCGGCCCGCTCGGAGACGACCCGGACGCCGGGCACGGCGGCGGCCCAGCCGGGCGCGGCGTCGGGGGCGACGACCCGCAGCAGCCGCCCGGCCTCGCGGCGGCGCAGCTCCTCGACGGTGCCCGTGGCGACCATGCGGCCGCGGGCGAGGATGCCGACGGAGTCGCACAGCCGCTCCACCAGGTCGAGCTGGTGGCTGGAGAACACGACCGGCACCCCGGCCCGGCACTGCTCGAGCAGCGCCTCGGCCAGCGCGTCGACGCCGACCGGGTCCAGGCCGCTGAACGGCTCGTCGAGGATGAGCACCTCGGGCCGGCTGACGAGCGCGGCGGCCAGCTGCACCCGCTGTTGGTTGCCCAGCGAGAGCTTCTCGACGGGGTCGCCGCGGCGCGCGGCCAGGCCCAGCCGCCCGGACCACTCCTCCGCGGCGCGGGCCGCGGCGGCGGCGCCCATGCCGTGCAGCCGGGCGAAGTAGGCCAGCTGCTCGCCGACCCGCATCTTGGGGTAGAGCCCGCGCTCCTCCGGCATGTAGCCGACGCGCCGCCGGGTCTCCTCGTCCAGCGGCCGGCCGCGCCAGCGCACCTCGCCCGCGTCGGCCCGGGCCAGGCCCATGGCGATGCGCATGGTCGTCGTCTTCCCGGCCCCGTTGGACCCGCAGAAGCCGAACATCGAGCCGGGGGCGACGGTGAAGCCGACGCCCTCCAGCACGCGGTTGTCCCCGTAGCTCTTGTGGAGCCCGTCGAACTCGAGCACCGTGCCTCCGTCCCATGATCCCCGTGCGCGCCGACGCTATCGGTCGAGGCGACGACGCCCGCCCGACCGGGACCGTGTCCCGCCGCGCGCCCGGACCACCGGGAGGGACCCCCGGGGTGCCACCGTCGACCCGTGGACCGGGACGACGGACTGCGCCTGACCCTCAGCCGCGTGCTCGGGGCGCCGCCCCGGCGGGTGTTCCGCGCGCTGACCGAGCCGGGCGAGCTCGTGCGCTGGTGGGGACCCCGGGGGTTCACCCTGGTCGGCGCCGAGGTCGACCTGCGGGTGGGCGGCCGCTACCGGTTCACCGTGCAGCCGCCGGGAGCTCCCCCGTTCCACCTGTCCGGGCGGTTCCTGTCCGTCGACCCGGGCCGCGGGCTCTCCTATACCTTCCGGTACGAGGAGCCCGCACCCGACGACCGGGAGACGGTGGTGACGCTCGTCCTCGGGGACCGCGGCACCGGGACCGTGCTGTCCCTGACCCAGGAGCCGTTCGCCACGCGGGAACGGGAGGACCTGCACCGGGCCGGCTGGTCGGACAGCCTCGACCGGCTGGCGGAGGCCCTCGCGAGCTGAGCGGATCCGGACGGCCGCCGGCTCCCCTCGCGCTCCGGCGTCCGCTGCGGTGTCATCAGGCCCATGAGCCAGGAGAACGTCCCCGCCAGCCCGCCGTCGGGCGTCGGGCTGGACGGGCTGCGCCAGGCCGCGGCCGGCTGCCGGGCCTGCGAGCTGTGGGAGCCGGCGACCCAGACCGTGTTCGGGGAGGGCCCCGAGACCGCGCGGATCGTGTTCGTCGGCGAGCAGCCCGGCGACCAGGAGGACCGCAGGGGCGAGCCGTTCGTCGGCCCGGCCGGCCGGCTGCTGGACCGGGCGCTGGCCGACGCCGGCATCGAGCGCAGGGACGCCTACGTCACCAACGCGGTCAAGCACTTCCGCTTCACGCCGACGCCCAAGCGGCGGATCCACCAGTCGCCGGGCGCCGAGCACCTCCGGGCCTGTCGGCCGTGGCTGGAGGCGGAGTTCGAGGTGCTCAAGCCCGAGGTCGTCGTCTGCCTGGGCGCGACGGCGGCCAAGGCGCTCATCTCGCCGTCGTTCCGGATCACCAAGGAGCGCGGGAAGCTCATGCCGTGGACGCCGCCGGGCGTCGCCCGCGCCGAGGCCGGCGACGACGAGCCGGAGGAGGACGAGCCGGCGCAGACCTGGATGCTCGCGACCGCGCACCCCTCGGCGATCCTGCGGACGCCGGACGACGCCCGCGCCGCGGCCTTCGACGCCCTGGTGGCGGACCTGCGGGTCGTCGCCGGCGCCCTGGCCTAAGCGACCCGGGACGCCCGGAACAGCCGGAACGAGGGCACCAGCAGCGCGACCACCGCCATCGCGACGACGACGACCACGCCGCCGGAGACCATCGCGACGCCGACGCCCGCGGCACTGGCCACCGCGCCGGCCCGCAGGTCGCCCAGCCGCGGCCCGCCGGCCACGACGACGATGAACACGCCCTGCATCCGCCCGCGCATCTCGTCGGGCGCGGCGGTCTGCAGCATCGACGAGCGCAGCACCGCGCTGACCATGTCCCCGGCGCCGGCGACGGCGAGGAAGAACACCGCCAGCCACAGCGACTGCGCGAGCCCGAACCCGATGATCGCGACACCCCACACGGCGATCGCGGCGAGCACCACCACGCCCTGCCGGTCGACCCGCGACACCCAGCCCGAGGTCAGGCCCATGAGCAGCGCGCCGATGGAGATGCCGGCGAACAGCCACCCGTAGGCGTTGGCCGAGCCGGCGTAGCGGTCGGCGGCGAGCTCGGGGAACACCGCCTGCGGCCAGGCGAACAGCATCGCGACGACGTCGACGACGAAGGTCATGAGCAGCACCGGCTGGGTGCGCAGGAAGGCGAAGCCCTCCCCCACCCCGCGGACGGCGGCGCCCAGCCGCAGCGGCCCGGTGTTCCCGCCCGGCGGCAGCGGCGGCAGGCCGCGCACCAGGAGCACGGCGACCAGCAGCGTGGCCGCGTCGACGGCGTAGGCGACGAACAGGTCGCCCAGGCCGATGAGCAGCCCGGCCACCAGCGGGCCGACGATGACGCCGACCTGCCGCACGGTCATCGCCAGCGCGTTCGCCGCCGCCACGCCCTCCGGCCCGACCAGCGCCGGGATCACCGCGCTGCGGGCGGGCTGGTTGACCGCGGTGAAGCCGGAGACCGCGGCCACGAGCAGCCACAGCAGCCAGAGGTTCCCGCCGCCGGGCAGCAGTGCCTGCAGGGCCAGCAGCGCGCTGGTCACCGCCGAGCCGACCCCGGTGACCAGCATCAGCTTGCGCCGGTCCATCGCGTCGGCGATCGCCCCGCCGAGCAGTCCGAAGACCACCAGCGGCACCAGCGAGACCATCGACGTGATGCCGACCAGCAGCGAGTCGCGGGTGATCGCGTACACCTGCACGGGGACGGCGACCAGCGTCATCTGCTGGCCGACCATCGTGGCGGTCAGCCCCCAGAACAGCCGCCGGTAGCCGGGGTTGCGCAGCGGGCTGGTGTCCAGCGCCCAGCCGCGGCGGCGCGGGGCGGGCTCCGGCACGGGCACCGGCTCGGCGACCTTCCCGGCCTCGACCGGGTCGACGGGCAGCTGCCCGGTGGGGTCCTTCCTCACGGGGCGAGGCGCTGGAGCACCCAGCCGCCGCCCTCCTCGTCGTCGCGGACGAACCGCAGCCGGTCGTGCAGCCGGCCCGGGCCGCCCTGCCAGAACTCAACGGTCCGCGGCACCACGCGGTAGCCGCCCCAGGCCGGCGGCCGCGGCACCTTCTCCGTCGTCGTCTCCTCGTCGAGCAGCCGCACCCGCTCCTCGAGCTCCTCCCGGGAGTCGACGACGGTCGACTGCACCGAGGCGACCGCGGCCAGCTGCGCCTCGCGCGGGCGGGGGTCCCACAGGTCGTCGGAGGCGGCCTCGCCGACGCGCTCGACGGTGCCGGTCACGCGGACCTGCCGCTGCAGCGCGTGCCAGGGGAAGACCAGCGCTGCGCGGGGGTTGACGGCCAGCTGCGCGCCCTTGGCGGAGGCGTAGCTGGTGCCGAAGACGAAGCCGGCCTCGTCGTAGCCCTTCAGCAGCACGATCCGCGCGTCCGGGGCGCCGTCGGCGTCGGCCGTGGCCACGACCACCGCGTTCGGGTCGGGGACGTCGGCGGCGACGACGTCGCGGAACCAGGCGTCGAACTGCTCGACCCAGGTGGGCGCGAGGTCCTCCTCGCGCAGCCCCGGGCGGTCGTAGTCCCTGCGCATGCGGGAGAGGTCGGCCACCCCGCCATGCTGACACCGCGCCGGGGAGCGGGCGCCGGGCGGCTCCCGCTGGACGGCAGCCCCGGATGGAACGGAGGCGGCCGCTGGGCCTAGTGTCGCGGTGCAGTCGTGCGCCGCTGAACGTGCGGGCACGAGGTCCGCGCGCGCAGAGGAGCATGCGAGATGGCCGACGACTTCGTACCCGGCCTCGAGGGCGTCATCGCCTTCGAGACCACGATCGCGGAGCCCGACAAGGACGGCGGGTCGCTCCGCTACCGCGGGGTCGACATCGAGGACCTGGTCGGCAAGATCACCTTCGGCAACGTGTGGGCGCTGCTGGTCGACGGCAAGTTCGGCCCCGGCCTGCCCCCGGCCGAGCCGTTCCCCATCCCGGTGCACAGCGGCGACGTCCGCGTCGACGTCCAGGCCGCGCTGGCGATGCTCGCCCCGTTCTGGGGCTACCGCCCGCTGCTGGACATCAGCGACGAGGAGGCCCGCGACCAGCTCGCCCGCGCCGCGGTCATGGCGCTGTCCTACGTCGCCCAGTCCGCCCGCGGCATCGGCATCCCGGCCGTGCCGCAGAGCCGCATCGACGAGGCCTCCACCATCGTGGAGCGGTTCATGGTCCGCTGGCGCGGCGAGCCCGACCCCCGCCACGTCGCCGCCGTCGACGCCTACTGGACGTCGGCCGCCGAGCACGGCATGAACGCCTCCACCTTCACCGCCCGCGTCATCGCCTCCACCGGCGCCGACGTCGCCGCCGCGATGTCCGGCGCGATCGGCGCGATGTCGGGCCCGCTGCACGGCGGCGCCCCCTCCCGGGTCCTGCACATGCTCGACGGCGTCGAGCAGGCCGGCGACGCGGAGAAGTACGTCAAGGACCTGCTCGACCGCAAGGAGCGCCTGATGGGCTTCGGGCACCGGGTCTACCGGGCCGAGGACCCCCGCGCCCGCACGCTGCGCAAGGCCGCGAAGCAGCTCGGCGCCCCGCGCTTCGAGGCCGCGCTGGCGCTGGAGAACGCCGCGCTCAAGGAGCTGCGCGAGCGGCGCCCGGACCGGCCGATCGAGACCAACGTGGAGTTCTGGGCGGCGATCGTCCTCGACTTCGCCGAGGTCCCGAGCCACATGTTCACGTCGATGTTCACCTGTGCCCGCACCGCCGGCTGGTGCGCGCACATCCTGGAGCAGAAGCAGACCGGCCGCCTCGTGCGCCCGTCGGCCCGCTACGTCGGGCCCGCCGCGCGCAAGCCCGAGGAGGTCGAGGGCTTCGACACCATCACGGTCAAGGCCGTCGACGAGGTCTCCCCGGCGTAGTCCCGGCCCGCCCGACCACCCGTCGAGGAGCACCCCCGGCATGAGCACCACCATCCCCGCCGACCTGCTGCCCGCCGACGGGCGGTTCGGCTGCGGCCCGTCGAAGGTCCGCCCGGAGGCGCTGCGGGCGCTGGCGTCCGAGGGCGCGGCGCTCATGGGCACCTCGCACCGCCAGGCCCCGGTCAAGGGCCTGGTCCGGCAGGTCCGCGAGGGGCTGGCCCAGCTGTTCGACCTGCCCGAGGGCTACGAGGTCGTGCTGGGCAACGGGGGTTCCACGGCGTTCTGGGACGCCGCCGCGCTCGGGCTGGTGCGGCGGCGCAGCGCCCACGGCACCTACGGCGAGTTCTCCGCGAAGTTCGCCTCCGCGGTCGCCGAGGCGCCGTTCCTCGAGGAGCCGGTCGTCACGCGGGGCGAGCCGGGCACGCTGGCGCTGCCGACGGCGCAGCCCGGCGTCGACGCCTACGCGTGGGCGCACAACGAGACCTCGACCGGGGTCATGGCGCCGGTGGTCCGCCCGCACGGCGCCGACGACGACGCGCTCGTGCTGATCGACGCCACCAGCGGCGCCGGGGGCCTCCCGGTCGACGTCGCCGAGGCCGACGCCTACTACTTCGCGCCGCAGAAGTCCTTCGCCTCCGACGGCGGGCTCTGGATCGCGCTGATGAGCCCGGCGGCGCTGGAGCGGGTGGCGGAGGTCAAGGCGTCGGGGCGGTGGATCCCCGGGTTCCTGGACCTGTCGATCGCCGTCGACAACTCCACCAAGGACCAGACCTACAACACCCCCGCCGTCGCGACGCTGTTCCTGCTCGCCGACCAGGTCCGCTGGATGCTCGGCCTCGGTGGGCTCTCCGGCGCGGTCGCGCGCAGCCGGGAGTCCTCGAGCCGGCTCTACGGGTGGGCGGAGAAGACCTCCTACACGACGCCGTTCGTCGCCGACCCGGAGCAGCGCAGCCTCGTCGTCGGCACGGTCGACTTCGACCCGTCCGTCGACGCCGCGCAGGTCGCGAAGGTGCTGCGGGCCAACGGCGTGGTCGACGTCGAGCCCTACCGCAAGCTCGGCCGCAACCAGCTGCGGGTCGGCATGTTCCCCGCCGTCGACCCCGACGACGTCAGCGCGCTGACCGCCTGCATCGACTTCGTCGTCGAGCGCCTGTAGGAGGACGCCCGTTCCAGCACGTCGCCGGGGTCAGCGGGCCTGCTCGCCGTCGGCCGGCTGGACGGCGGTGCTCGGGAAGTCCCGCAGGTCGCCGGTCGGACGGCGGTCCCAGCTGCGGAAGGTCAGGTCCGTCTGCAGGTAGAGCGCGACCAGCTCGGCGGTGCTGCGGATGCCCTCGAGGTGGGTGCGCTCGTTGCCGTGGCTGCCGTCGATGCCGAACCCGATGAGCGCGGCGCGGGTGTTGGCGCCGGCCTCCAGCGCCGAGGCGGCGTCGGAGCGGTAGTACTTGTAGACGTCGCGGCGGTGCGGCACCTCGTGCACCCGGCACAGGTCGATCAGGTGCCGGGTCAGGTGGTAGTCGAACGGCCCGGTCGAGTCCTGCATCGCGATGTTGACGCACTGCTCGGACGACGCCTGCCCGGGCGCGACCACCGAGGTGTCGATGGAGACGAGCTCGGCGACGTCGGCGTCCAGGCCGTGGCTGGCCCCCAGGCCCACCTCCTCGGCGATGGTGACCAGCAGGTGGGCGGTCACCGGCACCTGGATGCCGGAGTCGATGATCGCCTTGAACGCGCCCAGCGCGGCGGCGATGCCGGCCTTGTCGTCGAGGTGGCGGCTGTTGACGAACCCGCTGGGGGTGATCACCGGCTGCGGGTCGATGGCCACGAAGTCGCCGACCTGGATGCCCAGGCGCTCGAGGTCGGCGCGGCTGTGCACCACCTCGTCGACGCGGACCTCGACGTGGTCCCAGCCCACGCCCTGCTCGTCGACCTCGTCGCCGAAGCGGTGCCCGCTGGCCTTGTTGGGCAGGATCGTCCCGGTGTGCCGGTAGTCGCCGGACACGTCGTCGGAGAAGATGATCACCCGGGCGCCCTCGGCGAAGCGGGCGCTGTGCGTGCCCACCGGCACGATCGCCAGCCGGCCGTTGTCCTTGAGCCCGCTGACCATGCAGCCGATCGTGTCGGCGTGCACCACCACGGTCCGGTCGGCGCCGGGTGAGGCGCTGGGCAGCTCGGCCAGCAGCGCGCCGCGGCGGGTGACCTCGAAGTCCATGCCCAGGCTCCGCAGCTCGCCGCCGATGAGCTGCATCACGTGGTCGGTGCGCCCCGAGGGGCTCGGGATGTCGAGCATCTGCAGCAGCACGCGCTGGACGTAGTCCATGTCGATGGGCAGGCGCTTCTGTCCCGCGTCGACCGGGCTCGGCAGGAAGCGGGGGTTGAGCTCGCCGTCGTCTCGGACGAGGCCGGTGTCGTCCCGGGGACCGGTCAGCATGGGGGTCGAGTCTAAGACGGATGGCGCAGGCGCCCGCGCGGCCCGCCACGCCGGAGGACATCCGGCACGGACCCGGCTGCCGCGGATAGCCTCGCGCGTGGTCCCCTGTCACCCAGGGGATCCCGTCGTCCCGCCGTCCGTCCGAGGAGGTCCCGTGCGCTCGCTGCGTCTCGTGGGCCTGTCCGACGACGGCCGCAGCCTGGTCCTCGCCCTCGACGGCGGGGACGGTGACGAGGGCGAGCGCTTCGAGCTGCCGATCGACGACCGGGTGCGCGCCGCGGCCCGCGGGGACACCCGCCGGCTGGGCCAGATGGAGTCCGACGGCGGCCTGTCGCCGCGGGTCATCCAGGCCCGCATCCGCGCCGGCGAGACCCCGGAGCAGGTCGCGTCCGCCTCGGGCACCCGGGTGGAGCGGATCATGCGCTTCGCGCACACGGTGCTGCAGGAGCGCGCCCGCATGGCCGAGCAGGCCCGCCAGGCCCGGGTCCGGCTGTCGGAGGGCACCTCCGGCGAGCCGCTGCAGCAGTTCATGGCCGAGCGGCTGCGGCTGCTCGGCGCCGACCTCGACGCCGTCCGCTGGGACGCCGCCCGCTCCGAGGACGGCACCTGGGTGGTCACCGCCGCCTGGCGCGCCGGGACCAAGGAGGGCACCACGCAGTGGGCCTACGACCTCGCCGGCCGCGCGGTCAGCCCCTTCGACGCCCCCACCCGCGACTTCGCGGAGGGCACCCGGCTGGTCCGCGTCGTCCCCGGGGTGCCCGCCGAGCGGCCGGCGCTGCCCGTGCACCGCAGCGCCGCCGTCCCCGAGCGCCCCGTCCCCGAGCGCCCCGCCCCCGAGCGCCCCGCTCCCGAGCGGCCGGCGTCCGAGCGGCCCGTCCCGCCGGCCGACGAGCCGCGCACCGGCCCGGGTGAGCGGCGCACCGACCCCGCCGAGGACGAGGACGTCTCCGAGCACGACACCGTCGTGCTGCGCACCGGCGAGTCCGACGGCGAGGACGAGGACCCGCGCGCCCGCGTGCCCGCCTGGGAGGACATCGTCTTCGGGGTCCGCCGCAACCGCTGAGCAGTACGCTCGCCACTCCGGACCGACGTGTCCGTCCGGGGGGCCGCGGGTACGTCGTCCACAACCGAACGAGTGCGGGAGTGGAGCGCAACATGTCGATGTCCGTGTCGATGCCCCTGGGCGGAGTCCAGGTCGGGTCGTACGACAGCTACCAGGCGGCGCAGGCCGCGGTGGACCACCTCTCCGACGAGAGGTTCCCGGTCGAGAACGTGACGATCATCGGGTCGGACCTGCGGATGGTCGAGCGGGTCACCGGGCGGCTCACCTGGGGCCGCGCGATCGGCGCGGGTGCCGCGGGCGGCGCCTGGTGGGGTCTGTTCGTCGGCCTGCTGCTGGGCATCTTCGCCCCCGACGGCACCAGCTGGATCAGCTCGGTGCTGACCGGCCTGCTGATCGGTCTGCTGTTCGGCGCGCTGTTCGGCGCCATGGGCTACGCGGCCACCCGCGGTCAGCGCGACTTCACCAGCGTCTCGCAGGTCACCGCGAGCCGGTACGACGTCATGTGCGACCCCTCCCGCGCCGAGGAGGCCCGCGCCATCCTGGCCCGCTGGTCCCTGCGCAACTAGCGGAGCGTCGCGAACGCGACGGCGGCCGCGGCGGCGACGCCGAGGGAGTCGACGCCGGCGCGCATGGGGATCCGGGCGCGCACCCGGGCGGCGGCCTGCGCCTCCCGGGTGAGCCCGGGCCCCTCCGCGCCGAGCAGCACCGCGGTGCGCGGGTGGGCCCGCGGGTCCACCTCGGCCAGGTCCACCGCGTCGGCGGCGGGCGTGAGCGCGACGGTGAGGTAGCCGGCGGCGTGCAGCCGCTCGAGCCCGGCCGGCCAGTCGGTCAGGACGGCGAACGGCAGCGCCAGCACGTGCCCCATCGAGACCCGCACCGCGCGGCGGTAGAGCGGGTCGGCGCAGCGGGGGTCCAGCAGCAGCCCGTCGACGCCGAGGGCCACGGCCGAGCGGGCGATCGAGCCGAGGTTCTCGGCGTCGTTGAGCGCCTCGAGCACCGCCAGCCGCCTCGGCGCCGCCGGGTCGGGCCCGGCCAGCAGCGCGCCGACGTCGGCCGGCGGGCGGCGGTCGGCCGAGGCCAGGACGCCGCGGGTCAGCCGGAAGCCGATCAGCTCCGACAGCGCCCACTTGTCCATCTCGTAGGCGGGCACGCCCTCGGGCAGGTCCAGCTCGGCCAGCCGCCCGGGCACACCGAGCACCGCCCGCACCCGGTACGGCGAGGCGAGGAGCCGCTGCACGGCCGGGACGCCCTCGACGATCACCGGGCCGGTCCCCCGCACCCGCCCGGCGGGACGGTCGCCGGCGTGCAGGTCGCGGAAGTCGGCCACCCGCTCGTCGGCGACGTCGGTGATCTGCACGCTCACGCCCCGATCCTCCCCGAGCGGTCCGCGCCCCCTGCCCGCAGGATCCAGGGGTGACCGACAGGACCGTCGTCGTCGGAGCCGGGATCGCCGGCGTCGCCTGTGCCCGCGCGCTCGCGGACGCGGGCGTGCCGGTGCTGGTCCGCGACCGCGGCCGCCGCCCCGGGGGCCGCATGGCGTCCCGGACGCTGGCCGGCCGGGTCACCGACCTCGGCGCCTCCTACCTGACCGCCGAGCCCGGCTCGTCGTTCGCCGCCGTGGTCGAGGACTGGGTGGCCCGGGGGCTGGCCCGGCCGTGGACCGACACGTTCGCCGTCGCCGGGCCGGACGGCATCCGCGACAGCAGCAGCGGTCCGGTCCGCTACGCCGCGCCCGGCGGGCTGCGCTCGCTGGTCGCCGATCTCGCCGCCGGCCTCGACGTCGTCCAGGAGTCCTCGGTGGAGCGGGTGGAGCCCGGCGCCCGGGTCGACGGCGGGGAGGCGCCCGCCGCCGTCCTGGCGCTGCCCGACCCGCAGGCCCGCCGCCTCCTGCCGCCGGACCTGGCCGCCCGCCTGCTCGGCGACGAGGGCGCGCGGCCCTGGCAGCCGACCCTGGCCGTGGCGCTGGGCTGGCACGAGCGCCACTGGCCGGCCGACCTGCACGGCGCCTTCGTGCACGACGACCCGGTGGTCGAGTGGGTCGCCGACGACGGCGACCGGCGCGGCGACGGCGCCCCCGTGCTGGTGGCGCACACGACACCCGGCACCGCCGTCGCACACCTCGACGACCCCGGCCGGGCGGCGCCGGAGGTCACCGCCGCGGTGTGCCGCGCGCTGGGCATCGACCGCCCGCCGGCCTGGACGCACGTGCACCGCTGGACCTTCGCCAAGCCGGCGGCGCCGCGGGAGGCGCCGTTCGGCCTGGTCGACGGCGTCGGCGTCTGCGGCGACGGGTGGCGGGCGCCGTCGAAGGTGGGGAGCGCCTGGACGAGCGGGCACCTGCTCGGCGCCGCACTGGGCGGGCGCTGAGCGCCCGCGGGCCTGGCCCCTCCCCCGGGCCCGGCCGGCGCCGCGGCCCGCCGCCGCTGACCCCTCCCCGCGCACCGGGCCGTTGACGCCGCCCACGGAACTCATCTAGCGTTGAGTTCATCAGGCGTTGAGTTCTCGCCACTCGGGAGGCCGACATGACCGACGCCGTCACCGTCACCGACCTCGTCGTCCACCGCGGGCGCCGCCGGGTGCTGCACGACCTGTCGTGCGCGGTCCCCGCCGGGCGGGTCACCGGCCTGCTGGGACCCAGCGGCAGCGGGAAGACGACGCTCATGCGCGCGCTGGTCGGCGTGCAGAAGGTGCGCTCGGGCACGGTGACCGTGCTCGGCGAGCCCGCCGGCTCCCCCGGCCTGCGCCGCCGGGTCGGGTACGTCACCCAGGCGCCGAGCGTCTACGCCGACCTCACCGTGCGGGAGAACGCCCGCCACTTCGCCGCCCTGTACGGCCGGGGCGCCCGGGCCGCCGACGACGCGCTGGCCGCCGTCGGGCTGGCCGACGCCGCCGGGCAGCTGGTCGGCGACCTCTCCGGCGGCCAGCGCGGCCGGGCGTCCCTGGCCTGCGCGCTGGTGGGCGAGCCGGAGCTGCTGGTCCTCGACGAGCCGACCGTCGGCCTGGACCCGGTGCTGCGCGTGGAGCTGTGGGACCGGTTCCACGCCCTCGCCGCGGCCGGCACCACCCTCGTCGTCTCCAGCCACGTCATGGACGAGGCCGGGCGCTGCGACCGGCTGCTGCTGCTCCGGGAGGGCCGGCTGCTGGCCGACTCCACGCCCGCGCGGCTGCGCGCCGACTCCGGCACCGACGACCTCGAGGAGTCCTTCCTCCGCCTCGTGCGGGCCCAGCAGCGGGAGGTGGCGGCGTGAGCGCCCCGACCGCCGTCCTGAGCCCCCGGCTCACCGGCGCGATCACCGCCCGGGTGCTGCGGCAGCTCCGGCACGACCACCGCACCATCGCGATGATGGTGCTGCTGCCCAGCCTGCTGCTTGGACTGCTGTACCTGCTCTGGCGGGACGTGCCGACGCTGCCCGGTCAGCCGAGCGTCTTCGACCGGGTCGGGCTGACCATGCTCGGCGTCTTCCCGTTCGTGGTGATGTTCCTGGTCACCAGCATCGCGATGCTGCGGGAGCGGACCTCGGGCACCCTCGAGCGGCTGCTCACCACGCCGCTGTCCCGGCTGGACCTGCTGCTCGGCTACGGCGTCGCGTTCGGCCTGGCCGCCGCGGTGCAGGCGCTGGTCACGGTCACGGTGGCCACCACGCTCTACGACCTCGACATCGCCGGGTCGCCGTGGCTGGTGGTGCTCATCGCCGTCGCCAACGCCGTCCTCGGCGTGGCGCTCGGCCTGCTGGCCAGCGCGTTCGCCCGCAGCGAGTTCCAGGCGGTGCAGTTCATGCCGGTCGTCGTGCTGCCGCAGTTCTTCCTCTGCGGGCTGCTCGTCCCCCGCGAGCAGATGGCCGGCTGGCTGCAGGCGATCAGCGACGTGCTGCCGCTGACCTACGCGGTGGAGGCCCTGCAGGAGGTCGGGCGGTCGGCCGCCGAGACGGGGACGATGTGGCGGGACGTCGGCATCGTGGCCGGCGCGGCCGTGCTCGCCCTCGCCCTGGCGGCGGCGACCCTGCGGAGGAGGACCAGCTGACGGCAGCACGGCGCTCCGGACGGCGCCCCGGCAACCCCGACACCCGGCAGGCGGTGCTGGCCGCGGCCCGCACCGCCTTCGCCGAGCGCGGCTTCGACGCGACGTCGATCCGCGCGGTCGCCACGGCCGCCGGCGTGGACCCCGCCCTGGTGCACCACTACTTCGGCACCAAGGACAAGCTCTTCCTCGCCGCGATCGAGGCACCGGCCGACCCCGAGGCATTCCTCCCCGAGGTGCTCGCGGCCGGGCCCGAGCACCTCGGGGAGAACGTCGTCCGCATGCTGCTGCGGGTGTGGGACGGCCCCATGCGCCCGGCCGGCCTGGCGCTGGTCCGCTCCGCGGTCGGCAACGAGTGGACCGCGCGGCTGCTGCGCGAGTTCCTCGTCTCGCAGGTGCTGCGGCGGGTGCTCGGGACCCTCGACCTGCCGGCCGCCGAGGGCGAGGCCCGCGGCGCGCTGGTGGCCTCCCAGCTGGTCGGCGTGGTGATGACCCGCTACGTGCTCCGCGTCGAGCCGCTGGCCTCCGCGCCGGCCGAGGAGCTGGTCGCGGCCGTCGGGCCCACCCTGCAGCGCTACCTCACCGGGGACGTCGCCCTGCCCGGCCGGCGGGACTAGCGCGCGACGCGGGCCAGCTGCCGGGCCTGGGCGACCAGCCGGCCGGTGGAGTCCCAGATCCGGCACTCCTCGTCCGACCAGCCGCCGGTGACCTCGGTGGACCGGGACTCGACGACGCACCAGCCCGGTGCCGGGAGCGCGCGCACCAGCACCTGCAGCTGCACGGTGGGCGCCCAGCCGGGCTTCCCGACGGCGAACGCGGTGGGCGGCAGCGCGTCGGCGAACAGCAGCAGCGCCAGCGGGTCGGGCTCGCGGCCGTCGGCCAGCCGGATCCAGGCGCGCAGCAGCCGGCGGTCCGAGGGCCGGCCGGCCACCCAGCCCGCGGTCGCCGGGTCCAGCCGGGTGTCCAGCTGCCGGGCCAGGCCCACGGCCGGGCCGCCCTCGGTGGTGCGGGTGGCCACGCACTCGTCGGGCGCCGGGAGTTCGGGTGCCGGGTTGACCGTGTAGTCGGCGACGGCGTCGGCGCCGAGGGCCGCCGTCGTCACCTGGACGGCGAGGGAGGGCCCGGCCGCCCCGGCGAGCAGCACCGAGGAGTGCGCGAGCGTGCGCCCGGCGGGCCCGGCGGTGACCGCGAGGTCCGCCGGCCCGCCCGGGGTGGCGCGCAGGTAGCTCGCCGACAGCGCCACCGGGTGCGGGTGCGGGCTGTCCAGCAGCGCCGCCCGCGCCACGACCGCGAGCAGGTAGCCGCCGTTGAGGACGCCGCTGCCGACGTCCCAGCCCGGGTCCAGCTCGGCCCGGACGCCCCCGCCCTCGGTGCGGGTGACGGCGGTGGCCCGGTCGAAGGCGGACTGCGCGGTGTCGGTCTGCGGCACGGCGGACAGGGTGCCAGGGTGGTCCCCCGTGGACTACACGCACCTCGGGCGCAGCGGTCTGTCGGTCTCGCGGCTGTGCCTCGGCACGATGAACTTCGGCTGGAAGACCGAGGAGGCCGACGCCCACGCGATCATGGACCGGGCGCACGACGAGGGCGTCAACTTCTTCGACACCGCCAACGTCTACGGCTTCGACGCCGGCAAGGGCCGCACCGAGGAGGTGCTGGGCACCTGGTTCGCGCAGGGCGGCGGCCGCCGGGAGCGCACGGTCCTCGCCACCAAGGTCTACGGCTCGATGAGCGAGTGGCCCAACGACACGTTCCTGTCCGCGCGCAACCTGGTGCGTTCGGCCGACGAGTCGCTGCGCCGGATGCAGACCGACTGGATCGACCTCTACCAGTTCCACCACGTCGACCTCGAGACGCCGTGGGACGAGATCTGGCAGGCCTGCGAGACGCTCGTCGCCCAGGGCAAGGTGCTCTACGTCGGGTCGTCCAACCACGCGGCCTGGCAGCTGGTCGCGGCCAACGAGGCCGCCGCCCGGCGGCACTTCCTCGGGCTGGTGAGCGAGCAGTCGCACTACAACCTGCTCACCCGGCACGTGGAGCTCGAGGTGCTCCCGGCGGCGCGGCACCACGGCATCGGCGTCATCCCGTGGAGCCCGCTCGCCGGCGGCCTGCTCGCCGGCGCGCTCGGGCAGCCGGAGGGCACCCGCCGCACGGAGGACCGCCAGCAGCGGCGCATCGAGCGGCACCGCCCGGCCCTGCAGGCCTACGAGGACGCCTGCGGCGAGTGGGGGCTCGCCCCGGCCGACGTCGCGCTGGCCTGGCTGCTGCACCGGGACGGCGTCACCGCGCCGATCGTCGGCCCGCGCACGATGGAGCAGTTCACCGGGTCGCTGGGCGCGCTCGACGTGCGGCTGGAGCAGGCCCAGCTCGACCGCCTGGACGAGGTCTTCCCCGGCTTCAGGCCCGCTCCGGTGGAGTACGCGTGGTGACCGTCGTGGTGGTGACCGTCGCGAAGGTGCCGAGCGTCTCGTGCCGGCCGGCGGTGCTGCGCACCAGGGCCACCTCCGTCAGGGTCCACTCCGGCCCGCGGTAGCCGGCCAGCCGGGCGGGCAGGTCGCCGTCGGCGGGGCGGCGGGGGTGCCAGCGGCCGAGGGTGAGGTGCGGGCGGAACGGCCGGTCCTCGACCGGCAGGCCCAGCCCGCGGGCGGCGCGGGCCAGCCGCCCGGCCAGGGCGGTGACGACGGCGACGTCGCCGTCCAGGCCCGCCCAGAACACCTGCGGCCGCCGGGCGGACCCGAACCGGCCGGCGCCGGCCAGCCGCAGCACCGCCGGCGGCGTGCCGGCGACCGCGGACCCCACGGCGGCGGTGAGCGGCTCCAGGAGCGCCGGCGGGACGGCGCCGAGGAACAGCAGCGTGAGGTGCCAGCGGGCGGGGTCTCCCCAGCGGGGCGCGCCGGGGGCCTCGCGCAGCGGCGCGACGGCCGCCGCGAGGGAGTCGCGGGCCGGCGCCGGCGGTGCCACCGCGACGAACAGCCGCAGCGGCGCCGGCGCGCTCAGCGCACCACCAGGCCGGCCCTGGCCAGCGCGGTCTCCACCCGCAGCCGCTCGGCGTCGCGCGCGGTGCCCGGCGGCGTGCCGAGCAGCGTGGTCGGGATCTCGAGGAGTTCCGCCGCCTCGGCGAGGAGGTCGTCGTAGGCGGCGAGGATCCCGCGGCGCCGGGCCATGGGCACCCCGGCGGGGACCTGGGCGACCTGGCGGGACAGCCGGCGCAGGTCGGTGGCGACGACCTCGAGCGGCCGGTGCGGCGGCTCCACCGGCGCCGGGCTCCGGCGCCGCAGCGGCGCCGGCACCTGCGCCGACCCGAAGACCACCCTGGCGAGCCAGCCGATGAGCGCGACCGACCCGACCACGCCCGCGACGATCGATCCGAGTTGCAGCAGCGCAGCGGGCATGTCGCCTCCACGGACGACGCGGGTCGTGACGTGTGTCACGGTACGTCCTGAGAGGCCGTCCGGCCTCCTCCGGCGTCCGCCGGCGCCAGCGACGGGACGGCCCGCGTCCCCACGCGCAGCCGCAGCCGCGGCGGGAGCACGTGCGCCTCCAGCCGGACCCGCCGCCCCCGGGCCAGCCACAGCCCCGCGACGGCGCCGGCCGCGACGACGACCACCCCGCCGAGGATCAGCCCCCACGGCGCGCCGAGGTGCTCGGAGGCCCAGCCGATCAGCGGGGCGCCCAGCGGCGTGCCGCCCATGAAGGACGTGAAGTACAGGGCCATCACCCGCCCGCGCATCTGCGGGTCGGCGCCCAGCTGCACGAAGCTGTTGTTGGCCACGCTGAACACCAGGGCCGCCGCGCCGGTGGGCACCAGCAGGACGGCGAACGGCCAGAAGCCCGGCATGAGGCCGCAGGCCACGGTGAGCAGCCCGAAGACGACGGCCGAGGTGACCAGGAACCGCTGCCGCGGGCGGGCGCTGCGGCGGGTGGACAGGAACGCGCCGGTCAGCGAGCCCACGGCGAACGTCGTCGAGAGCAGGCCGAACGCCTCGGCGCCGAGGTCGAACACCTCGCGGGCCATGAGCGCGATCGTGACCTGGAAGTTGAACCCGAAGGTGCCGATGACGAAGGCCAGCACCATCGCCAGCCGCAGGTCCGGCCGCGACCAGGTGTAGGCCAGCCCCGCCCGCAGCTGCCCGCGGGCGCGCGCGACCGGCTCGCTGCGGCGCAGCTCCCCGGCCCGCATGAGCAGCAGCGCCCCGATGGTGAACACGAAGCTGGCGGCGTTGACGAGGAACGCGGGCGCGGTGTCGCCGCCCGAGGCGCCGATGAGCAGGCCGGCCAGCGACGGCCCGACCAGCCGGGCGCCGTTGAAGATCGTCGAGTTGAGCCCGACCGCGTTGGCCAGCAGGTCGCCGCCGACCATCTCGGAGACGAACGCCTGCCGCACCGGGGCGTCGACCGCCGACACGCACCCCAGCGCGCCGGCCAGCACGAACACGTGCCACAGCGCGACGGCGCCGGTGGCCACGAGCGTGCCGAGGCCCAGCGCGAGCAGGCCCATCAGCGCCTGGGTGACGACGAGGACGCGGCGCTTGTCGTAGCGGTCGGCCAGCACCCCGCCGTACATGCTCAGCAGCAGCGTCGGGCCGAACTGCAGGGCGGTGATCAGGCCGAGCGCCACCCCGCTGTCGCCGGACAGCTGCAGCACCAGCCAGTCCTGGCCGATGCGCTGCATCCACGTGCCGGTCAGGCTGACCAGGTTCGCCGACGCGTAGAGCCGGAAGTTGTGCACGCGGAGCGACCGGAACGGGCTGCGCCCGCTGGTGGCCGGTCCCCCCGAGCCGGGTTCAGCAGGCGTGGACGTCACCCACCGGCGAGCTCCTCCATGATCTCCGCGGCCTCGCGCAGGGTCGCCCGCTGCTGCGGGGTGAGCCGCTGCAGCTGGCCCGACAGCCACGCCTCCCGGGCCCGGGCCTCCTCGGCCAGCAGCGTCTCGGCCGCCGGGGTCAGGTCGATGACCACCTGCCGGCCGTCGGTCGGGTGCGGCGTGCGGGTGACCAGGCCCATGCCCTCCAGCGCGACCACCACGCGGGTCATCGACGGCGGCTGCACCCGCTCGTGCGCGGCCAGCTCCCCCGGGCTCATCGCGCCGTGCCGCTTGATCGTGGACAGCGCGGCGAGGTGGGTGAGGGTGACCGAGGTGTCGACCCGCTGGTTGCGCAGCCGGCGGGAGAAGCGCATCACCGCCAGCCGCAGGTCGTGAGCCAGTGCCGCGGTGTCCAGCGTCGACCGGGTCACGGCCCCAGCCTACCGGTCGTTAGCGCCGCTCAGAACACCTGCTGGAGCGGCTCCAGCGCGAAGTAGACGAGGAACAGCGCCGTGATCACCCACATCAGCGGGTGGATCTCGCGGCGCCTGCCCACCGCGGTCCGCAGCAGGACGTAGGTGACGACGCCGGCGCCGATGCCGTTGGTGATCGAGTAGGTGAACGGCATGAGCGCGATGGTGAGGAAGGCCGGGATGACCAGGGACATGTCGTCCCACTCGAGGTGGCGGATCTGGCTGATCATCAGCGCGCCGACGACGACCAGCGCCGGGGCCGCGGCCTCCGAGGGCACGATCTGCACCAGCGGGGTGAAGAACATCGCGACGAGGAACAGCACGCCGGTGACCACGCTGGCCAGGCCGGTGCGGGCACCGTCGGCCACGCCGGAGGCGGACTCGACGTAGGTGGTGTTCGACGAGACGCTCGCCGCGCCGCCGGCCGCGGCGGCCAGCGAGTCGACCAGCAGGACCGGCTGCGAGCCGGGCAGGTTGCGCTCCTCGTCGAGCAGGTCCCCCTCGGCGCCGACGGCGGTGACCGTGCCGACCGTGTCGAAGAAGTCGGCGATCATGATCGAGAACACGATGAGCAGCGCCGCGACGACGCCGATCCGCTCGAACCCGCCGAACAGCGAGAAGTCCCCGATGATCGACAGGTCGGGGGCGCTGATGACCTCGTCGGGCCACCGCGGCAGCTGCAGGGCCCAGCCGCGCGGGTTGTCCTCCCCCACGCGGACGCCGACGTCGGCGATCTCCTCGACGACGATCGCCAGCACCGTCGAGACGACGATGCCGATGAGCAGCGCGCCCCTGACCCGGCGGACGACGAGCAGCGCGGTGAGCAGCAGCCCCACGACGAACACCAGCAGCGGCCACCCGGCGAGCTGCCCGTTGATGCCGAAGCTGATCAGCGGGGTGCCCGGCCGGATGACGCCGGCGTCGGCCAGGCCGATGATCGTCAGGAAGAAGCCGATGCCGACCGCGATCGCCGTCTTGAGCTGCGGCGGGATCGCCTCGAACACCGCCCGGCGGAAGCCGGTGAGCACCAGCACGGTGATCAGCAGGCCCTCGAGCACGACCAGGCCCATGATCTCCGGCCAGGACAGCTGGGTGGCGGCGAAGACCGCGACGATCGCGTTGATGCCGAGGCCGGTGGCCACCGCGAACGGGTACCGCCCGACGACGCCCATGAGCACGGTGAGCGCGCCGGCGACCAGCGCGGTGACCGCGGCGACGGCACCGAAGGGCAGCGAGGCGCCCGTGACGTCGGCGCCGGACAGGATGATCGGGTTGAGCACCACGATGTAGGCCATCGTGAAGAACGTGGTCAGCCCGCCGCGGACCTCACGGCCGACCGTGCTGCGCCGGGCGCTGATCCCGAAGTAGCGGTCCAGCCCGTTGCGCGGCCGGACCTGCGGACCGGCACTGCGGCGCGGTCGCGGCGCCTCCACCGCGACGTCGGCCGGCGTGTCCCCCGTGGGGGCGGCGGCGCGGGCTGCGCGGGCGCCGCGGGCGGGACGGGACTTCTCGGGCATGCGGGCTCCTGCGGACATGCGGCTGCCGGGCGGTGAGCCGCGACAGCGTGCCACACCGCACGCGCGCCTCCCCGCCGGTCTCCGGGGGACGCCGCCTAGTGTCGGCGGTGTGTCCCGCCCCGCTGCACCCGGCCCCCTGAAGCAGGCCCCTCCCCCGCTGCGCGTGGACACCGCCCGCGTCGTCCTCGCCCTGACGGCGCTGTGGGCGCTCGCCCTCGTCGTCCTGCTGCTCCTCGGCGACCGGGTGGACCGCGTGTGGACGTGGACCTGCGTGGCCGGGATCGTGCTGGCCGGGGTGGGCCTCGCGGTCATGCGCCGGCAGGGCCAGCTGGGGCCCCGCCGCTGAGGGACGGGGCCGCTAGTCGGTGAGGACGTCGAACTCCGCGGTGTCGTAGCGGGCCGACGTCACGACCTCGGCCGGCTCCCCGGCGGCCAGGGTGGCCTGGCTGTGCGCGCCGCAGCCGTAGTCGACGGCGACCACCCGGCCGTCGGCGGGCGCGTACTCGTTGGCGCACGCGCCGAGCAGGTTCCGCAGCGAGCCGGCCAGCGGGAGGAAGAAGCCGCAGGTGCCGCACGGGCCCGGGGCCTGGCGGGCCATCGGCGCGCGCGGGCCGAAGTCCCCGGCCAGCCAGCGGGCGGCCGCGGCGCTGCGCCCCTCGCGGGACATGACCCGCTCCCGGCCCAGGCCGAGCTCGCAGGCCAGCGCCTGCGCCTCGGGGTCGGCCGCGGCGTCGTCCTCGGTCGTGCAGGAGGGCACCAGCCGCGGGTCGTCCTCGGTGGCCGGCAGGACGTCGCCCACCGACAGGTCACCCGGGCGCAGCCGCTCGTGCCAGGGCACCCAGGCCGGCGCCAGCAGCGCGGCGTCGCCGGGCAGGAGCACGACCTCGTCGACGGTGGCGCCGTCGTCCCCCGGGACGTGCGCGAGGGTGACCGCCCAGTGCCAGCCGACGTAGCCGGGCAGCCGGCTGGCGAACGAGTGGGTGACCACCTCGCCGAGGACGGCGGCCGGGGCGTCCCCGGGCTGCTCCGGGGTGGCGCCCAGGTGCTCGCCGACCACGGCGGGGTCGCCGGCGGTCTCCTCGGCCGCGGCGCGGGCGAGGTCGACCGCGCCGGTCAGCACGTCGCTGGGGGCGGGATCGGGGGTCACGGCCCCATGTTCCCAGACGGCGGTGCCCACGACGCGCACGCGGGGACCCCCGTGATCACGCCCACCCCGGACCGCCGGGCGGGTGCGGCACCATGGGGGCGTGCCGTCGTCGCGTCCGCCCGGGTCCCGCCGCGGCCCGCTGCGCCGGTCGCGGCCGGAGCCGGTCCCGCCCGACCGGCTGGACACCACCCCGCTGGACCTGCCCCGCCCGGGAACCCAGCCGCAGGCCGCGGCGCCCCCGCCGGGGTACGGCCCGCCGACCGCCCCGGCGCCCGGGTACGCCCCCCCGCCGCAGGCGCTGCCGCCCGGCTACGCCCCCCCGCCGGTCCCGCCGCCGGCCGCCGCGGTGCCGCCCCCGGCCGAGCCGCCGACGGCGCCGCGGGCGCAGCCGCGGGTGACCGTCACCCGGGTCGCCGTCGCCCGCACCCGCGAGCTCACCGGCGCGGCCGTCGCCCGGGTGCGCGCCGCCAGCCGCGCCGACGGCGCCGCCGAGAGCGGCCTCACCCAGCTGCTGTGGGTCAACGCCCTGCACATGGCCGGGGACGCGATGGTCGCCGTCTCGCTGGCCGGCACCCTGTTCTTCGCCGCGGCCGCCGACGCGCAGCGCGCCAACGTCGCGCTGTACCTGCTGGTCACGATGGCGCCGTTCGCGGTGGTCGCCCCGGTCATCGGCCCGCTGCTGGACCGGCTGCAGCGCGGCCGGCGCTGGGCGCTCGGCGCCGCCTCGCTGGGGCGCGCGGCGCTGGCGCTGGTGATGGCCGCGCACCAGACCGACTGGCTGCTCTACCCCGCGGCGCTCGGCGTGCTGGTGCTGTCCAAGGCGCACAACGTGCTGCGCGCCGCCGTCGTCCCGCGGGTGCTGCCCGGCGCCATGTCGCTCACCTCGGCCAACGCCCGGCTCTCGGTGTTCGGCCTGGTCACCGCCGGGGTCTTCGGCGGCCTCGGGGCGGGCCTGGCCTGGGCGTCCGGCTTCGAGCCGCTGCTGTGGGCGACCGCCGCGGTGTTCGCCGTCACCGGCGTGCTCGCCGTCCGGCTGCCCCGCCACGTCGACGTCCCCGCCGGCGAGCAGCCCGCCGACGTCCTCAGCACCGGGCCCGTGCCCGTCGCCGGCCGCGGGCGCCGGCCGGTGAACCCGCACGTGGTGCTCGCGCTGCGCGCCAACGCGGCGCTGCGCGGGCTCGGCGGCTTCCTGACGATCTTCTCCGCGTTCCTCGTGCAGGCCACGGTCGACGGCGGGTGGGAGGCCAGCCTCGCGCTGGGCGCCATCGCCGGCGCGGCCGGGGCGGGCAGCGTGCTCGGCACCGGCATCGGGTCCCGGCTGCACCACGCCGACCCCGACCGGGTGGTCGTGTGGTCCGCCGGGGTCGCCGCCGCGGTCACCGTGCTCGCCGCGGTGTTCTTCGGGCTGGCCACCGCGGCCGCCGTCGCCGGTGTCGCGGCGGTCGCCAACGCCCTGGGCAAGGTCGCCCTCGACGCGATCATCCAGCGCGAGGTGCCCGAGAGCCTGCGCGCCTCGGCGTTCGCCCGCTCCGAGACCGTCCTGCAGCTGGCCTGGGTCTCCGGCGGCGCGCTCGGCATCGCGCTGCCGCCGATCGGGTGGCTCGGCTTCACCGTCGCCGCCGCGCTGCTCGTGCTCGCCGTCGGGCTGGTGCTGTGGACCCCGCGCCGCCGCCGCTGGGCGCCGGTCGACCCCAACGCCCCCACCGTCCCGGGCGCCGTCCCCGCCGCGCCCGACGCCCCGACCGTGCCGGAGGCACCCCGCCCGTGAGGACACCCACCCGCGCCGCCGCAGTCCTGCTGGCCGGCGCGCTCCCCGTCGTGCTGGCCGGCTGCGGCGGCGCGGCCTCGTCGGACACCCCGCCGGAGATCACGGTCACCGCCGGGCCGCAGGAGGTCACCGCCCGGCCCACGCAGTACTGCGGGGAGGGCGAGGGACAGCGTTACGACGTCACGCCGCCGCTGGTCGAGGTCTCCCCCGACACCCCGATCGAGCTGACCGTGCCCGACGACGTCGCCGCGAACGGGTGGAGCGTGCAGGTGTTCGACGAGCGCCTCGAGGAGCGGCTCGGCGAGGTCGACGTCGACCCGGGCACGACGACGTTCGACGGCATCAACAGCTCCGACGTCGTCCCGCCCGCGTACTACCTCGTCGTCGTCGAGGACCGGCACGACGACTGCCTGCTCACCGGCTCGTGGCCGGTCGGCTTCCTGCGCGCCGGCGGCGAGGTGGGCACCACGCCCACCCCGACGCCGGCCGGCTGAGCCTCAGGCCTCGAGGTCCCCGGCGACCGCCCGCAGCACCGCCGCGACCTTGCGCGACTCGGCGCGGTCGGGGTGCCGGCCGCGGCGCAGGGAGTTCGAGACGTCGTCGAGCAGCTTGATGAGGTCCTCGATGATGGGGACCAGCTCGTCGGGCTTCTTCCGCCGGGCCTCGGCCACCTTGGCCGCCACCGAGGGCAGCGGGTCGAGGACCCGCACCTGCAGCGCCTGGTCGCCCCGGCGGCCGGCGACGATGCCGAACTCCACCCGCTGACCCGGCTTGAGCTCGGCGGTGCCCGTCGGCAGGGCGTCCTTGTGCACGAAGACGTCGGGCCCGTCCTCGCGCGAGAGGAAGCCGAAGCCCTTCTCGGGGTTGAACCACTTGACTCTGCCGGTGGGCACGTTGATCCCTCGGGTCGCTTCTGCTCGCGGGTGTCCCGGCACGGGGCCGGCGGACGGCGGCGCGGGCGCACCGCTCGCTGCCAGGTTAGCCGTCCCGCGCACCTAGATTGGCCGGGTGCCGCCCGCGTCCGAGTCCGTCGCGCACCCGGGCCCCCCGCACCCGGACTACCGGTTCACCCTCGCCAACGAGCGCACCCTGCTGGCCTGGCTACGCACCGGGTTGGCGCTGGTCGCCGGCGGGGTGGCGGTGGCGGCGTACGTGCCCCGGCTCGGCGCCTCCTGGGGCGGCGGCGCGGTCGGGCTGGCCCTCGTGGCGACCGGCCTCGGCACCGCGCTGGCCGGCTACGGGCGGTGGCGGCGCAACGAGCGGGCGATCGCCACCGACGCCCCGCTGCGCGCCGGCCCCGAGGTCCCGGCGCTGGTCGCGCTGGTCACCGCGGTGGTGCTGCTGGTGGCGGTGCTGCTGGTCGTCGAGGTCGCCTGATGACCGCCCGCGAGACCCAGCCGCAGCGCACCGTCCTCTCCTGGCAGCGCACCGGGCTCGGCCTGCTCGGCGTCGCCGCGGTGCTCGGCGCCCACGCCGTGCTCGACGAGCGGGTGCTGCCCCTGGTCCTCGCGGCCGCGGTGGCGGTGACCGGCCTCGGCGTCCTCGGCGTCCTCGCGCGGCGGCGGGCCCGAGCGCTCGCCCGGACCCCGGCGGCGGCGCCGGCCGCGGCCGCGCTGGTCACCGCCGCCGTCGCCGGGACGGCGCTGGCCGCCGCCGCGGCCCTGCTCAGCCGCTGACGGCCTCGGGGTCGACGACGCCGAGCCGGCCGAGCAGGTCGAGGAACACGACGGCGAAGTCGTTGCCCGCGACGTCGCGCCGGACCGACTGCCAGTCGACCTGCTCGCGCAGCGCCCGGGCCACCGGCAGCAACCGGGAGAAGTCGCAGTAGTGCTCGTCGAGCGCCATGAGCTTGGTGGTGAGGATGTCGGTGGCCGCGAGCACCGGCATGTGCACCGACAGCACGGGGAGGTCCTCGGCGCGGTCGATGAGGTCGGTCTCCACCGGCACGCCGCAGGTGCGCCAGAGCACGTCGACGAACGAGTTGCCCTGCACGACCTTGGTCAGCCAGTCCTCGGCCGGGTCCTCCACCTGCAGGCCGGCGTCGGCGAGCACCTTGGCCGCCCGCTCGGACTCCCCGGCCGGGACGAGGAAGTCGGCGTCGTGGTCGGGCTCGGGGGCGCCGCGCACCCACGCCGCGTAGCCGCCGCAGAGGGCGAAGGGCACCCCGCCCTCCTTGAGGGCCACGGCGGTGCGCTTGAGGAGGTCACGGATCTCGTCGCGGTCGGAGGGCAGCACGGGGTGCGTCTACCCGGCGTCCGGCCGGTCACGCACGGTTGAGTCCCGCCCGCGGGGGCACGGGAGTCCCGTGCGCATCGCGACCTTCAACATCCTGCACGGGCGCTCGCCCGAGGACGACCGGGTCGACGTCGACCGGCTCGCCGCGGCGGTGAAGACGCTGGACGCCGACGTGCTGGCGCTGCAGGAGGTCGACCGCGACCAGCCCCGCTCGATGAACGCCGACCTCACCGCGGTGGCCGCCGAGGCGATGGGCGCGGTCGACCACCAGTTCGTGGCCGCGCTGTCGGGGACGCCCGGCGGCACGTGGATGGCGGCCACCGGCGACGAGCAGCCCGGCGCGGCCAGCTACGGCGTCGCGCTGCTGTCGCGGTACCCGGTGGTGTCCTGGCGGGTGGTCCGGCTGCCGACGCTGCGCGGGCGGGTGCCGGTGTGGTTCCGCGGCACGCGGGCGCCGCAGCTGGTGAGCGAGGAGCCGCGGGTCGCCGTCGCCGCCGTCATCGACGGGCCGACCGGGCAGTTCACCGTCACCTGCACCCACCTGTCGTTCGTGCCGTACTGGAACACCGTGCAGCTGCGCCGGCTGATGCGGTCGCTGCGGGGGACGCGCGAGCCGCTCGTGGTCCTCGGCGACCTCAACATGGAGCCGCCCAAGGCCGCCCGGGTGAGCGGGCTGCGGCCGCTGGCCGCGGGCCTGACCTTCCCCGCCGACGTCCCGGTCCGGCAGCTGGACCACGTGCTGGCCCGCGGGTCGGTGTCCGTCACCGGCCAGGCCGAGGTGGTGCGGCTGCCGCTGTCGGACCACCGCGCGCTGGTGGTGCCGTGCGCGGTCGGGTGAGGCGGTTGGCGTCGTGACAGCGACGGGTGTCACGATCAGCGCATGGCTGCGTCCCGCGTCGGCACCCGCGCCTTCACCCTGGTCGCCTCGGCGGTGCGACTGATCGCCTCGCTGGTGGCGGTGGTGATCGTGGTCCACGCGGTGTTCACCTTCTTCGAGGCCAACCCGGCGAACGCGCTGGTGTCGGCCGCGGCGGACGTGCGCCGCGACCTCGGCTGGTTCACCGTCGACCTGTTCCGGCCGTCGGACCCGCGCGTCGGCGAGACGGTCAACGCCGCGATGGCGGCGCTGGTCTGGGTCCTCGTCGGCAACCTGGTGTCCAGGCTGCTGGTGAAGCTGGCTCCCTAGGCGTCCCGGCCCTCAGGCGTTCCTGACGGCGGCCGCGGCCTCCAGGCCCAGCTCCCTCACCGACACCTCGCGCATCTCGACCTTGCGGACCTTGCCGGTCACCGTCATCGGGAAGCCCTCGACGACCTTGACGTAGCGGGGCACCTTGTAGTGCGCCAGCTTCCCGGCGCAGAACTCCCGCAGCGCCTCCGGCGTGAGCGGCTCGGCACCCTCGCGCAGCCGGACCCAGGCCATGAGCTCCTCGCCGTACCGCTCGTCGGGGACGCCGATCACCTGCGCGTCGACGACGTCGGGGTGGGTGTAGAGGAACTCCTCGACCTCGCGCGGGTACACGTTCTCCCCGCCGCGGATGACCATGTCCTTGATCCGGCCGACGATGTTGAGGTAGCCGGCCTCGTCCATGACGGCGAGGTCGCCGGTGTGCATCCAGCGGGCGGCGTCGACGACCTCGGCGGTCTTCTCCGGCTCGTCCCAGTAGCCGAGCATCACCGAGTAGCCGCGGGTGCAGAACTCCCCCGGCGTCCCGCGCGGCACGGTGATGCCGGTCTCGGGGTGGACGACCTTGACCTCCAGGTGCGGGTGCACCCGGCCGACGGTCGAGGTGCGGCGGTCGAGGTCGTCGTCGGCGCCGGTCTGGGTGGAGACCGGCGAGGTCTCGGTCATGCCGTAGCAGATGGTCACCTCGGTCATGCCCATCTCGGTGACGACCCGCTTCATCACCTCGACCGGACAGGGCGAGCCGGCCATGATCCCGGTGCGCAGGCTGGAGAGGTCGTAGGTGCCGAAGTCCGGCAGCGCCAGCTCGGCGATGAACATCGTCGGGACGCCGTACAGCGACGTGCACCGCTCGTCCTGCACCGCCCGCAGCGTGGCCGCCGGGTCGAAGGCGGGCGCGGGGATGACCATCGTGGCGCCGTGGCTGGTGGCCCCCAGGTTGCCCATCCCCATGCCGAAGCAGTGGTAGTAGGGCACCGGGATGCAGATCCGGTCGGCCTCGGTGTAGCCGCAGCCCTCGCCCACGAAGAACCCGTTGTTGAGCAGGTTGTGGTGGGACAACGTGGCGCCCTTGGGGAAGCCGGTGGTGCCCGACGTGTACTGGATGTTGATCGGGTCGTCGGGCGAGAGCTCGGCGGCGCGCTCGGCGAGCAGCCCGCGGTCCGCGGCCCGGCCGGCGTCCAGCAGCCGCTCCCACTCCGGGTCGCCGAGGAAGACGACCTCGCGCAGGTGGGGGCAGTCGTCGCGGACCTCGGCCACCATCGCCCGGTAGTCGCTGGTCTTGAACTCCGGCGCGGCGACCAGCACGGAGATGCCGGCCTGGCGCAGCACGTAGGCCAGCTCGTGCGTGCGGTACGCCGGGTTGATGTTGACCAGGATCGCGCCGAGCTTGGCGGTGCCGTACTGGACGAACACCCACTCGGCGCAGTTGGGCGCCCAGATGCCGACCCGGTCGCCCTTCCGCACGCCGAGGGCGTCGAGGCCGAGGGCGCAGGCGTCGACGTCGGCGACCAGCTGCGGGTACGTCCAGCGGCGACCGGTGGCGCACTCGACGAGCGCCTCGTGGTCGCCCACCCGCGCTGCCGTCCGGTCGAGGTCCGCACCGATGGTGTCCCCGAGCAGGGGGACGGTCGAGGTGCCGCTGGCGTAGGACGGCAGCGCGGGGGTGGTCACGGCCGCCGGTTCTCGGGCAGCTGCACCCCGGCCCGGTTGGGCTTGTCCGTGGGGTGGGCGTAGCGGATGCGGTCCGGCGGCAGCGGGAAGCTGTGGTCCTCGCCGAACGGGGACAGCGGGCCGGCCATCTCACCGAGGAACTCGGTCACCGGCGGGCCGGCGTTCTCCGACTGGCCCCAGGTCGGCTCCACCAGGTGGGCGTGCTTCTCGTTGCGCTTGGCCATCTCGCCTCCGTGTCCGGTGCGCTCCCTCGGGGGACGCACGTGCGGCGTCATTCTCGCGTGCCCCGGGTCCTACCCGCAGCAGCCCCGCCCACGTCACCCCCGTTCGCGGGGAGCGCGGCGGGCGGACCGGGCGGACCGGGCGCCGTAGAGGGTGGGCAGCCCCTCGGCGGTGAGCACCCACTCCCCCGGGCGGACCGGCGCGAGCCGCACCTCGCCGCCGTCGAGCCCCTGCACCTGGCGGGTGCGCCAGACCGAGGTGCTCACCAGCGTGAGCCGCACCGGCTCCTGGGTGGGGTCCCACTCGTCGTAGCCCTCGGGCTCGAAGGCGACGATCGCCGGCCCGGCGATGCGCAGCAGCCCGCGCTGCCAGGGGACGGCGGCCAGCGCCCGCCGCCAGCGCAGGGCGCGGGCCAGCGCGCCGAGGCCCGCGCCGACGGCGACCAGCCCGACGACCACCAGCCCGACGACGACCGTCCCGGCCAGCGGCACCGGGCGGCCGCGGTCCTCGGCGACGGCGACGGCGACGGCGCCGAGCAGCACGGCCAGGACGACGGCGATCAGCCCGCCCGCCAGCCAGCGCAGCGCGCCGGCCCGGTAGCCCTCGAGGGCGCTCCGGGTGTGCGGGTCGTCGGCGGCCGGCTGCACGGCGTCCATGCTGGCAGGACCGGCCGTCCGGGCGGCACGGGCGGGCGCGGACGTAACGTGGTCCGGATGCCTGCCGACCGCCCCGCCACGCTGGCCGCGTGGCTGCGCACCCGCAGCGACGCCCAGCTCGGGGCGCTGCTGGCCGCGCGGCCCGACGTGGCCCGGCCCGCGCCCTCCGACGTCGTCGCGCTGGCCAGCCGGCTGGCGGTGCCCGTGTCGGTGGACCGCGCCCTCGACGACCTCGACGCCGCCACCCTGCAGGTGCTCGACGTCGTGCTGCTCGCCCCCACCGACGGCGTGGAGGCCGCCGACGTCGTCGCGGCGCTGCCCGGGCTGCCCGAGGACGTCGTCGACGCGGCGGTCGAGCGGCTGACCACCCGGGCGCTGCTGTGGGGCGACGAGGTCCTGCACGCCCCCGACCAGGTGCGCCGCGCCGTCCGGTACCCCGCGGGCCTCGGCCGCCGGGCCGTCGAGCTCCGGGTGACCCCGCCCGCCGACCTGGCCGCCGCCGTCGGCGCGCTGGCCCCCGCCGAGCGGGAGGTGCTCGAGCGGCTGGCCGGCGACCGCCCGGTCGGGCACCTGCCCGAGACCGGCGGCGGCGCGGCCTCCCCCGCCCGGCGGCTGCTGCAGGCCGGGCTGCTGGCCCGCATCGACGCGCTCAACGTCGAGCTGCCGCGCGAGATCGGGCTCCTGCTGCGCGGGGACCTCCCCCACGGCCCGCCGCGGCTGCGCCCGGAGCCGGCCGCCGTGGAGCGGGACCCGGCCGCGGTCGACCGGCAGGCCGCCGGCGCGGCGCTGGAGGCGGTCGGGCGGGTCGGCGAGCTGCTGGCGGTGCTCGAGGAGGAGCCGGCCGGGCTGCTGCGCAGCGGCGGGGTCGCCGTCCGGGACCGCAAGCGGCTGGCCAGAGCGCTGTCGGTGTCCGAGGCCGACGCCGGGTGGCTGCTGGAGCTGGCCTTCGCCGCGGGGCTGCTCGACGTCGGCGGGCCGCACCGCGACGAGTGGCTGCCCACCCGCGGCTACGACCTGTGGCGCGAGCAGCCGCTGCCCGACCGGTGGGCGACGCTGGTCGCGGGCTGGCTGGACAGCACCCGGCTGCCCTCGCTGGTGGGGTCGCGGGACGTGGCGGGCAAGGCGGTCAACGCGCTGTCGCCGGACCTGGTCCGGCACACCGCCCCGGCGATCCGCCGCTCGGCGCTGGCCGCGCTGCTGGACGCCCCGCCGGGCCGCGGGCTGGCGCCCGACGACCTCGTCGCGCTGCTGCGCTGGCGGACCCCGCGCCGCGCCGACCGGCTCGCGCCGGTGCCGGACATGCTCGCGGAGGCCGCGCGGCTCGGCGTCCTGGTGGGCGGCGTGCTGTCCACCGGCGGGCGCGGCCTGCTAACCCGCGGCGAGGAGGGCGCGGCCGACGGGGTGCAGGGGCTGCTGCCCGAGCCGGTCGACCACGTCCTCGCCCAGCCCGACCTCACCCTCGTCGCGCCCGGCCCGCTGGTGTCCGACCTCGCCGACACCCTCGCCGTCGTCGCCGACGTCGAGTCCTCCGGCGGGGCGACGGTGTTCCGGGTGTCGGAGTCCTCGGTGCGCCGGGCGCTGGACGCCGGGTGGTCGGCCACCGACCTGCACGAATTCTTCGCCCGCGCCTCGCGGACGCCGGTGCCGCAGGCGCTGCGGTACCTGGTCGACGACGTCGCCCGCCAGCACGGCCGGCTGCGGGTCGGCGCGATCGAGTGCTACGTCCGCTCCGACGACCACGGGCTGCTGTCCCAGGTGCTCGGCGACCGGCGGACGGCGGCCGCCGAGCTGCGCCGGCTGGCCCCGGGCGTGCTGGTCAGCGGGCTGGGCGCCGACGAGGTGCTCACCGTGCTGCGGCAGGCCGGGTACGCGCCGGCCGGGGAGTCGCCGGGCGGCGCCGTCCTGACCCGCCCGCCGGCCCGGCCCCGCGCCGCCGGCCGCCGTCCCGGGCCGCCGCCGTCGGCCGCCGGGCGCCCGCTGACGCCGGCCGAGGCGGAGGCGACCGTCCGCGAGATCCGGGCCGGCGACGCCGCGCTCGCCGCCCGCCCCACGGCTCCGGTCCGGCAGGTCCCCGGGGTGACCACCGCGGGCACGCTGGAGCTGCTGTCCCGCGCCGTCCGGGACGGCTCCCCGGTGTGGCTGGGCTACGTCGACGCCCAGGGCAGCGGCAGCCAGCGCGTGGTGCAGCCGGTGTCACTGGCCGGTGGTTTCCTCCAGGGGTGGGACGAACGCCGGCAGGAGAACCGCACCTTCGCGGTGCACCGGATCACCTCCGTCGCGCTGGTCGACGAGGAAGCCCCGGCCGCCGGCAACGGTTGACCTGACAGACGCCCACCCGCCGAGGAGAGGCACCCATCCCCGTGAACGACGGACCCCTCATCGTCCAGTCGGACAAGACGCTGCTGCTGGAGGTCGACCACCCGGCGGCCCGCGAGTGCCGCGCGGCCATCGCCCCGTTCGCCGAGCTCGAGCGCTCGCCCGAGCACGTGCACACCTACCGGGTCACCCCGCTGGCGCTCTGGAACGCGCGCGCCGCCGGGCACGACGCCGAGCAGGTCGTCGACGCGCTGGTGCGCTACTCGCGCTACCCGGTGCCGCACGCGCTGCTGGTCGACGTCGCCGACACGATGGACCACTTCGGCCGGCTGACGCTGGTCAACAACCCGGTGCACGGGCTGGTGCTCACCACCACCGACCGCGCCGTCCTCGAGGAGGTCGTCCGCTCCAAGCGGGTGGCGCCGATGCTCGGGGCGCGGATCGACCCCGACACCGTCGTGGTGCACCCCTCCGAGCGCGGGCGGCTCAAGCAGGCGCTGCTCAAGGTGGGCTGGCCGGCCGAGGACCTCGCCGGCTACGTCGACGGGCAGGCGCACCCGATCGAGCTGGCGCAGGACGGCTGGCACCTGCGCGACTACCAGCAGGAGGCCGTCGACGGGTTCTGGGCCGGCGGCTCGGGCGTCGTCGTCCTCCCCTGCGGCGCCGGCAAGACGCTGGTCGGCGCCGCGGCGATGGCCCAGGCCCGGGCGACCACGCTGATCCTGGTGACCAACACCGTCTCCGGGCGGCAGTGGAAGCGCGAGCTGCTGGCCCGCACCACGCTGACCGAGGACGAGATCGGCGAGTACTCGGGCGAGCGCAAGGAGATCCGCCCGGTCACCATCGCGACCTACCAGGTGATGACCACCCGCCGGAAGGGCGAGTACCGGCACCTGGACCTGTTCGACGCCCAGGACTGGGGCCTCATCGTCTACGACGAGGTGCACCTGCTGCCGGCGCCGATCTTCCGGCTCACCGCCGACCTGCAGTCCCGCCGGCGGCTGGGCCTGACCGCGACGCTGGTGCGCGAGGACGGGCGGGAGGACGACGTCTTCTCGCTGATCGGGCCCAAGCGCTACGACGCGCCGTGGAAGGACATCGAGTCGCAGGGCTACATCGCCCCGGCCGAGTGCATCGAGGTGCGGGTCGGTCTGGACGACGAGGAGCGGATGACCTACGCGGTCGCCGAGCCCGAGGAGCGGTACCGCATCGCGGCGACGGCGTCGTCGAAGCTGCCCGTGATCCGGCGGGTGCTCGAGCGGCACCCCGGCGAGCAGAAGCTGGTCATCGGCGCCTACCTCGACCAGCTCGAGGAGCTCGGGCGGGCGCTGGACGCCCCGGTGATCCAGGGGTCGACCACCAACCGCGAGCGGGAGAAGCTCTTCGACGCGTTCCGCGCCGGGGAGGTCACGACGCTCGTCGTGTCGAAGGTCGCCAACTTCTCCATCGACCTGCCCGAGGCCGCGGTCGCCGTCCAGGTGTCGGGGACCTTCGGGTCGCGGCAGGAGGAGGCCCAGCGGCTGGGCCGGGTGCTCCGGCCGAAGGCCGACGGCCGGCAGGCGCACTTCTACACGGTGGTCAGCCGCGACACCCTCGACGCCGAGTACGCCGCCCACCGGCAGCGCTTCCTGGCCGAGCAGGGCTACGCGTACACGATCGTCGACGCCGCCGACCTGGCCGGCCCGGGCGAGGTCAACGGCCCCGACTGGGTCGACGAGCCCGCCGACTAGAGCCCTCGCCGCGGCCCTCGGGTCCCCGTGACCCGGGGGCCGCGGCCGTCTCCGGGACCCGGCCGGCAGCCGGGCAGGATGCCCGCGTGGCCGGTGAGCGGGACCTCGGGCGGTGCGGGCCGGCGCCGCGCCGCGCCGCGCGCTCGCGGTGCTGCAGGGCCTGACCTCCTGAGGTGGTGGCCGTTCTCACCACCCCGGACCGCCGGGGTGTGCGACGGTGGAGGCGGGTCCGCAGCGGACCCCCGGACGAGCAGCGCCGTACCCGGACAGCGACAAGACGGCGGCCACGGGAGTCGTCGTGTCCTGGTTCGTCCTCGTCCTGTCCGGTGCCCTCGAGGCGGTGTGGGCGACCGCCCTCGGCCGCACGGAGGGCTTCACCCGGCCGGCGCCGACGGTCGTGTTCGTCCTCGGCCTGGTCGGCAGCATGCTCGGCCTCGCCTGGGCGATGCGCACCCTGCCCGTCGGGACGGCGTACGCGGTCTGGGTGGGCATCGGCGCGGCCCTGACCGCCGGCTACGCCATGGCGTCGGGCGAGGAGCCGCTGTCCGCGCTGCGCGTGCTGCTCCTGCTCGGCATCGTCGGCTGCGTGATCGGGCTCAAGCTCACGCACTGAGCGCCCGGCCTCGACGCGGCGGGCGGGTGGGGGCCGGCGGGACGCGCCGGACCGGTCCGTTCCCGGTGTGAGGCCTGCCACGCCGCACCGGTCGGCGCGGGCGTCACCGCAGGTCAGGCGCGTGCCGCGGACCGCGTATACGACGGCCGCGGGCGGGCGCGCGGGAGGTGGCCGGTCGGGCGTGTCCGCCGTGCGCCAGGCAGGATGGTCCGCGAGATGGCGAGTGCAGCACGGGCGGGGGCGGTCGCCCCGCAGACGACCAGCCGACCGCTCCGGGCCTGGCAGCAGGCGGCGCTCGAGCGCTACGAGGAGTCCTCCCCCAAGGACTTCCTGGTCACCGCGACCCCGGGCGCCGGCAAGACCACCTTCGCGCTGACCCTGGCCTCGCGGCTGCTGCAGCGGCGCGAGGTGGCCCGGGTGATCGTGGTCTGCCCGACCGACCACCTGCGGATGCAGTGGGCCGACGCCGCCGACCGGATGGGCATCGTCCTCGACCCGGGCCTCACCAACGCCGTCGGCCCGGTGCGCGCCGGCACCCAGGGCTACGTGACGACGTACGCGCAGGTCGCGGGCAAGCCGATGCTGCACGCCGCCCGCGCCACCGCCGTCAAGACGCTGGTGGTCCTCGACGAGGTGCACCACGCCGGCGACGGCCTGTCGTGGGGCGAGGCGATCGAGGAGGCCTACGGCTTCGCCGCCCGCAGGCTGTGCCTGACCGGGACGCCGTTCCGCACCAAGCCCGACGAGCGGATCCCCTTCGTGCGCTACGAGGAGGACGGCTTCGAGGGCGACGCCGGGGAGGCCGGCGCGGGGCTGGTCAGCCGCGCCGACTACACCTACGGCTACAAGGAGGCGCTGGCCGACGACGTCGTCCGCCCGGTCGTCTTCGCCGCCTACACCGGCACCTCGCGCTGGCGGAACTCGGCCGGTGAGGTCGTGGCCGCGTCGCTGTCGGAGGCCGGCACCCGCTCGGTGGAGATGGCCGCCTGGCGCACCGCGCTGGACCCCAAGGGCCAGTGGGTGCCGCACGTCGTCGCCGCGATGGACGACCGGATCACCCAGCTGCGCGAGCACGGCGGCATGCCCGACGCCGCGGGGCTGATCCTCGCCAGCGACCAGGACGACGCCCGCGCCTACGCCCGCATCGTCAAGCGGATCACCGGCAAGGCGCCCGAGCTGATCCTGTCCGACGACCCCAAGGCGTCGAAGAAGATCGAGCGCTTCTCGGCCGGGTCCGCGCGGATCGCCGTGTGCGTGCGGATGATCTCCGAGGGCGTCGACGTCCCGCGCGCCGCCGTCCTGGCGTGGATGACCTCCTACCGCACGCCGCTGTTCTTCGCCCAGGCCGTCGGCCGCGTCGTCCGCTCCCGGGCGTCGCACGAGACGGCGACGGTGTTCCTCCCCGCGGTGCGGCCGCTGCTCTCGCTGGCGGCGTCCATGGAGAAGGAACGCAACCACGTCATGCCGCCGCCGAAGGCGAAGGACCCCGAGGCGCTCGACCTCGACCCGCTGCCGCCCAAGGAGCGCGAGGCGGTCGGCCTCAAGCAGTGGGAGGCGCTGGAGGCCGAGGCCCGGTTCGCGCACGTGCTGCACGGCGGGACGGCGCACACCGGCGAGGGCTCCGGCGCGGTCGCCGTCGCGCCGGAGGACGAGGAGTTCCTCGGCATCCCCGGCCTGCTCACGGCCGAGCAGACGGCGTCGCTGCTGGCCAAGCGCGACGACGAGCTGCGGCTGCGGATCGCCCAGCGGGTGCACGAGGAGGACACCGGCGAGCTGCCGATCGTCGAGGACCACCCCGACGAGGACGACGCCGGCCGCGGCTGGCGCGACGTCGCCGAGCTGCGGCGGGAGATCAACCGCCTGGTCAGCCGGGTGTCAGCGAAGACGTCGACGCCGCACGCGGTGGTGCACACGCAGCTGCGCCAGCACGTGCCCGGGCCGCCGTCGGCCTCGGCGCCGGTCGAGGTCCTGCGCGCCCGTCGCGAGCGCCTGCGCACGATGCTCTGAGGCGGCGCCGCGTCCCCGCGATCACGGCGCCCGCGTGGCGACACGCCGACTCCGCCCGGGGTGTCGCCACCGCAGCTCCGTGATCGTCCCGGAGGCCCGGTCAGCCGGTGGGCAGCAGGCCCCTCGCGGCGGCCAGGGCCACGGCCTCGGTGCGGGAGCCGGCGCCGAGCTTGGCCAGGATGTTGCTCACGTGCACGCTGGCGGTCTTCTCGCTGATGTAGAGCTCGCCGCCGATCTGCCGGTTGGTGCGGCCGCGGGCGAGCAGGGCCAGCACCTCGGTCTCGCGCGGGGTGAACACCGCCGCCGTCTCCACCACCCGCCCGGCGCCGGGCAGCTCCAGCCGCGCCCGGCGGGCCAGCGCGGTGACCGCGGCCAGCAGCGGCGCCGCGCCCAGCTCGCGCGCGGCGTCAGCGGCCCGGGTCAGCGGCTCCAGTGCGGCCTCCCGGTCGCCGGCGGCGACCAGCGCCTCGGCCAGCCGCCACCGGCTCCGGGCCTGCTCGTACACGTGCCCGTAGCCGAAGGCCTCGACCGCGGCCGCCCACAGCTCCGGCGACGGGCGCCCGGCCAGCCGCGCCGCCTCGGCCTCCACCCTCGCGATCCAGGCCGCCGCCTCGACGCCGTGCGGGCCGATCAGGCGGGCGTGCGCCTCCACCGCCGAGCGGGCGATCGCCACCAGCGACTCCCCCGCCGCCGTCCACTCGCGCTCCGCGGCGGCGTCGCCGGTGAGCCGGGCGGTGGCCGCCGCGTCGCCGACCGGCGCCAGCGCGGTCGCGGCGAGCCGGACGACGGCCAGCCGGTCGTCGCCCCACAGGCCGGTCAGCGTCTGCGTGGCCGACCGCGCGGTGGCCAGGGCGGTGGCCGGGTCGCCGGCCCACGCGGCCAGGTCGATCTCCGCCCCGGCCGTGGCCAGGAGCAGCAGCACGTGCGCGTCCAGCCGGCCGACCAGGCCGCGCGCCCAGGCGATCCGCTCCGCGGCGGCCGGGTCGCCGCGGCCGACCTGCACGAGCAGCCCCGCCGCCCGCACGTGCGCGGCCATCTCGGGCACCCGGGCGAGCCGGTCGGCCAGCGCCAGGCTGCCGTCCCAGTCGCCGACGACGTACCGCGAGACGACGCCGAGGTGGCGCAGCTCCGCGGCGTAGAAGGACCACTCGACGCCGAGCTCGGCGGCCCGCGCCAGCGCGGTGTCGCTCCACCGCAGCGTCTCGCCCGAGCAGCCGGCCTCGTAGGCGACGATGGCCAGGTTGAACAGCACCCGCATCTCGACGTCGGGGTCCCCCGACCGGCGGGCGCGGGCCAGCGCCTCCTCCAGCCGCGCGGGCAGCTCCTCCCCGCCGCGCGAGCGGGCCAGCGACACCGCGACGTCGGCCCACGCGGCGTCGAGCCCCAGCGCGTCGGCCGCGGCCAGCGCCTCCTCGGCGGCGGCGTCGCCCTCGGCGCGGCGGCCGACGTCGTAGCAGACGCGGGCGTGCGTGGCCGCCGCCCAGGTGCGCACCGGCGACGGCGGGACGGCCGGCACCAGCGCCATCGCCGCCGTGCTCTCCCGCAGCGCGGCGGCCTGGTCCTCGATCCGCCCCAGCGCCTGCGCCAGCGTCGAGTGCACCCGCGCGCGCAGCTCCCGGTCGCCGTCCGGGCCGAGCAGGTCCTGCGCCGAGCGCAGCAGCGCCACCGCCCGGTGCAGCTCCCCGCCGCGGCGGGCGGCGGCCGCGGTGTCCAGCAGCAGCTCCGCCTGCGACCGCCCGGCCCGCGCCGCCGCGTCGGGCACCGCCGGCCACAGTGCGAGCACCGCCTCCAGGTGCTGCAGCTGCTCGGCCGGGGCCGCCAGCCGGCGCGCCTCGTCGGCGGCGTCCAGGGAGGCCGACAGGGCGCCGGCCAGGTCGTTGCTCTCCCGCAGGTGGTGCGCCCGCTCGGCCGCGGTGCCCGCCCCCGGGACGCCGGCGAGGTGCGCGGCGACGGCGGCGTGCAGCCGGACCCGCTCGCCGGGCAGCAGGTCGGCCAGCACGGCCTCGCGCACCAGGGCGTGCCGGAAGCGGTAGGCGCCGTCGGGGTCGACGACGAGCAGGTGCGAGTGCACCGCCTCGCCGAGCGCCGCCTCCAGGTCGGCGGGCGCCAGCCCGCCCACCGCCGCGACGAGCTCGTGCCGCACCCGCCGGCCGGCGACCGCGGCCACCCGCAGCACCTGCTGCCCGGCCGGGGTCAGCTGCTCGACCCGGGCCAGCAGCACGTCGGTGAGCAGCAGCGGCAGCGACTCCCCGGCGAGGCCCGCGGCCAGCAGCTCCTCGGCGTAGAAGGCGTTGCCCTCCGCGCGGGCGACGACGTCGTCGACGGTGCGGTCGGGCACGCCCGCGGCCAGCCCGCGCACCAGCTGCTCGACGTCGGCGTCGGGCAGCGGGCCGAGGTCCAGCCGCTCGACACCGGGCAGCCGGACCAGCTCGGCGAGCAGCGGCCGCAGCGGGTGGCGGCGGTGCAGGTCGTCGGAGCGGTAGGAGGCGACGACGGCGACCGGCTCGCCGGTCAGCCGGGCCAGCAGGTAGCGGACCAGGTCGCGGCTGGAACGGTCGGCCCAGTGCAGGTCCTCGAGCACCACCAGCAGCGGGGTGTCGGCGGCGAGCCCGGACAGCGCGGTGGCCACCGCCTCGAACAGCTGCAGCCGGCCGTCGTCGACCGGCGGCCGGAGTGCGCGGACCGGGCTGCCCAGGTCGGCCGCCTCGGACTCGCGCGCGGCGGCCGACCGCGCGGCGAACAGCGCGGCGGCACCGTCGCCGAGCTCGTCGGCGACGGGACGCAGCAGGTCGACGAAGGGCAGGTAGGGCAGGCCGACCTCGCCGAGGTCGACGCAGTGGCCGGTGAGCACCCGCAGGCCGCGGGCGGTCGCGCGCCCCGTCAGCTCGTCGAGCAGGCGGGACTTGCCGACGCCGGCGTCCCCCGCGACCAGCACGGCCGCGCCGCGGCCGGCGACCGCCCGGTCGACGGCGGACAGGAGGGTGGCCAGCTCAGCCGCCCGCCCCACCAGGGGCCGCTCGTCCCACCGCGCCACGTCGGCGATCGTGGCACGGGCCGCCGACCGGACGGCCGCCGGCGGCCCCCTCCAGGGCACCGCCCCGGGCCTGCGGGGGGCGGCGAGGAGGGGGTCCTCCGTCAGCGGGACCGCCGGGAGCGCCACGGCCCGCGGCGGGTGCGGGTGCCGCGGCCGAGCTCCCGCAGGACCTCGCGCCGGTAGGCGAGCTCGGCCTCGAGTCCGGGGTTGGGGTAGATGGTCACGGTGGGCTCCTCGCGTCTGTGTCCGTGTGCCTGTCCGGTGGGGACGGCGACCACGGTCGTGCTGAGGCGGCGGCGCGGGCATCGGGCGACCGGGCAGTCCCCCGCCCACCCCCGGCGCCTGAGGCCCCCTCAGACGCACCCGGCGCGCGCCTGAGGGGCCGTGCGGCGAGGCTGGGCTCATGGCCGACCTCCGCCCCACCGTCTTCGTCCTGTTCGGCGCCACCGGCGACCTGGCCGCGCGCATGGTGCTGCCGGCCTTCGACGTCCTGCAGCGCCGCGGGCTGCTCCCGCCGGACTGGCGGATCGTCGGCAGCGGCCGCGGCGAGCGCTCCGACGACGAGTTCCGCGACCTGGTCCGCGACGCCCTGGCCGAGCACGGCGACGGGGAGCCCGCCGAGGGGCTGCCCGAGCGGCTGCGCTTCGCCGGCGGCGGCTTCGCCCCGGACGACCCCGGGCAGCTGCCCGACGCCGTGGCCCGCGCCCGTGAGGAGCTCGGCGACGACGTCCAGCTCGTGCACTACCTCGCCGTCCCGCCCGAGGCGTTCGGCGGCATCACCCGGGCCCTGGACGCCCACGGGCTGGCCGACGGCGCCCGCGTCGTCTACGAGAAGCCCTACGGCACCTCACCCGAGGGGTTCCGCGAGCTCGACGAGCTGGTGCACGCGGTGCTCGACGAGGAGCAGGTCTTCCGCATCGACCACTTCCTCGGCAAGGAGGCCACCCAGGACCTGCACGTGCTGCGCTTCGCCAACGGGCTGTTCTCCTCGGTGTGGAGCCGGGAGCACGTGGCGCAGGTGCAGGTCGACGTCCCCGAGACCCTCGACGTCGCCGACCGCGCCGAGTTCTACGACGCCACCGGCGCCACCCTCGACATGCTGGTCACCCACCTGTTCCAGGTGGCCGCCGAGGTGGCGATGGAGCCGCCGGTGTCGCTGACCCCGGGCGACCTGCAGGAGGCCCGCGAGGCGGTGGTCGCGGCGTTCCGGCCGCTGGCCCGCGAGGACGTCGTCCTCGGGCAGTTCACCGGCTACCGGGACCTCGAGGGCGTCGCCGACGACAGCACGACCGACACCTTCGTCGCGGCGCGGCTGTGGATCGACACCGACCGCTGGCACGGCGTCCCGTTCCTGCTGCGCACCGGCAAGCGGATGGCCGACAGCCAGCAGCGGGTCACGCTGGTGCTGCGCCGGCCCGACGGCCCGGTGGGCGCGGTGCCCGGCGGCGGGAACACCGTCTCGCTGTCGCTGTCGGGTGCCGGCGCGCTGGACCTCGGGCTGGTGGCCAAGCGCCCGGGGCCGGAGCTGGAGCTGTCGGTGGCGGAGGCGTCGCTGGACCTGGGCGCGGTGCCCGAGGGCGAGCCGCTGCCGCCCTACGCCACGCTGCTCCACGACGTCCTGGTCGGCGACCGGTCGCTGTTCACCACCAGCAGCGGGCTGGCGCGGGCGTGGCGGGCGGTCGCGCCGGTGCTCGGGGCCCGGCCGGAGGTGCGCCCCTACGAGCCGGGCTCCTGGGGGCCCGCGGAGGCGGCTGCCCTGGCCGACCCCGGCGGCTGGGTGCTGGGGAGCTGAGGGATGGGTCCGGACCGGGCTCTGGTCGCCTCGCGGCGAGAAGCACGACGCGGCTCCAGACCCCCGGCCGAGGCCGGGGCGGTGGTCCGCGAAGGCGGTATCCAATTGGCACCCGGGGACACAGATCGCCCGGTCCGGACACCACCGACGGTACCCCGCTCCCGGCCGCGACACGCGCGGATCAGCCGAATCCGCGGGAGTCCTGCTTGAGCGCCGTGTCGACGGTCAGCGCCGAGGCCAGCACCAGGCTCGCCAGCGGCTCGGGCAGCCGGGCGTGCACCCGCACGACGTAGCGGTCGGCGGTGGTGAACAGCGTGCGCGCCAGGCCCTCCCACGTCTTGGTGATGCGGGCGACCCCGTTCCCCGGGGAGTCGGTGATCGAGAAGTCCCAGGCCCGCCAGTTCTCCGCCTGGATCGCGCCGGCGAGCTGACCGCCCACCACGAGGTCGAAGCGGATCCGGCCGAACACGTTGGCCTGGACGATCTCCCCCACCGGAGCGCCCTCGGGCGTCTCGACGACGACCCGCGACTTGACCAGCTTCGCCGGGCGGGTGAGCACGAGGACCGGCCCGTACGCGTCGCGCACCTCGAGGCGGTGGGTGAGGTACTGGTCGAGGCTGCTCACGAAGCGGACGACCTTCCTGGCCGCCGACTGCCCGACCTCGACGACGGCGCCGATCTGCGTGCCGTTGCCGTCGAGGACGGCGTACTCGTTGGTCAGCTCGACCAGCTTGGTCTTCTGGTCGACCAGCAGCACCGGCTGGTCGTGCAGCACCGAGCGGCGCGGCTGGGCGCCGTACTGCTGCTGCGGGCCGTACTGCTGCTGGCCGCCGTACGCCGGCTGGACCGGCTGCTGGACCGGCGCCTGCTGCGGGACCGGGGACCGCGGGACCGGGGGCTGCGGGGCCGGCTGCTGGACGTGCTCGGTCCACGTCCGACCGTCCCACCAGCGGGAGCCGCCGCTGCCGGCGGGGTCGGGGTACCAGCCGGGCGGCGGGAGGGGCTGTGTCACGGCGGCGACGGTAACCGCCGCCCCCGTGCCAGACTGCCGAGCCGTGCCCGACCTGAGCCGTGCCGAGGCCGCCGTCCTGGACGCCGTCGACGAGGCCGCCGCGGTCGGCCTGCTGTGCCGCCTGGTCGCCGTCCCCTCGGTGGGCGGCACCGCGGCCGAGAGCGAGGCGCAGGCCCTGGTCGCCGGCGAGCTCGACGCGCTGGGCTGCGACGTCGACCGCTGGGCGATCGACCTCGCGGCGGCCGCCACCGCGCCGGACGCGCCCGGCCAGGAGGTCGAGCGCGACGAGGCGTGGGGCGTCGTCGGCACGCTGCCCGGCACCGACGACGGCGACCCGGCGCTGGTGCTGTGCGGGCACACCGACGTCGTCCCGACCGGCGACCGCGCACTGTGGGCCGGCGACCCGTTCACCCCGCGGCTCGACGGCGGCGCGGTGCACGGCCGCGGCGCCTGCGACATGAAGGGCGGCCTGGTCTCGGCGCTCGCCGCGCTGGCCGCGGTCCGCGCCGCGGGCGTGCGCCTGCGCCGGCCGGTGGCGCTGCACAGCGTCGTCGGCGAGGAGGACGGCGGCCTGGGCGCGTGGGCCACCCTCGCCCGCGGGCACCGCGGCGACGCCTGCGTCATCCCCGAGCCCACCGACGGCGCCGTCGTCACCGCGGCGGCCGGCGCGCTGACCTTCCGGCTGGAGGTGACCGGCCACGCGGCCCACGCGGCGGTGCGCGACCGCGGCGTCAGCGCCGTGGAGCTGTTCGCGCAGGTGCACGCCGACCTGCGCGCGTTCGAGGCGGAGCGGCAGCGCGACGCCGACCTCCGCTTCGCCGGCGAGCGGTTCCCGTTCGGGCTGTCGATCGGCACGGTGCGCGCCGGCGACTGGGCCTCCAGCGTGCCCGACCGGCTGGTCGCCGAGGGCCGCTACGGCGTGCGGCTGGGCGAGCCGGTCGAGGCGGCCCGCGCGGCGTTCGAGGAGCGGCTGGCGGCGTTCTGCGCCGGGCACCCGTGGCTGGCCGCGCACCCGGTGCGGGTCACGTGGACCGGCGGCGCGTTCGCCAGCGGGCAGCTGCCGGCGGGCCACGAGCTGCTCGGGCAGGTCCGGGGCGCCGTCGTCGACGCGGGCGGACCGCCGCCGCCGGAGCGGGCGGTGGCGGCCGGCACCGACCTGCGGCTGTACGCGGCCGCGGGCGTCCCCGCGCTGCACCTGGGCCCGGGCGACCTGCACCTCGCGCACGGCCCGGCCGAGCGGGTGCCGGTGGCCGACGTGACCGCCGTGGCCCGCGCGCTGGCGCTGCTCACCCTGCGCCGCTGCGGGGTCACGTGATCGCCTACGAGGACTTCGCGGCCCTGACCGGCGACTCCCCCGCCGCGCGCGACGAGTGGGCCGCCGTCGTCACCGCCTGGAGCGAGCCGCACCGCCGCTACCACGACCTGCACCACCTGGCCGCCGTCCTCGGGCTGGTCGGCGCGCTCGGCGCGGCCGCGGACGACCCGGCCGCCGTCGCGCTGGCCGCCTGGTACCACGACGTGGTCTACGACCCCCGGAGGAGCGACAACGAGCAGGCCAGCGCCGGGCGGGCGCGCGCGGGGCTGGCCGGCCTGGTGCCTCCGGAGCGGCTGGACGAGGTGGTCCGGCTGGTGCTGCTGACCGCCGGCCACGACGCGGCCGACGGCGACGCGAACGGCGCCGTCCTCTGCGATGCCGACCTCGCCGTCCTCGCCGGGCCGCCCGAGGCGTACGCCGCCTACGCCTCGGCCGTCCGCGAGGAGTACGGGCACCTGTCCGACGAGGTGTTCACCGCCGGGCGGATCGCCGTCCTGGAGGCCCTGCTGGCGCTGCCGGCGCTCTACCGGCTGGCGGCGACGGGGGAGTGGGAGCCGCGGGCGCGGGCCAACCTCGCCGCCGAGCTCACCCTGCTGCGCGGTCGCGCTTCCTGACCCGCAGCCCCGCGGCCGTCAGCCGGGCGAGCAGCTCGCGCGCCCCGACCGGCTCGGCGCCGGCGGCCACCGCGACGTCGTAGAGGTCCTCGGGGACGTCGTAGTGGTCGCCCTGGAAGGCCCGGCGCGGGATGCCGAGCTCGGCGGCGACGAAGGCGTGCAGCTCGTCGTGCGACACGTCGCTGACCAGGTGCGACCAGCGGCGTCCCCGCCACGGCCAGACGGGACTGTCGATCAGCACGGCCACGGGTGCAGTCTGCCCGGCGACTAGCGTCGTCGCCGTGAGCGAGCAGATCCGCTGGGGCATCGTCGGGCCGGGGCGCATCGCGCAGAGCGTGATGGGCGACTTCGCGCACGTGGAGGGCGCGCGGCCGGTGGCCGTGGCGTCCCGCTCGGCCGACCGGGCGCAGGCGTTCGCGCAGCAGCACGGGCTGGAGCGCGCCCACGGCTCCTACGCGGAGATCCTCGCCGACCCCGACGTCGACGTCCTCTACGTCGCCACCCCGCACCCGCAGCACCACGCGATCGCGCTCGCCGCGATCGAGGCGGGCAAGGCGCTGCTGGTGGAGAAGACGTTCACCGCCACCACCGCGGGCGCGCAGGAGGTGGTGGACGCCGCCCGGGCGAACGGGGTGTTCGTCATGGAGGCGATGTGGACGCGCTTCCAGCCGGCCGTCGTCCGCATGCGGGAGCTGATCGCCGACGGCGCGATCGGCGAGGTGCGCTCGGTGCAGGCCGACCTCGGCGTCGACCGCGTCTACGACCCCGCCGACCGGCTGTTCGCCCTCGAGCTCGGCGGCGGCGCGCTGCTCGACCTCGGCGTCTACGTCGTCTCGTTCGCCCAGATGGTGCTGGGCACCCCCGACACCGTCACCGCCGCCGGGTCCACCTACCCCACCGGCGCCGACGCCGAGGCGGCGCTGCTGCTCGGCTGGGAGGACGGCCGCTCTGCCACGCTGACCACCTCGCTGCGCTACCCGACGCCGGGGCAGGCGCGGGTGTTCGGCACCGGCGGCTGGATCGACGTCCTCCCCCGCTTCCACCACCCGGCCACGATCGTGCTGCACCGCACCGGCGCCGAGCCCGAGGAGATCACCCGCCCGGCGGCCGGGGTCGGGTACTCGCACGAGCTCGCCGAGGTCACGCGGTGCCTGCAGGAGGGACGCACCGAGTCCGCGGTCGTGCCGCTGGCCGACACCCTCGCCGTGCAGGAGGTCCTGGGGCGCGCCGCGGAGCAGCTCGGCGTGCGGCACCGCGAGGACCCGCACGTCCTCGGCTGATCAGGCGGCGGCCCACGCCGCACCGCTCGCCTCCTCCGGCGTCGGCACCCGGGTGGGCGTGCGGCCGGCCCGGCGGACCGCGCCGGCCAGGGTGACCGCGTCGACGACGGCGGCGCCGCCCGGGTCGTTGTTCAGGTACGCGAACACGTCCTCGTCGTCGGTGTACGCCTCCGCCAGGCGCTGCGCCCACTGGTCGAGCACGGCCGGGGGGTAGGCCCAGCCCTCGGCGCCGGTGTGCAGGCGCAGGTAGCCCCAGCCCGCCGTCCGCCACAGCGGCGTGACCGGCCGCTCGGCGCGGTCGGCCCAGCACAGCGCGGCGCCGTAGCGCTCCAGCAGCGCCCGGACCTCGTCGGTCCACCAGCTCTCGTGCCGGGGCTCGACGGCGACCCGGATGCCCGGCGGGAAGCAGGCGAGGCAGTCGCGCAGCAGCCCGGCGTCGGCCCGCAGCGTGGGCGGCAGCTGCAGCAGGACGACGTCGAGGCGGTCGCCGAGGCCCGCGGCGTGCTCCACCAGCCGGGCCACCGGCTCCTCGGGCTCGCGCAGCCGCTTGACGTGGGTGAGGAAGCGGCTGGCCTTGACCGCCCAGCGGTAGTCGGGCGGGGTGCGCTCGCGCCAGGCGGCGAAGGTGTCCCGCTCGGGCAGCCGGTAGAACGCGGCGTTGCTCTCCACGGTGGCGAAGTGCCGGGCGTGGTGCTCCAGCCACAGCCGCTGCGGCAGGCGCTGCGGGTAGAAGCGGCCACGCCAGTCGCGGTACTGCCACCCCGAGGTCCCGATCACCACGGCCACGACGTCGGCCTACCCTGCGCGCTCCTGCCCGACGCACCCGCCCGCTCCGAGGACCCGTCCGCCGCGACGCCCTGCCCGACGGCACGCCACGCGAGCGCGACGTGCCCGTGCCGATCGAGGACCGCGGCGCTGCAGGCCGCTGGCGCCACGGTGGTGCCGGCCTCGGACGACCGGCCGGGCCACGAGCCTGAGGAGGACGCCGGGCAGATCGGCTGGGACGTCGTCTTCCCCGCACCTGCGCGCCATCGGCGTGATCACCTCGTGCGCAGCGGGCTCCCGAGTGCCGGGAGACCCCGCTGGACCAGAAGTGATCACAGGGGCGCCGGTCAGAGCCGGCGTCGACCCGCCGGCCGGCCGGGCAGTGCCCGGAGCGGTGTCCGGTCAGGCTCACCACGCGCGGAGCGGTCGACCGTGTCCGCGTCGGCGGCGGCGACGTCCTCCGCGATGTGTGCGTGTCCGGCCCCGTGGACGCCGACAGGGGCGGCCCCGCGCGATGCGGGACCGCCCCTGCCGGGCGTTGCTGGTGTTGCGAGGGGGCGGGACTCAGAAGTCCATGCCGCCCATGCCGCCGTCGCCACCGGGCATGGCCGGGGCGGCCTTCTCCGGCTTGTCGGCGATGACGGCCTCGGTGGTGAGGAAGAGCGCCGCGATGGAGGCGGCGTTCTGCAGCGCCGAGCGGGTGACCTTGGCCGGGTCGATGATGCCGGCCGCGACCAGGTCCACGTACTCGCCGGTGGCGGCGTTGAGGCCGTGGCCCACCTCGGAGTTGCGCACCTTCTCCGCCACGACGCCGCCCTCGAGGCCGGCGTTGACGGCGATCTGCTTCAGCGGCGCCTCGAGCGCGACGCGCACGATGTTGGCACCGGTGGCCTCGTCACCCTCGAGGTCCAGCTTCTCGAACGCGACGGCGGTGGCCTGCGCCAGGGCGACGCCACCACCGGCGACGATGCCCTCCTCGACGGCGGCCTTGGCGTTGCGCACCGCGTCCTCGATGCGGTGCTTGCGCTCCTTGAGCTCGACCTCGGTCGCGGCGCCGGCCTTGATGACGGCGACGCCACCGGCCAGCTTGGCCAGGCGCTCCTGCAGCTTCTCGCGGTCGTAGTCGGAGTCCGACTTCTCGATCTCGGCGCGGATCTGGTTCACCCGGCCGGCGATCTGGTCGCTGTCGCCCGAGCCCTCGACGATCGTCGTCTCGTCCTTGGTGACGACGACCTTGCGGGCGCGGCCCAGGAGGGAGACGTCGGCGGTGTCGAGCTTGAGGCCGACCTCCTCGCTGATGACCTGGCCACCGGTGAGGATGGCGATGTCGGTCAGCATGGCCTTGCGGCGGTCACCGAAGCCGGGGGCCTTGACGGCGACCGACTTGAAGGTGCCGCGGATCTTGTTCACGACCAGGGTCGCGAGGGCCTCGCCCTCGACGTCCTCGGCGATGATGGCCAGCGGCTTGCCCGACTGCATGACCTTCTCCAGCAGCGGGAGCAGGTCCTTGACCGAGCTGATCTTCGAGTTGACGACGAGCACGTACGGGTCGTCGAGGACGGCCTCCATACGCTCGGCGTCGGTGACGAAGTAGGGCGAGATGTAGCCCTTGTCGAAGCGCATGCCCTCGGTGAGCTCGAGCTCGAGGCCGAAGGTGTTGCTCTCCTCGACGGTGATGACGCCTTCCTTGCCGACCTTGTCCATCGCCTCGGCGATGAGCTCACCGATGGCGGCGTCGGCGGCGGAGATCGACGCGGTGGCGGCGATCTGCTCCTTGGTCTCGACGTCCTTGGCGGTCGAGAGGAGGTACTCGGTGACCGAGGCGACGGCCTTCTCGATGCCCTTCTTCAGGGCCATCGGGTTGGCGCCGGCGGCGACGTTGCGCAGACCCTCGCGGACGAGCGCCTGGGCCAGCACGGTGGCGGTGGTGGTGCCGTCACCCGCGACGTCGTCGGTCTTCTTCGCGACCTCCTTGACCAGCTCGGCGCCGATCTTCTCCCAGGGGTCCTCGAGCTCGATCTCCTTGGCGATGCTCACACCGTCGTTGGTGATGGTGGGAGCGCCCCACTTCTTCTCGAGGACGACGTTGCGGCCCTTGGGGCCGAGCGTCACCTTGACGGCGTCGGCGAGGGTGTTCATGCCCCGCTCGAGACCGCGGCGCGCCTCTTCCTCGAAGGCGATCATCTTGGCCATGTGGTGATGTCCTCCATGCATGGATCGCTGCACGGCCGGGACCGGCGCCCGCGACGGACGACACCGGTGCGGCGGGCTCCCATGTGGCCCGCGCTCCTGTGCCTCACCGTTCCGACCTGATTGGCACTCGGCACTGTCGAGTGCCAACCGGAAGTCTGGCACTCGCCCCTGCCGAGTGCAAGAACGGGGGGTGGGTGCCGCCTGTTCCCGGTCGGGCCGGCGGCGGGGGCGGTGGTCCGGGAACGGCTGCGGCCCGGCTCCCGCGGAGGGGACCGGGCCGCAGCACGGAGGTGGGGAGGTGCTCAGGCGACGCGGACCGAGTCGGCCTGCGGACCCTTCTCGCCCTGGACGACCTCGAAGGTCACCCGCTGGCCCTCGTCGAGGCTCTTGTACCCGTCCATCTGGATGGCCGAGTAGTGGACGAAGACGTCCTGGCCGCCGTCGACGGCGATGAAGCCGAAGCCCTTCTCGGCGTTGAACCACTTCACGGTGCCCTGTGCCACGTGTGCTCCCACGTTGGTGCGTGCGGACGGTCCCCGTGATCCGGGGACCGGGGTACAGCTCTTCCGCCCGTCGGACACGTGCGTGGAACTGACGACCGCGCGAGACGGTACAACAGGCACGCCGCTGTGGGGAGATCCTGGACACACGACTCGGGGACGATCCGGGGGGACGTCACCCGCCGGATCGACGTCGCCCGTGAGCCTACGCCTCCCGCGGGGGCTCAGCCGATGAGCCCCGCGGACCGGACCGACCGCAGCGACGGCTCCACCCGGTGGGTCGGGCCGACCACCGGCAGCAGCGGGTCGAGGGTCTTGAGGCCCTCGCCGGTGTTGAGGACGACGGTCTCCCGGCTCGGGTCCAGCCGCCCGTCCTCGACCAGCTGCCGCAGCACCGCGACGGTCACGCCGCCGGCGGTCTCGGCGAAGACGCCGGTGGTGCGGGCGAGGTCGCGGATGCCCTGGACGATCTGCTCGTCGCCGACCCGGCCGACGGCGCCGCCGGTGCGGCGGATGGCGTCGAGCGCGTACGGGCCGTCGGCGGGGTTGCCGATGTTCAGCGACTTCGCGATCCCGGTGGGCTTGACCGGCTTGACGACGTCCCAGCCGTTGTCGAAGGCGGTGGCGATCGGGTCGCAGCCGGCCGACTGGGCGCCGAAGACCCGCCACTCGGTATCCGCGACGATCCCGGCCTTCACCAGCTCCCGCCAGGCCTTGTCCACCTTGGTGAGCAGCGAGCCCGACGCCATCGGGATGACGACCTGGGCCGGGATGCGCCAGCCGAGCTGCTCGGCGATCTCGTAGCCCATCGTCTTGGAGCCCTCGGCGTAGTAGGGCCGCACGTTCTGGTTGACGAAGGCGGTGTCCTCGAACTCGTCGGTCTCGGCGAGCTCGCTGGTCAGCCGGTTGACGTCGTCGTAGGACCCGTCGACGGCGACCAGCGTCTGGCCGTAGACCGCCGACTGCACGACCTTGCCGGGCTCGAGGTCGGACGGGATGAAGACGAACGACGGCAGGCCCGCGCGGGCGGCGTGCGCGGCCACCGAGTTGGCCAGGTTGCCGGTGGAGGCCGCGGCGATCTTGCGGTAGCCCAGCCCCTTCGCGGCGGTGGCGGCGAGGCTGACCACGCGGTCCTTGAACGAGTGCGTGGGGTTGGCCGAGTCGTCCTTGACCCACAGCCCGCCGGTGATGCCGAGCTCGGCGGCGAGCCGGTCGGCGCGGACCAGCGGGGTCATGCCCGGGTCGAGGGAGACGCGGTCGGCCGGGTCCTGGCCCACCGGCAGCAGCGCGGCGTAGCGCCAGATGTTCTGCGGGCCCGCCTCGATCTGCTCGCGGGTGACGGCGGCCATGAGCTCGGGGTCGTAGTCGACCTCCAGCGGGCCGAAGCACTGGGCGCAGGCGTGCTCGGCGACGAGGCCGAAGGTGGCGCCGCAGTTGCGACAGACGAGGCCACGGGCGGGGCTGGGCGGCACGGGGCCGCCGGCCGAGCTGTCGGCCTGCAGGGAACCGGGTGCGGTCAGGGTCATGCGACGACTACCTCCTCATCTTCCCCGCGTCGGGCCGTCGAGCCGCGCGGGACGGAATTGGCACCTCTCGCCGCTCGCGCGAGCGCGGTTGCCGGGGCTTCACCGGGCCGTGTCCCTCTGCCCCTCTGGATGAGTGGAACGGGCCCGACTCTACCCGGCTGCCGGGACCGCCCCCGGCCCCGGCCATGCTGGGCGCCGTGGCTGCGCGCATCGTCTACACCGACCTCGACGGCACGATGGTCGGACCGCGGGGGTCCTTCTGGCACGCCGCCGACGGCTCCCCCACCGCCGAGCCGGCCGCGGCCCTGCTGGAGCTGCACACCGCCGGGGTCGCGCTGGTGATCGTCAGCGGGCGCACCGCCGACCAGGTCACCGAGGCGGGGCGGATCTTCGCCGCCGACGGCGCGATCGCCGAGCTGGGCTCGCTGGTGACGTGGAAGGGCGGCCGGGAGCGGCACGGGCTGACCGGCGAGCTGCCCGAGGAGTACGCCGGCCGCACGCCGATGGACGTGATGGCCGAGCTCGGCGTCGTCGACGCGCTGTGCGCCGCCCACCCCGGCCGGCTCGAGTGGCACGCGCCCTGGCACACCACGCACGCCGGCGACGCGCTGCTGCGCGGGTTCGTGGACCCGCTCGCCGTCGACGCGTGGCTGGCCGAGCGCGGGTCGGGCTGGCTGACGCTCAAGGACAACGGCGCGATCCCCGCCTCGGCCCGGCTGCGGCTGGCGCCGGAGGGGCAGCTGGCCCGGGTCTACCACCTCATGCCGCGCGGCATCTCCAAGGGCGCGGCGATCGCCTGGGACCTCGAGCGGCGCGGCGTCGACCCGGCGGACGCCGTCGCGATCGGCGACAGCGCCAGCGACCTGGAGATGGCGCCCGCCGTCGGCCGGCTGTGGATCACCGCCAACGGCGCGGAGGTCGAGGGCATGGCCGGGCTGCTGGGCGCCGTCCCGAACGTGTCGGTGACCGACGGGCCGATGGGCGTCGGCTGGGCCCAGGCGGTCCGAGCGAGCCTGTGACACCGCGGTCCCACCGGACCGCACCGCGCCCGGGTGCCGTTCCCCTGCTGCCCGGAGCCGCTGCGGGGGCGGGACACCTCGTTCAGCTGGTGACGTCGTTCAGCTGGTGACGTCGCGCCGGGCGAAGTGGCGGAAGCCGAGCGCGGTGAAGACCGCCGCGTAGACCAGCGACTGGACGACGCCGCGGAACAGGTCGGAGGAGTCGACCGGCGTCTGCAGCAGGTCGGTCCAGGCGAACTCCTCCGCGGTGGGGAACCAGTCGCGGATCGACCCGAGCTGCTCGACCTGGTCGAGGATGGCGAACACGACCGTCGTGAACACCGCCCCGCCGACGGCGGCCAGCGGCGCGTCGGTGACCGTGGACAGCCAGAACGCCAGCGTCCCAACGACGAGCAGGTGCACGGCGAGGTAGCCGAGCATCCCGGCCAGCCGGAGGAACCCCTCCCCCTGGGACAGGGTCACCCCGATCGGCGTCCGGATCTCGCCGAACCCGAACGCCAGGCCACCGGCGACCACCGCGACGGCGACGAGGGTGAGCAGCGCGCCCACCGACTGGACCAGCGCCGCGAGCCACTTCTGCCGGAGCAGCCGCATCCGGGGCACCGGCGTGGCCAGGGTGTAGCGCAGCGAGCCCCACTGCGCCTCGCTGGCCACCGTGTCGCCGAAGAACAGCGCGTAGACCACGACGAGGAAGAACGTCGTCGTGGCGAACAGCACGAACAGCGTGAAGTTCAGCCCGCTGGCGGTGGCGACGTCGACGAGGTTGATCCGGCTGTTGGTCTGCGCCTCCTCGCTGGCGCCCAGCTGGAGCGCGGCGATGAGCACCAGCGGCAGCGCGACCATCGCCGCGAAGACGCCGATCGTGCGGCGCCGCTTGAACTGCCGGCGCAGCTCGACCGACAGCCGCAGCGTCCGCTCGGGCCGGTAGCCCGCGACGGCGCCGGTGGGCTGGACGTGCTCGGTCGCGGTCACGACTCCCCCACGAGTGCCAGGAACGCGTCCTCCAGGCGGCGGCGCGGCGTGAACTGGTCGACGGCGACGTCCGCGGCCACCAGCGCCTGCAGCGCCGCCGCCCGCGACGTCCCCGGGCCGAGGTCGGCGACCAGGCCCTCGTCGGTGCGCTCGACCGCGACCCCGGGCAGCCCCGACAGGACGGCGGCCGCGCGGTCGGCGTCGGCCTCGTCGGCGAGGCCGACCAGCACCGCGCCGCCGGTGCCGACGATCTCCTCGACCGTCCCCTGCGCGATCTTCTGCCCCTTCGCCATGACCACCACGTGGGTGCAGGTCTGCTCGATCTCGCTGAGCAGGTGGCTGGAGACGATGACCGTGCGGCCGGTGGCGGCGTAGTCGCGCAGCACCTCGCGCATGGCGTGGATCTGCGGCGGGTCCAGCCCGTTGGTCGGCTCGTCGAGGACCAGCAGGTCGGGCAGGCCGAGCATCGCCTGCGCGATCGCCACCCGCTGGCGCATGCCCTGGCTGTAGCGGCGCACCGGCCGGTCGATGGCGGCGCCGAGGCCGGCGACGGCGATGGCCTCCTCCACGTGCGCGTCCTCGGCCGGGCGGCCGGTGGCGGCCCAGTACAGGCGCAGGTTGTCGCGGCCGGACAGGTGCGGCTGCAGGCCGGTGCCCTCGACGAACGAGCCCAGCCGGGACAGCACCGGCGCGCCGGGGCGGACCTCGTGACCGAACACGGTGATCCGCCCGGAGTTCGGCCGGATCAGCCCCATGAGCATGCGCAGCGACGTCGTCTTGCCCGCCCCGTTGGGGCCGAGCAGGCCGAGCACCTGGCCGCGGCGGACCTCGAAGGACAGGTCGCGGACGGCGACGAAGCCGTCCTTGTAGGCCTTGGTGATGCCCTCGAAGCGCAGCGGCACGTCCTCGCCGTCGGGCTCCACCTCCGAGGTGACCCGCCGCCGGCGGCGGCCCCACAGCACCGCGGCGAGCCAGCCGAGCAGGCCCAGGGCGACGACGGCGCCGAGCAGCCACCACCAGCGGGAGGTGCCGCCGTCGGCCTGCGGCTGCCCCTCGACGGTGGGCACGGCCAGCGCGGTGCCGCCGTTGCCGGCCCCGGCGAGCGCGACGGAGTAGACGGTGGCCTCGGCCGGCAGCGCGAAGGCCTGGTCGGTCGAGGAGACGACGACGCGCATCGTGTGCCCGGCCTCGAAGCGGTGCACGATGCCCGGCAGCGTCACGGCGACCTCGGTGGGCGCGGTCGGGTCCGCCGACAGGCCGGTGAGCGACAGCGGGGCCACCAGCCCGCCGGGCAGGGTCTGGGCGCCGTCGGGGCCGACGTCGTAGAGCTTCGCGAACAGCGTGGCGCTGCCGGTGGGCGAGGCGACGGCGAGCTCGACGGTCGGCGCGCCGACCACCTCGACCGCCTCGTCGAGCGGGCCGCTGGAGAACGCGGCGAACTGGCCGGGGATCTCCACGGCCTGCCCGCCGAGCGCCGAGGCCAGCGCGCCCAGGCCCGGGACGGTGGTGATCGCGGCCGGGGTGCCGCCGGCGGGCGTGACCACCGGCTGGGTGCCGCCGTCGAGCGCGACGCTCTCCCGCTGCGCCGGCTCCCCGCCGTCGAGGCCCGGGTAGGCGCCCGCGAGCACGCTCTGGTTGCCGCCCTGCACGCTGCCCAGGCCGCTGCCGAGGCCGGTGGGCGCCGGGAACCGGAAGCCGGTGCCGGGGTCCTCGCCGCGGGCGGGGTCGTCCTCGTCGCGCAGGTGCCAGTCGAACCAGCCGGCGACCTGGTCGCGCAGCTCGGCGGTCTCCCGCTCCGACGACCGGGAGTCGTGGCCGCCGGCGTACCAGACGACCTTGACCGGGGTGCCGTTCGCGGCGATGCCGCGGGCGTTGGCGTCGGCCTGGCCCAGGCCGAACAGGGAGTCCTCGGTGCCCTGGACCAGCAGCGTCGGCGCGGTGATGCGGTCGAGCACCGCGGCCGGGCTGCTGCGGTCGAGCACCGCGGCCACCTCGGGCGTGAGCGCGCCCGAGGCCGCGGCGGACTGGTAGGCGGCGCAGATGTCGGCGCGGAACCGGCCGCAGGTCAGCGCCTGCTCCACCACCGCGGGGTCCACCGACGCCGGGTCGAACGGCAGGGCGGGGGCGGCGCCGCCGGAGACGGGGGCCGCGTCACCGGAGTCGCCGGGGTCCCCGCCGTCCTCGCCGTCCTCGGCCTCGGCCGCTCCCCCGCCGCCGAGCGCGTCCAGCAGCCCGCCGGTGGGCGCGGCGCCCACGCCGAAGAACAGCCCCGCCCACAGCCGCTTGTAGACGCCGGCGTCGGCGGTCTGCGGCGTCGCGGCGGGGGTCCGTGCGTCGGCGGCGCCGGTCTGGGAGGGGAAGAGCGCGGCGGTCAGCGAGTGCCAGGTGATCTGCGGCGCGATGGCGTCGACCCGGTCGTCGTGGGCGGCGGCGAGCAGCGACAGCGCCCCGCCGTAGGAGGCGCCGGCGACGCCGACCCGCGGGTCGGCGTCGCCGTCGAGGAGGACGTCGTCGCGGTCGGCGAGCAGGTCGAGCAGGGTGGACAGGTCGGCGACCTCGTAGCGCGGGTCGTCCAGGCCGATCTGGCCGGTGCTCTCGCCGAAGCCGCGCGCGGAGTACGCGAGGACGACGTAGCCCCGGCCGGCGAGGTCCCGGGCGTCGTCGGCGACCGACTGCTTGCTGCCGCCGAAGCCGTGGGCGAGGACGACGGCCGGCGCCGGGTCGTCGGCGGTGGCGGAGGCCGGGAGGTACAGCGTCGTGTCCAGCTCGACGGCGTCGGCGCCCGAGCCGGAGGGGACGCGCGCGTCCTCGGTGCGGACGTCCTCGGCGGCGGCCGCCGGGGTGGGCAGCGCGCCGACGAGGGTGCCGGTGAGCAGGAGGGCGAGCAGGGCGCCGGCCACCGCGCGGGCGCCGGGGCGCGGGCGCGGTGTCACGGGCCCGCGGAACGGACGCACGCTGCGGCCAACGGACGGTGCCGCGCTGGGGTTCCGCAGGTGTCGGGACGGGGCGCGACCGGGGGCGGTCAGGGCTCGAGCCCGCCGGTGACGACGACGACCAGGCCCGGGTCGGGCACGTCCGGCACCTCGAAGAACCGCACCGCGGGCCCGGTGGTGATGCCCGGGAACGCCTCCATGAGCTGCAGGGCGGACTGGCGCTGCGACTCGTCGCCCTCGTCGAAGAAGACGGTGGTGGCGGCGACGTCCCCACCCTCGTAGGCCCCGACACCGGCCGTCGTCCAGCCCTGCGCGGCGAACGCGGTGGCGACGTCGGCGGCCAGCCCACCGGTCCGCGTGGCGTTGAGGACGGTCACCGGCACGCGCACCGGGGTGCTGGGCGCCTGCTCGACCGGGGGCAGCGGCTGGGCCGACAGCGGGGGCAGCGGGCCCGAGGAGGGCGCCACCGACGTCGATGCCGACGGCTCGCTCGTCGGCGTCGCGGCCGAGCCGGCCTCCTGCGCCGCCGGGGAGGTGAAGCTGTAGACGCCGAGCACGACCAGCGCGACGACGACGACCGCCAGCAGCGCGACCCCGGTGCGACGGCGCGGCGGCGCGTCCTCGCCCTCGGCGGCGCGCAGCGCGGCGCGGGAGACCCCGGCCCGCCGCGCGGCCTTGCGGCGCTCGGCCTCCATGGCCTGCCGCTCGGCCTCCTTCGCCTGGCGTTCGGCGCGCATCGCGGCGCGGTTGCCGACGACGCCGGTGCCGTCGGTCTGCGGGCCGGTGTCCGGCTCGGCGTCGCGGTCCCGCCGCGCCCGGTCGTGGCGGCCGGCGACCTCGCGGTCGGGGATCGCCTCGGTCAGCGGCGCGGCCGGGGCGCGGTCCCGGGACACCTCGCGGTCGGGGATCGCCTCGGTCGCCGGGGCGGGCGCGCGGTCCGCGGACGCCACGCGGTCGCGGGACACCTCGCGGTCGCGGGACACCTCGCGGTCGGGGATCGCCTCGGTCAGCGGCGCGGCCGGCGTCGCGGTGCCCGCCCGGGAGGGGCTGGTCCAGTCGCGGTAGCCGTTCCCGGCGGAGGCCTCGCCCGGGGTCCGGCCCCGGTCCCGGGACCGCGCCGGCTCCGCCGCGGGCGAGGGCTGCGCCCGGCCGCGGGCCGGCGGGCGGGCCGGCTGGTCCCACGGGTCCAGCGGCGGCACCGCCGGTTCGGCGGCGGCCTCGGCGTCGGGCCGGGGGACCGCCTGGAACGGCGCGACCGTGGTCTCGGGCGGCGCAGGACGGGCCGGCGGCGAGGGCGCCGGCCGGGAGACGGCCGGCGACTGCGCGGTCGGCGGCTCGGCCGGGCGGGCCGGCAGCTGGGGCGCGGGGTGGGCCGGCGGCTGGGGCGCGGGCGCCTGCCGGGTGGCGGCGCCGGCGGCCACCGGCGCGGGGACGCGGGGACGGGCCGGGGCGACGGGCTGCGCGGGGCGCGACCGGACGGCCGGCGCCTCGGGCTGCGGCGCGCGGACCGGCGGGTGCTGCGGCTCGGCCGGGCGTGCGGGCGTCGCCGGGGGCGCGGGGGCCGCCGGGCGGGCGGCCACGGCGGGGCGGGCGGACCGGCCGGTGAGCCGGCGGCGGTCGGTCTCGTCCGCGGCGCCGAGCAGCGCGTCGCGGCGGCGGTCGGCGCGGCTGCGGCCGGGACCGGGCGTCGTCGGGTGGTCGCTCAGCTCCGCGGCGCCCGGGTCGACGCCCGGGCCGGGCCTCGTGGGCAGGTCGGGCAGGGGCGCGCTGGGGTGGTCGGTGCGGCGCCGGCCGCCTGCCACCGGGGCTGACGGCCGGTCCGGTTGGTCACCGCCTGGTGCCGCGTGCCTGCCCACGGTCACCAAATCTAGAGGGCGGAGGAGCCCTTGCCCAGCAGGTGAGGCGAACGCCGCTGGCGCCGCGCGGTGCGCAGCCGGCGCAGGCGCCGGACGAGGAGGGGGTCGGCCTCGAGCGCGGCCGGGCGGTCGACCAGCGCGTTCAGCACCTGGTAGTAGCGGGTGGGCGGGAGGCCGAACCGCTCGCGGATCGCGGTCTCCTTCGCGCCGGGCTGGCGCCACCACTGCCGCTCGAAGGCCAGCATCTCGTGCTCGCGCCGGGTCAGGCCCGCGGGCTGCGCGGGGCCCTCACCGGACTCCGGGCCCCCCGGCGGGGAGACCGCGGGGTCGGGGTCGGGGGTCATCGTCGGGTCCGTTCGATCGGGGGGAAGCCGTCACCCACAACGGTAGGCCCGGGGGGTGACAGGCCACAGCCCGAGACGCGCGGTCAGGCCGCGGCGGGCACCTGCCCGGCGGTCGCCCTCCGGCCGGCGGCCCGGGCCGAGCGCAGGCTGTCCACGGTGAACACCGCCAGCGCCGCCCAGACGATCGCGAAGCCCGCCAGCCGCGCCGGGGGCATCGGCTCGTGGAACACGAAGACCCCCAGTGCCAGCTGCATGAGCGGCGTGACGTACTGCAGCAGCCCGACGGTCGACAGCGGGATGCGCCGGGCGGCCGCGGCGAACAGCAGCAGCGGCACCGCCGTCGCGACGCCCGAGGCCGCGAGCAGCAGGAGGTGGCCGGTGCCCTCGGACCCCGCGGTCCCCCGCCCGGTGGCCTGCAGGACGGCGAGGAGCACCAGCGCCGGCAGGAAGGTCACCGCCGTCTCCACGAGCAGGCCCGGCGCCGCCTCCACCCGCACCAGCTTCTTGAGCAGGCCGTAGCTGCCGAAGGTGGCGGCCAGCGCCAGCGCGATCCACGGCGGCCGGCCGTGGTCGACGGTCAGGACGACGACGGCCACCGCGGCCAGCCCGACCGCGGCCCACTGCAGCGGACGCAGCCGCTCGGCGAAGACGACGACGCCGAGCAGCACGCTGACCAGCGGGTTGATGAAGTAGCCGAGCGAGGTCTCGACGACGTGCCCGGAGTTGACGCCGTAGACGAAGACCAGCCAGTTGGCCGCGATGAGCACCGAGGCCCCGGCCAGGACCAGCAGCGTGCGCCGGTCGGTGACCGCCGCGTGGACCAGTGCCCACCGCCGCAGCACGGTCAGGAGGACGGCCACGAACAGCAGCGACCAGACGATGCGGTGGGCGACGATCTCCACCCCGCCGGCCGGCTCCAGCAGCGGGAAGTAGAGCGGGAAGACCCCCCACAACCCGTAGGCGGCGAGTCCCGCTGCCGTGCCCGCCCGCCGCTCGTCCACGGCGGGCACCGTACGCCGCGCCGCTACGTGGTCTGGATGTAGTCGACGAGGTGGTCCCGCTCCTCCTGCAGCTCGTCGAGGCGGGCCTTGACGACGTCGCCGATCGAGACGATCCCCAGCAGCCGGCCGTCCTCGACGACGGGCACGTGCCGGATGCGGTGGTCGGTCATCGTGCGGGCGAGGTCGTGCACCGAGGCGCCGGGCACGCAGGTGCGCACCTCAGCGGTCATCAGCGCCGACACCGGCCCGTCGAGGACCTCCGGCCCGGAGGCGTGCAGGGCGCGGACGACGTCGCGCTCGGAGACGATGCCGTCGACGGTGCCTCCCCCGCGGGAGACGACGAGCGCGCCGATGCGGTGCTCGGCGAGCAGGGCCAGGGCGGCACGGACGGGCCGGTCCGGCGCCACGGTGACGACGTCGGGGCCCTTGCGGCGGAGCAGCGAGGCGATCTGCACGGGAGCCCTCCCTCCCCTCGGGGGTCGCAGTGTCCACCCGCCGCCGTGCGGGGGGCAACGGCCCGGTCGGGACGGTCCGGTCCCGGTTCCCGGGGTGGACAGCGGGGCCTACCGTCGAGGCGTGCGCACCCAGCACGCCGCGCCCGCGACGTCCCGCCGCCCGACCGTCCTGCAGTGGCTCCGCTACGCCGTCGGCGGCGGGCTGCCCCGGGAGCTGTCGCCGTGGGTGCTGTCGGACACCACCCGGCCGGGATGGGTGCGCCGGCACGTCGCCCGCTCGCTGGTGCAGCTCGCCCCGCTGGTGGTGATCTGCCTGGTCGCCGTCCCCGTGGGGATGGGCTACCGGCTGACCGCGGCGGCCGGGGGGCTGATGGTCGGGCTGATGTACTCGCTGGCGTTCGTGGTGGAGACCACCGAGCACCGCGTGGCCAAGGCCGGCTACCGGGCCGGCACCGCCGCCCGGCTGCGCGAGGAGCGCGCCGAGCGGGCGCGGGCGGCCCGCGCCGAGCGGCACCACCCCTACCGCGTGGGCGGGGCGGGCAGCTTCGACTGAGCCGACGGGGGGACTCGAACCCCCAACCGCCCGATTACAAGTCGGGTGCGCTACCAGTTGCGCCACGCCGGCGGGACACGGGAACCGGTCCCGACCCAAGGATAGGGACCCCCGGGTCGGACGTTCGTCCCTGGACGGGTCACGACGGCCCCTGTCAGCGTCGTCCGCGCGGCCGGCTCGCCGCCGGGCCGTGGTGGGGAGGACGCACCGTGGACCTGCGACGTGCCGCCCCGTGGGCCCGCGCGGCCGGGATCACCGGGGTGGCGGCCAACGCCCTGCTCGTGGCCTTCTACGCCGTCGAGGCCGGACGGCGCCGGGTGCTGCCGGTGTCCCTGGGGTCCGCCAACGACGTCGTCGGGTCGGTCGGCACGGCGCTGATGGTGCCGGTGGTGATGGCGGTCAGCCCCGGCCGGTGGACCCGCCGGTCGGGCCTCACCGCGACCGGCGTGCTCACCCTCGCCGGGCCGGCGCTCGTGCTCGGCGTCGTGCCCTTCCCCGTGCAGGCGCCGGTCGCCGTCGGCGCGTTCGAGGTGCTGGCCGGCTGGCTGGTGCTGACCTGCCGCGGACGGCGCGGGACCCTGCCGGACGCCGTGACCCGGCTCGGTGTGCTGGCCGGCGGTGCGGTGCTCGCCGGCAGCGCCGTGTCCGGGGCCGGGCTGCTCCTGCCGGAGCGGTCCCTGCGCCGGCGGGTCGCGTTCGCGGCCGGCGGCACACCCGCCGTGCTCGGTGGGCTGGCCGTGCCGGTGTGGTTCCTCCGCCTGGGCCGGGCGCTGTCCTCCGCCGTCCCGGCCGACGACACGGGTCGAGCCCGACGCCCCCGCTGCCGATGCTGAGCGCGTGGCACCGATCGACGACCCGGCCGGGCTCCTGCCGCTGGACCGGACCCAGCTGGACGCGCTGCGCGAGCACCTCGACGCCGTCCTCTCGGCCGGGGACTGCGACCGGACCCACCGCGCCACCGACGCCTGGGCCGCCGGCCACGGCATCGCCCTGGACCGGCTGCACGAGGGGCTGGAGGAGTACGGCGGGTTCTGCGACTGCGAGGTCGTGATGAACGTCGACCCCGCGGCCGTCTTCGACCCTCAGTCGGCCGCCGGGCCCTCGCGCAGGTAGCCGGCCGGGTCGCTGCCGGGCAGCGGCCCCTCGGCCAGCCAGCGGGCGAAGCCGGCCGGGTCGCGGCGCTCGAGCTCGTCGAGGGCGTCCTGGCGGCGGCGGACGATCGACTGCCGCGCCGCCGGGTCCAGCCGGCCGGCCAGCGCGGCCGTCGTGCCGAGCCACTCGCGGCCCAGCGCCGCGGTCGTCAGGGTCGTCACCGGCGGCAGGGAGGTGACCGTCCCGACGGCCTCCCCCGGGCGGGCGCCGGCCACCGGCCGCTGCGGCGCCGGTGCGGCGAGCCGGCCGGGCGCCGGGGCGTCGTCGGGGGCGGCCGGCCGCACCGGGCGGCCGGTGTGCAGCAGCCACGAACCGAGCCCGCCGAGGAAGAGCACCGCACCGGCCAGGGCCGTCAGCGCCGGACCGCCCAGCGCCGCGGTGCCGGACAGGAACAGCAGCACGCCGATCGTGACCGCGCCGGCCCGCCAGGCCGCCTCCAGCGGGGTGTACCGCGGTGGCCGGCCGTCCTCGTGCGCCTCGCGCGCCACGCCGCCGGCCAGGCAGGAGGTCACCACCGCGGCCAGCGCGACGGCGAGCAGCCCCGGGGGCCGCAGGGCGAGGCCGCCGACGACGGCGACCGCGACGGCGGTGAGGGCGGCGAGGCCCACGAGCAGACGGGCGGGCAGACCGCGGGTGGACACGAGCAGCCTCCAGGAGCGCAGGCCGGGCAGCGGGGACCCGCCCGCTCCCAGGGGAGCGACCGGGGTCCCCCTCTACCCCGCGACGCTCCCGTCGCACACCGTGGTCGGCGTGTCGCGGGCGGCCGGGTCGCGGACGGCAGGATCGGCGGCCGTGGGGACCTCCGTCGTCGAGCTCGGCCCGCCGCTGGCCGTCGTCCTGGTGCTGCTCACCGTGCTGGCGGCGGCGGGCGGGCGGCTGTCCGGGCTGGGGCAGGAGCAGCCGGTCGTCGTCGCGGCGCTGCGGGCCACCGTCCAGCTGGCGGCGGTCTCGGCGGTGCTGCTGGTCGTCGTCCGCTCGCTGTGGCTGTCGGCGGCGTTCGTGCTGCTGATGGTCACCGTCGCGGCGGTCACGGCGGCAGGACGGGTCAGCGGCCTGCCGCTGCGGGCGCCCGGTGCCCCGCGCCGGGTGGGGTCCGCGGCCCTGGCGGTGGCCGGCGGCGCGGCGCCGGTGGTCGCGCTGGTGCTCGCCAGCGGCACGGTGCCGCTGCGCGGGGAGGCGGTGATCCCGGTCGCGGGCATCCTGGTCGGCGGCGCGATGACGGCGACGTCGCTGGCCGGCCGGCGGCTGCGCGAGGAGCTGACCACCCGCCGCGGCGAGGTCGAGGCGGCCCTGGCGCTGGGCCTGCTCCCCCGCGACGCCGTCCTCGAGGTCGCCCGGCCCTCCGCCGCGACCGCCCTGCTGCCGCCGCTGGACCAGACCCGCACCGTCGGCCTCGTCACGCTGCCCGGCGCCTACGTCGGCGTGCTGCTCGGCGGGGGCGGCCCGCTGGCCGCCGGCGCCGCCCAGCTGCTGGTCCTGGTGGGTCTGCTGGCCGCCGAGGTGGCGGCGGTCTGGGTGGTCACCGAGCTGGTCGCACGGGGGCGGGTGCTGCCGGACCTCCCCCGCTGAGGACGCCCAGACACCTCACAGGCGCTCCGCAGGGCCCCGCCAGACGCCGCGCCGAGAGTGGTCCCCAGAGCGGCGGACGGCCGCCCAGGAGGAGGACCACAGCAGTGAACGGACACCCGTACCCGAACCCGGCGCAGCCGACCGGTGCGACCCCGGGCTGGACCCCGCCGCCGTCCGGCGACTCCTGGTACCCGCCGGCCGGCACCGCGACGGGCACCCTGCCGCCGCCGGCGCCCGCCCCCGCGCCGGCGCCGGAGAGGCGGCGGGCGGGCCGGCTGCGGATGGGCGTCGCCGGGCTGCTCGCCGGGGCCCTCGTCGGCGGCGGCGCCGGGGCCGGGGTCGTCGCCCTCACCTCCGGCGGCGGGAGCGGCGGCAGCGGGACGGCGGCCACGGCGCAGTCGGTGGTCATCACGGACCCGGAGAACGCGACTGCGGTGACCGCCGCGGCCGCCAAGGCCTCGCCCAGCGTCGTCACCGTCTACGTGACCAGCGGCTCGGGCTCGGGCAGCGGCTCGGGCGTGGTGCTCTCCGACGACGGCTACGTGCTCACCAACAACCACGTCGTCTCGCTGGACGGCAGCACCGGCGACGCCGCCGTCCAGGTGCGCACCTCCGACGGCACGCTCTACGACGCCACCGTCGTCGGCACCGACCCGACCTCGGACCTCGCCGTGATCCGGCTGCAGGGCGCCGGCGGGCTCACCGCGGCCACGTTCGCCGACTCCGACGACGTGCAGGTCGGGGACCTCGCCGTCGCGATCGGCGCGCCGCTCGGCCTGTCCGACACGGTGACCGACGGGATCGTCAGCGCCACCGACCGCGCGGTGGCCACCGGTTCCACCCAGGACGACGCCACCGTCATCGACGCGCTGCAGACCGACGCCGCCATCAACCCCGGCAACTCCGGCGGCGCGCTGGTCGACGCCGCCGGCGAGGTCATCGGCATCAACACCGCGATCGCCTCGGTGGCCTCGGGGGCGCCCGGCTCGGCGTCGCAGAGCGGCAGCATCGGCGTCGGGTTCGCCATCCCGAGCAACACCGCCCAGCGGATCGCCGAGGAGATCATCGACACCGGCTCGGCCACCCACGCCGTCCTCGGGGTGAACGCCCAGACCGCCGGCGGGACCGCCTCGTCCGAGGTGGGCACCGGCGCGCAGGTCGTGCAGGTGCAGCCCGGCGGGGCCGCCGCGGAGGCGGGCCTGCAGGCCGGCGACGTCGTCACCGCGGTCGGCGACCGGGCGGTGACCACCTCCACCGAGCTGACCGCCGCCATCCGCAGCTCGGCCCCCGGCACGCGGGTGCAGCTGACCGTGCAGCGCGACGGTGGGACGTCGACGGTCGAGGTCACCCTCGGCAGCAGCGCGGACTGACCCCTCCAGCCCGGGAAGGCACCCTCCCCCGCCTCTAGGCTGGGGAGGGTGTCGTCGTCTGTGAGCGCCCCGCTCGCCTCTTCGCTCGACGACCCGGAGCGCGCCGCCGGGCTGCGGCGGATGAAACGGCTGGCCACGGGGCTGTTCCTGCTCGCGGCGGCCGTCTTCCTCGCCTGCGTGCTGCTCGGCGACACCGCCGGGCCCTGGGTCGGGTACGTGCGGGCCACCGCCGAGGCCTCGATGGTCGGCGCGCTGGCCGACTGGTTCGCCGTCACCGCGCTGTTCCGGCACCCGCTGCGGCTGCCGATCCCGCACACGGCGATCATCCCGCGCAAGAAGGACCAGATCGGCGCGAGCCTGGGCACGTTCGTGCAGGAGAACTTCCTGACCCGCTCGGTCGTCGAGGAGAAGCTCGCCACCGTCGACGTCCCCGGCCGGCTCGGGACCTTCCTGGCGGCGCCCGGCCGCGCGGAGCGGCTGGCCGGCGACGCCGCCGCCGGGCTCACCGGCCTCACCGACCTGCTGCGCGACGACGACCTGCAGCAGGCCGTCTCCGGCCTGGTCGACCGCAAGCTGCACGCGACGCCGGCGGCGCCGGTGCTGGCCCGGGTCCTGGAGCTGGTGGTCGACGGGGACCGGCACCAGGAGGTCCTGTCGGCGGGCCTGCGCTACCTCGCCCGGTTCCTCGAGGAGAACCGGGTGGTGTTCCGCGCCCAGCTCGGGGACGCCTCCCCGTCGTGGGTGCCCAACTGGGTCGACGACCGGGTGTTCGACCGCGTGTTCGCGGGCGTGCAGGGCTTCCTGGAGGAGGTTGGTGCCGACCGCGACCACGAGCTGCGGCGGGTCTACGACGCCCGGCTGCGCGCCTACGTGCACGACCTGCGCACCGACCCCGACACCGCCGCCCGCGTCGAGGGGTTCAAGAAGGAGCTGCTCGACCACCCGGCGGTGCGCGCCTGGTCCTCGTCGCTGTGGACCAACGCGAAGACCTCGTTCCTCGCTGCCGCCACCGACCCGGACTCCGAGCTGCGGTCCCGGGTGACCGGCATGATCGGCGACGCCGCCCGGCTGCTGCGGACCGACCCGCGGGTGCGCGAGCGGGTGCAGCAGCAGTCGGTGCGGGTCGCCGGCTACCTGGTGGAGCGCTTCGCCGGCGACCTCGCCGACGTCGTCGGCAGCACCGTCGCCCGTTGGGACACCGAGGAGACCAGCCGCCGCATCGAGCTGCAGGTGGGGCGGGACCTGCAGTTCATCCGCATCAACGGCACCGTCGTCGGCGGCCTGGCCGGGCTGGTCATCTACACCCTCGCCCAGCTGCTGGGCTGAGCTCAGACCAGCCGGAAGCCGCTCCACGCGAAGCCCGGCGAGACGACACAGGTCACCAGCACCTCGTCCTCCGCCGGGGCGGTCGACTGCCGGGCGCCGGCGGGCACGAGCACCTGCGGGTGCGCCGCGTCCAGCACCGTGCGCTCGTCGCCCACGTGCAGCACCAGTGCGCCCGGCCCGTGCCAGAGCCACAGCTCGTCGGCGTCGACGGTGTGCGGCGCCGAGGACTCCCCCGGTGCGAGCAGGTAGAGGATCGCCGTCGCGGCCGGGCGGTCGCCGACCGCGGCCGGCGAGGTCCAGGTGCGCCGGTACCAGCCGCCCTCGGGGTGCGGCTCCAGCCCGAGCCGGATCGCGGTGGCCGCGACCGGCGAGCGGGGCCCGGAGGGTCCCCGAGGAGGGACGCGTCCGCCGGGGCTCACGGCGTCAGGGAGAGGGCACCCGGCCGCGGTGCGGTCCGGCAGGACCGCCGTGTCACCGTCGGGCCTGGGCGGCGGCGTAGAGGGCGATGGACGCCGCGACGCTCACGTTGAGCGACTCGGTGTCGCGGGCGATCGGGATGCGGACGACGACGTCGCAGCGCTCGCGCACCAGCCGCGACAGCCCCGCGCCCTCCGCGCCGACGACCAGCGCCACCGGGTCGGCGAGGCCGTCGTAGTCGGCGATGTCCACGTCGCCGTCGCCGGCCAGGCCGACCGTCTGCAGGCCGGCGTCCTGGTAGGAGGCCAGCGCCCGGGCCAGGTTGACCGCGCGGGCCACCGGCAGCCGGGCGGCGGCGCCGGCGCTGGTGCGCCACGCCGAGGCGGTCATCCCGACCGCGCGCCGCTGCGGCACGACGACGCCGTGCGCGTCGAAGGCGGCCGCCGAGCGGACCACCGCGCCGAGGTTGCGCGGGTCGGTGACGCCGTCCATGGCCACGACCAGCGGCGGCCGGCCGGAGTCGCGGGCGACGTCGAGCAGGTCGTCGGGGTGCGCGTACTCGTAGGGCGGGACCTGCAGCCCGATGCCCTGGTGCAGCGCGTTGTTCGACATCCGGTCGAACTCGGCCTTGCCCACCTCGAGCAGCGGCAGGCCGCGGTCGCTGGCCAGGTGCAGCGCCTCGGTGATCCGCTCGTCGGTCGCCGCCCGGGTGTCCCCGGTGACGACGTACAGCGCCGTCGCCGGGATCTGCGCGCGCAGCGCCTCGACGACGGGGTTGCGGCCGAGCAGCAGCTCCGGCGCCTCCTCGGCGCGCTGGCGGCTGCGGTCGCGCTCGGCCCGGCGGCGGGCGTCGGCCTGCGCGCGGCGCTGCGCCGGGTGGCCCGTGCGCTTCTCGGCGGGCGGGGTCGCCCCGCGGCCGGCCAGCGCGCGGCGGTTCTTGCCGCCGGTGCCGGCGGTGGCGCCCTTCTTGCCCGCGCCGCTCGTGCGGCCGCGGCGCTGGCTGTTTCCGGCCATCAGCGGGTCAGCTCCCATCGGGGTCCCTGCGGGGTGTCCTCGACCTGCACGCCGAGGGCGGTGAGCTGGTCGCGCAGCGCGTCGGCCGCCGCGTAGTCCTTCCGCGCGCGGGCGGCCTGCCGCTGCTCCAGCGCCAGCCGGACCAGGCCGTCGGTGACCTCCGCCAGCCGGCCGTCGGCGCCCCCGCCGGCCGCCCAGTGGGGGTCGAGCGGGTCCAGCCCCAGCACACCCAGCATGCCCCGCACGGCGCCGAGCGCGTCGGCCAGCGCGGCGTCGTCCCCCTCGGCCAGGGCGGTGTTGCCGGCGCGGACGACCTCGTGGACGACGGCGATCGCGGCCGGGGTGCCGAGGTCGTCGTCCATGGCCTCGCGGAACGCCGGCGGCAGGCCGGTGGCGGCGTCCCGGCCGGCCCGCTCCGCGGCGCGGTGCACGAACGACTCGATCCGCCGGTAGGCGGCGCCCGCCTCGGCCAGCGCGGCGTCGGTGAACTCGACGGTGGACCGGTAGTGCGGCGCCACCAGGTAGTACCGCAGCTCGACCGGGCGCACCCGGCGGACGACCTCGTCGACCAGCGCGGTGTTGCCCAGCGACTTGCTCATCTTCTCGCCGCCGAGGGTGACCCAGCCGTTGTGCATCCAGTACCGGGTGAACGGCAGGCCGGCGGCCATCGACTGGGCGCGCTCGTTCTCGTGGTGCGGGAAGCGCAGGTCCAGCCCGCCGCCGTGGATGTCGAACTCCGCGCCGAGGTAGCGCCCCGCCATCGCCGAGCACTCCAGGTGCCAGCCGGGCCGGCCCGGACCCCACGGGGTCGGCCAGCTCGCGGTCTCCGGCTCGCCGGGCTTGTGCGCCTTCCACAGCGCGAAGTCACGGGGGTCGCGCTTGCGCTCGTCGGTGTCGGTGTCGGCGGCCGGCTGCAGGTCGGCCAGCGCCTGGCGGGTCAGCTCGCCGTAGCGGGGGAAGCTGCGGACGTCGAAGTAGGCGTCGCCGTCGACGGTGTAGGCGTGCCCGCGCTCCACCAGCCGCTCGACCAGCGCCACCATGTCCGTCACGTGCCCGGTTGCGCGCGGCTCGTAGGTGGGCGGCAGGACGCCGAGGGCGTCGTAGGCGCGGGTGCAGGCCAGCTCGTTGGTGTACGCCCAGGCCCACCACGGGACGCCGTGCTCGGCGGCCTTGACGAGGATCTTGTCGTCGATGTCGGTGACGTTGCGGACGTAGGTGACCTCGAGCCCGCTCGCGATCAGCCAGCGGCGCAGCACGTCGAAGGCGACGGCGGCGCGCACGTGCCCGACGTGCGGCGGTCCCTGGACGGTGAGCCCGCAGACGTACACCGAGGCCTCGCCGGGACGGAGGGGCGTGAAGTCCCGGACCGCGCGCGCGGCCGTGTCGTACAGGCGGAGGCTCACTGCGGGGAGTCTACGGACCCCGTGCGCACGACCAGCGCCGTCGCGAGGGCGGCCCGGCCCTCGCCGCGGCCGACCAGCCCCAGCCCGTCGGTGGTGGTGGCGGTGACGCTCACCGGGGCGCCCAGCGCCGCCGACAGCGCCGCCTCCGCCTCCGCCCGGCGCGGGCCGAGCTTCGGCGTGGGCGCCACGAGCTGCACCGCCGCGTTGCCGACCCGCCACCCGGCGGCGGCCAGGGTCTCCCGCACGTGCTCGAGGACGGCGACGCCGCGGGCGCCGGCCCAGCGCGGGTCGTCGGTGCCGAGCAGCCCGCCGATGTCGCCGAGACCGGCCGCGGACAGCACCGCGTCGGTGAGGGCGTGCGCGGCGACGTCGCCGTCGGAGTGCCCGGCGCAGCCGTCGGCGCCGGGCCACCGCAGCCCGGCCAGCCAGCACTCCCGGCCGGCCTCGACCGGGTGCACGTCGACGCCGAGGCCGACGCGCGGGAGGTCGTCGCTCACCGGGTGGCCTGCAGCGCGGCCAGGTGCAGGTCGTGCGGCACGGTGACCTTCGCGGCGCGCTCGTCGCCGGCCACGGTGGTCACCGGCACGCCGGCGGCCCGCACGACGGCGGCGTCGTCGGTGAGCGCTGCGGCGTCCACGAGGGCGTCCACGAGGGCGTCGTCCAGGGCGGCGTAGGCGGCCACCAGGACGGCGCGGTCGAAGCCCTGCGGCGTCTGCACCCGCCGCAGCACCGCGCGGGGCACGGCCTCGGTGACCGTGCCGGCCGCGTCGACGACGACGGTGGTGTCCACGACCGGCAGCACCGGGACGACGGCGGGCGCGCCGGCGGCCAGCGCCGCCAGCACGCGGGCCACCACGTCCGGTGGGGTCAGCGGGCGGGCGGCGTCGTGCACGAGGACGGCGTCGGCGTGGGGGCCGGCGGCCGACAGCGCGGCGCGGACCGAGGCGGTGCGGGTGGCGCCGCCGTCGACCAGCGCGACGCTGCCGGGCAGGACGGCGGCGAAGGCGTCGCGCTCGGCCGCGGGCACGGCGACGACGACCTCGTCGACGCCACCGGCCAGCAGCGTGTCGACCGCCCAGGAGACCAGGGGGCGGCCGGCCAGCTCGACGAGCGCCTTGGGCTTGTCCGCCCCCAGACGCGAACCACTCCCGGCCGCTGCGACGATGCCGACAGCGGACACGGGAGTGGTCCGGGAGAGCGAGGGTGCAGGGGTCAGCTGGCGAGGACCTCGTCGAGCAGCACCTCGGCCTTGTCCTCGTTGGTCCCCTCGGCGAGCGCGAGCTCGCTCACCAGGATCTGGCGGGCCTTGGAGAGCATCCGCTTCTCGCCGGCGGAGAGGCCGCGGTCCTTGTCGCGGCGCCACAGGTCGCGGACGACCTCGGCCACCTTGTTGACGTCGCCGGAGGCCAGCTTCTCGAGGTTGGCCTTGTAGCGGCGCGACCAGTTGGTCGGCTCCTCGGTGTGCGGGGCCCGCAGGACCTCGAACACGCGGTTGAGCCCGTCCTGACCGACGACGTCACGGACGCCGACGATCTCTGCGTTGTCGGCCGGCACGCGCACGGTCAGGTCGCCCTGGGCGACCTTCAGCACGAGGTAGGCCTTCTCTTCGCCCTTGATGACCCGCGTCTCGATCGCCTCGATCAGAGCGGCACCGTGGTGCGGGTAGACGACGGTCTCGCCGACAGTGAAGCCCATGTGTGTGTGACCCCTTTCGCTGCACCCAGGTTAGCACGGCACACTGACGCCCGGAACGGTCGGCTGGTGGATATCCGCAGGTCAGAGGCCTGGTGAAGTACTGGGGAGGGGTTGACAGGGCGTGGTCGGTGTGCCTGCACGGGCCTCGCGGGGCGCCTCCGTCCGCGCGCTCGTCCTGGCCACGCACGCGCCGCCGGCGGTCGCGGTCACCGTCGTGGCGACCCTCCTCGCGGTCACCGCGCAGGTGCCCCCGGGGCGCGTGGTGCTCGTGGGACTGGCCGTCCTCGCAGGTCAGGCGTCCATCGGGTGGAGCAACGACTGGCTCGACGCCGATCGCGACCGCGCCGTCGCGCGGGCCGACAAGCCGGTCGTGCAGGGCGCCGTGGCCCCCGCCACGCTGCGCGGGGCGGCCCTCGGCGCGGCCGGCGCGGCCGTCGTCCTGTCCCTGGCGCTCGGCTGGGTGCCGGGACTGCTGCTGCTGGTGCTGGTGGCCAGCGGTTGGGCCTACAACGCGGGTCTGAAGCGCACGGTGGCCTCCGGGCTCCCCTACGTCACCGGTTTCGGCGCCCTGCCCGCCGGGGTGGTGGCCGCGGCGCCGGGCGTCCCGGCCGCGCCGTGGTGGCTGCCGGCCGCCGGCGCGGCGCTGGGCGCGGCGGCCCACCTCGCCAACGTGGCCCCCGACATCGCCGACGACCTGGCGACCGGGGTGCGCGGTCTGCCGCACCGGCTGGGTCCCCGCGTGTCGGCGGTGGTGGGTGCGCTGCTGCTCGGGACGGCGTCGCTGGTGCTCGTGCTCGGCCCGGCCGGCCCGCCCGCGTGGTGGGGCTGGGCGGGGCTGGTGCTGGCGGTGCCCGCGGTCGCCGTCGCCGCCCTGGCCGGGACGGCGCCCTTCCGCCGGCTGGCCTTCCCCGCGGTGATGCTGTTGACCGTGCTGGACGTGGTGCTGCTGCTGGCGGGCGGGGCCGCACTCACCTGAGCGCGGCCCCGCCGTCGGTCACTTCCTGCCGTTGCCGTTTCCGTTGCCGTTGCCGCCGCCGTTGCCGCTGCCGTTGCCGCCGCCGTTGCCCTGGCCGTGGCCGTTGCCGCCGGTCGAGGTGGTGGCGACGGGCTCCTCGGGCGCGGGCGCCGGGGTCACGGCCTCCTGCTCCCCGGTCGCCGGCTCCTCGGTGACGGGCTCGGTGACCGGCTGGGTCTCCGGCTGCTCGGTCACGGTGCCCTGGCGGGCCTCCTGGCGGGCCGTGTTGCGAGCGTGCGCCGCGGCGCTGACGTCAAGGCCGACCTTGGTGCCGGACGCCCGGCTCGCCGCCACGATCGCGTGCACGAGGTGACCGAAGGACCGCCCCTCGTCGACGCCGGCGAGCGGGTCGTCCTCGGGGGTCGTGGGCTCGGTGGCGGGCTCCTCCTCGGCGCCGTCCCCGGTGCCGTCCCCGGTGCCCCCGTCGGTGGAGGCGTCGCCCTCCCCGCCGGTCGGGTCCTCGGTGGCGGTGTCGTCGGTGGCGGTGCCGTCCGTGGCGGTGCCGTCGGTGGCGGTGTCGTCGGTGGCGGTGCCGTCGGTGGTCTCGCTGCTCTCGACGAGGGCGGGGGCGGTGTCCTCGGGCAGGACGACGGCGGCGGTGGTGCCCGCGGTCAGGGCGACCGCGACCGCCCCACCGGCGACGGCGGCCTTGGCGACCGCGGAGAGCGCGGCGAACTTGACGGCGAGGGAAGTGGTGAACACGTGGGGTCTCTTCCGTGAGGCCCGGGCGGGGTGCCCGGTCGTCCGCGTGGACGGGTCCGACTGGTCGGTGAGCAGACCGGTCGCCAGCAGCTCGGCCAGGGCCGCGTTCGGGCGGCCCGGCGCGGTGGCGGAGGACCGGACCGCGTCGGTGAACGCGGCCAGGTACTGCGCGCCCTCGGGCACGGGCCGGCCGGCGAGGCAGGCCGCGAGGGCCTGCTCGGCGGTCCGGGCGTCGGCTGGCGTGGTCATCTCGCCCCCGTCATCGCCGGACGGGCCCGCAGGGGTGCGCGGCCCGTCGTCGTCTCCCTCGTCGGGGTGGTCCCGGCCGGCTCCAGCTCCTCGCGCAGCCGGCGCAGGCCGCGCCGCTGCAGCGCCTTGACCGAGGCCACGGAGCGGCCGATCACCGCGGCGACCTGCTCGACGGTGAGGTCGGCCAGGACCCGCAGCAGCAGGACCGAGCGCTGGTCCTCGGGGAGGCCGGCGCACAGCCGGTGCACCGTCTCGGCGCCCAGCCGGGCCAGGACGTCGTCCTCCACGTCCCCGCCGGCGACCTCGGGGAGCAGGTCCGCGCCCCCGTCGGCGAGCTGCGGGCGGCGGCTGCGCCGGCGCAGGTCGTCGACCAGCCGCCGGTGGGCGATGGTGAACACCCACGACCGCAGCCCCGCCTCGTCGCCGGTGAAGCCGGACAGCCCGCGGAAGACCGCGAGGAACGTCTCGCTGGCCAGGTCGTCGGGGTCCGGGGCGCCGTGCAGCCGCAGGTAGCCGGTGACCACCGGGGACAGGTCCCGGTACAGCACCTCGAAGGCCCACGCGGCGCCCGTCCGGGCCGCCGCGAGGACGTCGTCGAACGCGGCTCCGACCGCCATCCGCACCTCCCGTGCCGTCCCCCGTGCAGGGGAGGCATCGGCAGGCCCGACGCGGAACTGGACCGTCCGTCCCCCGATCAGGGGGCGGCGGTGCCCCGGGCGGCCTCCTGCTCGACCACGATCGGCGGGTCCTCCGACCGGTCCAGGCCCTGCAGCGGACGCCGCATCCGCCGGTTGCCGGTCAGCCGCTCGCGGTCGCGCTCGAGGAAGGCCCAGCAGCCGGCGGTGTGGGAGGAGCAGGCGTCCTCGCCGCGGCGGCCGCGGCCCACCGGGCGACCCCGGGCTGGCTGCTCACGGAGCCGCTGAGCACCTGCACGCCGGGGCGGCGCAGGACGTGGTCGCGGCTGCTCCAGGTGGTGGGCGCGCAGGCGCTCACCGGCTCGTCGTGGCGGCCCGGGGCCTCGGCGCAGGTGGTGACCTGGTGGAAGTCGCCCTCGTCCCCCAGCTCGGCGGCCCGGTGGCGCAGCGCGGACAGCACGGGGTGGGCCTCCTGCCGGTGGAACCGGCGGCGGGCGGACACCGCCTCAGACTCCAGCAGGAGCACCGGCCGGCCGGGCGCGTCGAGGAGGTGCGGGCCGAGCTGGTCGGCGGAGGTCCACCGGCGCGTACCGGGCGACCGTTCGGGGAAGTCAGCGAGGGCCGGGTCGCGCGGCTCGCCTCCGGCGCCGGGTCCTGGGCGCCCCATCGGCCTCACCTCCCGGCGGACGTGGTGGGCGGACCGTTAGGCTCGGCCCGACTCGGGCCATCGAGACACACGGTGGCCGGCTGCTGTTTCCCCCGTGGAGGTCGACCGCTGTGAACCGCGCGCTGCGCGCCGCCGTGATGGGTGCCCTCGTCCTCAGCCCGGTCGCGCTCGGCGCCTGCAGCGCCGGCCAGGTCTCGCAGACCGGCACCCAGGACCGCGACAAGGTCGGCCCCCAGGCGCAGGTGGAGGACATCCTGCTGCGCCAGATCCTGCTGGCTCCGCCGGAGAACGGCCGCTACGAGGAGGGCGACGACGCCGAGCTGATCGTCACGATCGTCAACGCCTCGAACTCCGACGACACCCTCACCGGCATCGAGGGCGAGGGCTTCGGCGGCGTGCTGGTGTCGGCGACCGGCCCGACCCCCTCGCCGTCGTCGCCCGCCGGCAGCTCCCCCACGGCCACCCCGACGCCGGGCAGCACCGGCGCCACCCCGGGTGCGTCGCCCTCCGCCGGCTCCACGGCGAGCACCCGGGTGTCGCTCGACATCCCGGCCGACACCGCGCTGTACATCGGGCGCGAGGACGGCGCGACGGTCACGCTGCAGGACCTCGGCGAGGAGCTGACGGCCGGGCAGACCCTGACGCTCACCCTGTCCTTCGAGCAGGCCGGCGACATCACCACGCAGGTGCTGGTGGCCGGTCCCGACGAGGAGATCGACCGCGGCGAGGCGTTCGACTTCGAGGAGGGCCTCGAGCCGGAGAACCCGGAGAGCGAGGAGGACACCCAGGCCGAGTAGCCGGCCTGGAGTGACCGGACCGGAGTGACCCGTCCGGCCTCCCCGGGAGTGTCGGTACCCCCACCTACCGTGGCGGCGTGCCCTCCGGAGTGAAGTCCGCCCGTCCCGCCCACCGCTGCACCGAGTGCGGCTTCTCGTCGGCGAAGTGGATGGGCAAGTGCCCGGAGTGCCAGGCCTGGGGCACGCTGCAGGAGGTCGGGCCCGCCGCGCCGGCACTGCGCTCGGTCGCCGCCGGCCCGGTCACCGCGCCCGCCCGGCCGATCGCCCAGGTCCAGCTCGACGGCGCGCGGGCGGTGCCCACCGGCATCGCCGAGTTCGACCGCGTCCTCGGCGGCGGCCTGGTGCCCGGCGCGGTGGTCCTCGTCGCCGGTGAGCCCGGCGTCGGCAAGTCCACGCTGCTGCTCGAGGTCGCCCACCGGGTGGCGGAGTCCAACGGGCCCACGCTGGTGGTCTCGGGCGAGGAGTCCGCCGCGCAGGTGCGGCTGCGCGCCGAGCGGATCGGCGCGCTGCACGACCGGCTGTACCTCGCCGCCGAGACCGAGCTGTCGGCCGTCCTCGCCCACGTCGAGCAGGTGGCGCCCTCGCTGCTGGTGCTCGACAGCGTGCAGACGGTCCGCTCCTCCGCCGTCGAGGGCACCGACGGCGGCGCCACCCAGGTCCGCTCGGTGGCCACCGCGCTCACCGCCGTCGCCAAGTCCCGCGGGATGACGACGATCCTCGTCGGCCACGTCACCAAGGACGGCGCGATCGCCGGGCCCCGGGCGCTGGAGCACCTGGTCGACGTCGTCGTGTCCTTCGACGGCGAGCGGCACTCCACGCTGCGCCTGGTGCGCGCCACCAAGAACCGGTTCGGCCCGGCCGACGAGATCGGCTGCTTCGAGATCGGCGACGGCGGGGTGGTCGGGGTGCCCGACCCGTCGCACCTGTTCGTCTCGCGGCGCACCGCATCGGTGCCCGGCAGTTGCGTCACGGTGACCATGGAGGGCAGCCGGCCGCTGCTGGCCGAGGTGCAGGCCCTCGTCGCCACCAACACCGGCGGCGGCTCGCCGCGGCGGGCGGTCAGCGGGCTGGACTCCCAGCGCGTGGCGATGGTCAACGCCGTCGTCGAGCGGCGCGGCGGCGTCCGGCTGGCCGACGCCGACGTGTTCGCCGCCTCCGTCGGCGGCGTGAAGATCGCCGAGCCGGCGGCCGACCTCGCGCTCGCGCTGGCCATCGCCTCGGCGTCGCGGGACACCCCGCTGCCGGAGGGGATGATCGCGCTGGGCGAGGTGGGTCTGTCCGGTGAGATCCGGCGGGTCGGCGGCACCGGACGGCGGCTGGCCGAGGCCGCCCGCCAGGGTTACCGGCTCGCGCTGGTCCCGCCGGACGCCGGCCAGGCCCCCAAGGGCATCCGGCTCATGGAGGTGCCCGACCTGGGAGCGGCGCTCGCCGGGCTCTTCCCCGGGTGAGCCTGCTCACCACCCCCCGCTCACGACCGGCAGGTCGGCGTGCCACGTAGACTCAGGCGCCGTACCACGACGACGTCAGGAGCGCCCGTGCCCCCCGCTGTGGACTCCGAGGTCGCCCTGCGCGAACTGCTCGGCCGCATCGCCCCGGGGACCGCGTTGCGCGACGGCCTGGAGCGCATCCTGGCCGGCCGCACCGGCGCCCTGATCGTGCTCGGCTACGACCGGGTGGTGGAGTCCATCTGCACCGGCGGGTTCGCCCTGGACGTCGCGCTGTCGGCCACCCGGCTGCGCGAGCTGGCCAAGATGGACGGCGCGGTGATCCTGTCCTCCGACGGGCTGCGCATCGTCCGGGCCGGCGTGCACCTGATGCCCGACCCGACCGTGCCCACCGAGGAGTCGGGCACCCGGCACCGCACCGCCGAGCGGGTGGCCGTGCAGACCGGGTTCCCGGTGATCTCGGTCAGCCAGTCGATGCACATCATCAGCGTCTACGTGGCCGGCCGGCGCTACACGCTCGAGCACCCGACGACGATCCTCGCCCGCGCCAACCAGGCCCTCGCGGCGCTGGAGCGGTACAAGCTGCGCCTCGACGAGGTCGCGAGCACCCTCTCGGCGCTGGAGATCGAGGACCTGGTCACCGTCCGCGACGCGATGAGCGTCAGCCAGCGGCTGGAGATGGTCCGGCGGATCGCCGACGAGATCGAGGGCTTCGTCGTCGAGCTGGGCACCGACGGCCGGCTGCTGGCCCTGCAGCTCGACGAGATGCTCGCCGGCGTCGAGGAGGACCGCGCGCTGCTGGTGCGCGACTACCTGCCCGCCGCGGGCACCCGCCGGCCGCGCACCATCGAGGACGTGCTCGCCGAGCTGCGGGCGCTGTCGGCCACCGAGCTGCTGGACCTGTCCGCCGTCTCGCGCTGCTACGGGCTGCCCACCTCGGCCGACGCGCTGGACTCCCCCGTCAGCCCGCGCGGCTACCGGCTGCTGGCCCGGGTGCCGCGGCTGCCCGCGGCGATCATCGACCGGCTGGTCGACCACTTCGGCGGCCTGCAGAAGCTGCTGGCCGCCACCATCGAGGACCTGCTCGCCGTCGAGGGCGTCGGCGAGGCCCGTGCCCGGGGCATCCGCGAGGGCCTGTCCCGGCTGGCCGAGACCTCGATCCTCGACCGCTACAGCTGAGCGGGGCCCACCGGCGACCTGCTGGAACGGCCTCCCCGCGGGGGCCCGCCGCGAGCCTGCGAGCGGTGGGGGCAGGGAGGTCCCTCGTCAGGTGATGGTGAGGACGGCGTCCGGGCTGGTCCCGGTGTCCAGCCGGGCGCGCAGCACGTACTGACCCGGGGCCACCGGCACGCGCTCGGCGGTGCAGGTCGGCTCGCTGGTCAGGCCGGTCCAGACCAGCGGGAACACCACCTGCTCACCGGGCTGCAGCGTGCGGGTGTCGCTGCTGGTCTCGGGCCGGCAGTCGTTGCTGCCCCACAGCCGGGTGCCGGCCGCGTCGAGCAGCACCATCTCCTGCAGCTGCTTGTCCAGCACGCGGGTGCACGGCACCGCGGCGGTGTTGGTGACGACCAGCTCCAGCGTCGGCGAGGACCCGGAGGCGACCGTGCCCGGCGTGCGCACCTCCAGCGCGACCACGTCGTCGCCGCACGGGGCGCCGGCCTCCTGCACCGGGGCGGCAGGCGCCGGGGGCGGGGCGGGCGTCGGGGTGGGCGGCGGGGTGGGGGTCTGCACGCTGGCCAGCGACGGGAGGACCCGGTCGAGGGCGGGCGGCTCCGCGGCGGCCGGCGCCGTCGACGCCGCCTCCGAGGTGCCGGCGGCCGACGCCGAGCCCTCCGGGCCGCCGCCCAGCAGCGCCACCCCGAGCCAGCTCCCGCCGCCGAGGACGGCGACGAGCAGGAGGACCACGAGCAGCCGCCGTCGCCAGTAGACGGCGGCCGGCAGGGGCCCGACCGGGTGCAGCACGAAGGCGACCGTAGTCGGCGGCCGCCGACCGTCCCGACAGGGCACGCCGCGGTCCGGGCGGGGCACACTGGACCCCCGTGAGCAGCACCGCCGGACTCGGGGACGCCCTCGTCGACTGGTACGACACGGCGGCCCGCGACCTGCCGTGGCGCCGGCCAGGCGTGGACCCGTGGGCGGTGCTGGTCAGCGAGGTGATGCTGCAGCAGACGCCGGTGGCGCGGGTCGAGCCGGTGTGGCGCGCCTGGACGGAGCGCTGGCCCACCCCGGCCGCGCTGGCCACCGCGTCGCCGGCCGAGGTGATCCGCGCCTGGGGCAAGCTCGGCTACCCGCGGCGGGCGCTGCGGCTGCGGGAGACCGCCGTCGCCCTCACCGAGCGGCACGGAGGCGCCGTCCCGGCCGACGTGGCGGCCCTGGAGGCGCTGCCGGGCATCGGGACGTACACGGCCCGGGCGGTGGCCTGCTTCGGCCACGGGAGGCCACAGCCGGTCGTGGACACCAACGTGCGGCGGGTGGTGGCCCGGCTGGTCCACGGCCGCGCCGAGGCCGGGACCGCCCGCGCCTCCGACCTGGCCGACGTCGCGGCGCTGGCGCCGGCGGACCGGGAGCGGGCGTGCCGGTTCTCGGTGGCGGCCATGGAGCTCGGCGCGCTGGTCTGCGTGGCCCGCACACCGCGGTGCGGCGTGTGCCCGGTGCGGGACCGGTGCGCCTGGCGGCTGGCCGGCTGCCCGGCCGCCGAGGGGCCGCCGAGGCGGGTGCAGCGGTTCGCGGGGACCGACCGGCAGGTCCGCGGGCGGCTGCTCGACGTCCTGCGCGCCGCCGACGGTCCGGTGCCCGCCCCGGCCCTGGACGCAGCCTGGGACGACGCGGTGCAGCGGTCCCGGTGCCTGGACTCCCTGCTGGCCGACGGGCTGGTCGAGCAGACCGACGACGGCCTCTTCCGACTCCCCCACTGACCGGACCCGCGACGCCTCGCGCCGCCCGGACCCGCTCGCGCGACGACCCCGCGGCACGGTTCACCGTGGCCCGTGCAGCTGCCCGGGGACCTCACCGCCCGACCCCTGACCAGGGATGACGCCCGTGCCGTGTACGAGGTGACGGCCGCGCAGGAGCTGCACGACGTCGGCGTCGTCCTGATCGAGGAGGCCGACGTCGTCGGGGACTGGCAGCGCCCCGGCTCCGACGTACCGGCCGGCACGCTCGGCGTCTTCGAGGGCGGCCGGCTGGTCGCCCACGCCGAGGTCTCGGGTGGGGGACGCGGGGGTGCCGCCGTGCACCCGCGGTACCGCGGACGAGGCATCGGGACGGCGCCGGCCGCCGGGACCCGGCGACTGGCAGGCGAGCGCGGCGCCCCGGTCCTCGGCATGACCGTGCCGCAGGGCTCCCCCGCGGACGTCCTGCTGGAGCGCCTCGGCCACCACGTCCGGTGGACCTCGTGGCTGCTGGAGCTCCCCGGGGACAGGCGGATCGAGACCCAGCCCCTGCCGGACGGGTACTCCCTCCGGACGGCGGACGGCGAGGCGGACCACCGGGCCGCCTGGACGGTGGTCGAGGACGCCTTCCTCGAGTGGTCGCAGCGGGACCGGCGGTCGTTCGACGACTTCGCCGCGACGACCGTGCGCCGGCCCGGGTTCGAGCCGTGGCACCTCCGGGTCGTCGTGGACCCGCGTGGCGACGTGGCCGGCGCCTGCTTCCTGGTCGCCGGTGGCGCGGACGGCTGCGTCGACGAGCTCGCGGTGCGCCGGGACCGGCGCGGACTCGGGCTGGCCCGGGTCCTCCTCGCGGACGCCTTCGCCGACGCCCGCCGGCACGGCGCCACGCGCTGCGAACTGTCCACCGACTCCCGCACCGGCGCCCTCGGCCTGTACGAGCGGGTCGGGATGGTCGTCACCGGCACCTGGGTGCACCGCGCCGTGGACCTCGGCCCGGTCGCCGTCCCCCGCTGACGGGAACACGTCCCCCGGCGACGGCACCCGCCGACGACACCGGCGGTCACCTCGCCGTCCACCGGCGTCCGCACCGGGTGGCCGCCCGGGAGCCACCCTCGGCCCCTGGGATGCGGCAGGGGCCGCCTCCCTCGCGGGAGACGGCCCCTGTCGGTGGAGCTACCTGCTCACTCCTTGCGGAGCGACGGGCCCTGGGTGCCGTCCTCGTCGTCGCCGACGGTCAGCGCCACCGGCGGCGTGTCGGGCAGGTCGATCGGCTTGGTCTCGCCGCGGAAGGTGAACTTCGCGGCGGTGCCCTCGCCCTCGACGTCCACCACGACGATCTGACCGGCGGTCAGCTCCCCGTAGAGGATCTTCTCCGACAGCGCGTCCTCGATCTCGCGCTGGATGGTCCGGCGCAGCGGCCGGGCGCCCAGCACGGGGTCGAACCCGCGGGCCGCCAGGAGCTTCTTGGCCTCCTGGGTGACCTCGAGCGACATGTCCTTGTTGCTCAGCTGGCTCTCCACGCGGGCGAGCATCAGGTCGACGATCTGGATGATCTCGGCCTCGGTCAGCTGGTGGAACACGACGATGTCGTCGATGCGGTTGAGGAACTCAGGCCGGAAGTGCTGCTTGAGCTCGTCGTGGACCTTCGTCTTCATGCGCTCGTAGTTCGACTGGTCGTCGTTCCCGGCCTGGAAGCCGAGGCCGACCGCCTTGGAGATGTCCCGCGTCCCGAGGTTGGTCGTGAGGATCAGGATCGTGTTCTTGAAGTCCACGATCCGGCCCTGACCGTCGGTGAGGCGGCCGTCCTCCAGCACCTGCAGCAGCGTGTTGAAGACGTCGGCGTGGGCCTTCTCGATCTCGTCGAAGAGGACCACCGAGAACGGCTTGCGCCGCACCTTCTCGGTCAGCTGGCCACCCTCGTCGTAACCGACGTAGCCGGGAGGGGCACCGACGAGCCGCGACACGGTGAACCGGTCGTGGAACTCGCCCATGTCGATCTGGATGAGCGCGTCGTCCTCGCCGAACAGGAAGTTGGCGAGCGCCTTGGCGAGCTCGGTCTTACCGACACCCGAGGGGCCGGCGAAGATGAACGAGCCACCGGGGCGACGCGGGTCCTTGAGGCCCGCGCGGGTGCGCCGGATCGCCTGGCTGACGCTCTTGATGGCCTCTTCCTGGCCGATGATCCGCTTGTGGAGCTCGTCCTCCATGCGGAGCAGACGGGTCGTCTCCTCCTCGGTGAGCTTGAAGACGGGGATGCCGGTCCAGTTGGCCAGCACCTCGGCGATCTGCTCGTCGTCGACCTCGGCGACGACGTCCATGTCGCCGGCCTTCCACGCCTTCTCCCGCTCGGCCTTCTCGGCCAGGAGGGTCTTCTCCTTGTCGCGCAGCGACGCGGCCTTCTCGAAGTCCTGCGCGTCGATCGCGGACTCCTTCTCGCGGCGGATGCCGGCGATCCGGTCGTCGAACTCGCGCAGGTCCGGCGGGGCGGTCATCCGCTTGATCCGCATCCGGGCGCCGGCCTCGTCGATCAGGTCGATCGCCTTGTCCGGCAGGAAGCGGTCGGAGATGTACCGGTCGGCCAGCGTGGCGGCGGCGACGAGGGCGCCGTCGGTGATGCTGATCCGGTGGTGCGCCTCGTAGCGGTCGCGCAGGCCCTTGAGGATCTCGATCGTGTGGGTGAGCGTCGGCTCGCCCACCTGGATCGGCTGGAAGCGGCGCTCGAGCGCGGCGTCCTTCTCCAGGTGCTTGCGGTACTCGTCGAGCGTGGTGGCGCCGATGGTCTGCAGCTCACCGCGGGCCAGCATCGGCTTGAGGATGCTGGCGGCGTCGATCGCGCCCTCGGCGGCACCGGCACCGACGAGGGTGTGGATCTCGTCGATGAACAGGATGATGTCGCCGCGGGTGCGGATCTCCTTGAGCACCTTCTTGAGGCGCTCCTCGAAGTCACCGCGGTAGCGCGACCCGGCGACCAGGGCGCCGAGGTCGAGGGTGTAGAGCTGCTTGTCCTTCAGCGTCTCGGGGACCTCGCCCTTGACGATCGCCTGGGCCAGGCCCTCGACGACGGCGGTCTTGCCGACGCCGGGCTCGCCGATGAGGACGGGGTTGTTCTTGGTCCGCCGCGAGAGGACCTGCATGACCCGCTCGATCTCCTTGGCCCGCCCGATGACCGGGTCGAGCTTGGAGTCGCGCGCGGCCTGCGTCAGGTTGCGGCCGAACTGGTCGAGCACCAGCGACGTCGACGGCGTGCCCTCCGAGGGACCGCCGGCCGAGGCCGGCTCCTTGCCCTGGTAGCCGGAGAGCAGCTGGATGACCTGCTGGCGGACGCGGTTGAGGTCGGCGCCCAGCTTCACGAGGACCTGGGCGGCCACGCCCTCGCCCTCGCGGATCAGGCCGAGCAGGATGTGCTCGGTGCCGATGTAGTTGTGGCCGAGCTGCAGCGCCTCGCGCAGGGACAGCTCGAGCACCTTCTTCGCCCGCGGGGTGAAGGGGATGTGCCCGGACGGGGCCTGCTGGCCCTGGCCGATGATCTCCTCGACCTGCTGGCGGACACCCTCGAGCGAGATGCCGAGCGACTCGAGGGCCTTGGCAGCGACGCCCTCACCCTCGTGGATCAGGCCCAGGAGGATGTGCTCGGTGCCGATGTAGTTGTGGTTGAGCATCCTGGCCTCTTCCTGCGCCAGGACGACCACCCGTCGGGCTCGGTCGGTGAACCGTTCGAACATCTGCTGCTTCTCCTCTGACCGGCTGGTCCGGCACGTCCCTCCCCACGAGCGGGGAGGAGCACCCGACGTCCGTCGGCGCGCTGGGGCACCGGTCGTTCCACTGTAGTCACGGACCACGCCGTCCCGTCGGCGGCGACCGGCGGTGCGGTGGGTGGCTCGCCCGGTCCAACCGATGGTGGCGGGCCGGTGTTCCGGCGGGGTTACGCCGACAGCGGACGGCGCGCCACCCGGGGACGCCGACGGCCCGGCCCCCGTGCGGGGACCGGGCCGTCGGTGACGTGCTGGAACGGCCCCTCGCAGGGGCCCACCCCGAGCGGCGCGAGGGGTGGGAGGGGCCCTCCGTCAGTGGGCGGCCTCGTAGGCCTCGACGACGCTGGCCGGGATGCGGCCGCGGTCGCTGACGTTGTGGCCGTTCTTCCGGGCCCAGTCGCGGATCGCGCCGGCCTGCTCGCGGTCCATCCGGCCGCCGCCACCGGTGGCCCGGGACCGGCCGGCACCGGAGGCCCGGCCGCCGCCACGGCCGACCTTGCGGGCGGCCTGCACGTACCGGGAGAAGGCGTTGCGCAGTTCCTCCGCGTTCTTCTCGGACAGGTCGATCTCGTAGTTCGTGCCGTCGAGCGAGAAACTCACCGTCTCGTCCGCGGGGAGGTCCTCGTCGAGGTCGTCACTCAGGATCACCTGGACCTTGCGCGCCATTCCGCTTTCCTCACTCCCTCTCGGCCCCCGTGGCCGGACAATTGCACCACCCGGATCCGGGCGACGCGCACATTCCACCACAGAAGTGAGGGGAGGGAGCAATCCCCGACGGTGGGTCGCCCTTTTCGGGGAGGAATTCGGGCGAGCGGAACGGGACCCGTCAGGAAATGGGGCGGACCAAGGGGAACAGGATCGTCTCGCGGATACCGAGGCCGGTGAGCGTCATCATCAGCCGGTCGATGCCCATGCCGACCCCGCCGCTGGGCGGCATCCCGTACTCGAGGGCCTCGAGGAAGTCCTCGTCGAGCACCATGGCCTCGGGGTCGCCGGCCGCTGCCAGCAGCGCCTGCTGGGTGAACCGCTCGCGCTGGACCACGGGGTCGACCAGCTCGGAGTAGCCGGTGCCGCGCTCGACCCCGCCGATGTAGAGGTCCCACTTCTCCGCCAGCCCCGGCGTCGTGCGGTGCGCGCGGGTCAGCGGCGAGGTGTCCACCGGGTAGTCGACGACGAACGTGGGCGCCTGCAGGGAGTCCTGCACCAGCGCCTCGAAGAGCTCCTCGACGACCTTGCCGGGCAGCCAGGCCGGGTCGACGCCGACGTCGTGCCGCTCGGCGAGGGCCCGCAGGTGCTCCACCGGCGTCTCCGGCGTGACCTCCTCGCCCACGGCGTCGCTGACGAGCGAGTACAGCCGCACCTGCGGCCACTCCCCCGACAGGTCGACCTCGGTGCCGTCGTGGTGGCGGGCGGTGTGGTCGCCGAACAGCGCCGCGCAGCACTCCTGGATCAGCTCGCGGGTGGTGCGGGCGACGTCGGAGTAGTCGGCCCAGGCCTCGTAGAACTCGAGCATCGCGAACTCCGGCGAGTGCGAGCTGTCGGCGCCCTCGTTGCGGAAGTTGCGGTTGATCTCGAAGACCTTCTCGAGCCCGCCCACGATGCAGCGCTTGAGGAACAGCTCCGGCGCGATCCGCAGGTACAGGTCGAGGTCGAAGGCGTTCATGTGCGTGCGGAACGGCCGGGCGGCGGCACCGCCGTGCACGGTCTGCAGCATCGGCGTCTCGACCTCGAGGAAACCGCGGCCGGTGAGACCGGAGCGCAGCGCGGCCATCACCTGCGCGCGCTGCCGGACGGTGCGGCGCGCCTCGTCGCGGACGATGAGGTCCACGTAGCGGCGGCGGACCCGCAGCTCCTCGCTCATCGGCTTGTGCGCCACCGGCAGGGGGCGCAGCGCCTTGGCCGCCATCCGCCAGGAGTCGGCGAACACCGACAGCTCGCCGCGCCGGGACGTCCCGACCTCGCCCTCGACGAAGACGTGGTCGCCGAGGTCGACGTCGGCCTTCCAGGCGTCCAGCGCCTCCTGGCCCACCCGGTCGCGGGAGAGCATGACCTGCAGCTCGGCGTCGCCCTCGCGCAGCGTCGCGAAGCAGAGCTTGCCGGTGTTGCGGCTGAAGATGACCCGGCCGGTGACGCCGACCCGCTCGCCGGTCGTGGTGTCGGGCTCGAGGTCGGGGTGCTTGGCCCGGACGTCGGCCAGCGAGGTGGTGCGCGCCACCGTGACCGGGTACGGGTCGACGCCGGACTCGCGCAGCCGGTCGAGCTTGGCGCGGCGGACCCGGAGCTGTTCGGGGAGCTCGTCGTCCGGGAGGCCCGGGGGTTCGTCGGTCACGTCGTCCGAGCCTACGGCCGTGCGCCGCGACACCCCGCCGGACTCCCTCCACAGGGCCCCGTCGGTCGCTACCGTTCCGAGACCGCGACGGTCCGGCGGCGCGGCGGGACCCCGGAGGCATGGGTGGGCAGCATCGTCGGCTGGATCGTCACCGGCATCGCCACGTGGACCGCGGCGGTGTGGCGCAGGACCGCGGACTTCCACCGCCGCGTGTTCACCCCGGCCGACCGCTTCGCCGTCCGCGACCACCAGCTCGAGCGGCTGGCCGCGCTGCGCGGCGCCTGGGGCATCGCGATCCTCACCGTCGCCCAGCTGCAGTGGGGCGGGTTGGGCAGCGTGACCGACCAGGTCTCGCGCATCGTGCTGTCGGTGATGCGCTCCGCGGCGATCGGCGGCGTCGCGATGCTCGTCCCGATGGCGGTGATCCTGTTCCTCACCCCGCCGCCCCTGCGCCGGCAGCAGGCCGCCAACCTGCGGGTGCCGCTGGGCCGGCTGGGTGGATCGGTGGCCGGCCTCGTGCTGGCCGGCGGGCTCGTCTGGCTGGTCCTCACCCAGGTGCAGCCGAGCGGGCTGATGGCGCTCGTGACCCTCGCCCTCGGCTGGACCGCCCTCGTCGCCGTGTGGGCGACGATCTGGGTGGCCGGCCGGCTGGTCGTCGTCCACTGGTTCTGCGCCGTCGACGGGCACCCGACGCTGCGCGGGCTGACCGAGATCGCGGTGGCGGTCGTCGTCCTCGTCCTGGGCGTCGTCGGCCTCTGGGACCCCGAGGACGCCGGCATGCCGGTCCCGGTGGCCGTCGCGTTCGCCGTCGTCGGGCCGCTGATCAGCGCCGCGCTGGCCACGGTGGAGCTGCGGCGGCTGCGCGCCCGCGGCATCGGCCTGGGCACCGTGCTGCCGGCGAGCCCGGCTCCCGCCTAGCGGCGGCCGCCGGCCTGGGCCCGCTCGAAGGCCAGCCGCAGGCCGTGCACGGTGAGGTCGGGCTCGCGCTCGCCGACGGTGCGGCAGCTGTCGGCCACCAGCGGCGCCAGGCCCCCGGTGGCGACGACGACCGGCGGGTCGCCGAACTGCGCGACCAGCTCGCCGGCGATCCGGCCGACCAGCCCGTCGACCAGGCCGGCGAAGCCGAGGACCAGCCCCGACTGCAGCGCGGCGACGGTGTTCTTGCCGATCGCCTGCGCCGGGACGGTGAGCTCCACCGACCGCAGCTGCGCCGCGCGGGTGGCCAGCGCCTCGAGGCTGACCTCGACACCCGGGGCCAGCGCGCCGCCGAGGAACTGACCCTCCGGGCCGACGGCGTCGACGTTGGTGGAGGTGCCGAAGTCGACCACCACGACGGGGCGGCCGCTGCCGTCGGGCGCCCGGCCGAACAGCTCGTGCGCGGCCAGCGCGGTGACCACGCGGTCGGCGCCGACCTCGCGCGGGTTGTCGACGTGCAGCGGGACGCCGGTGCGCACGCCGGGGCCGATGAGCACCACCGGCACCTCGAGCGAGTCCAGCAGCTGCCGCAGCGCGGGCAGCAGCGCCGGCACGGTGGAGCAGGCGGCGACGCCGGTGACCTCGGTGTCGCGCAGCAGCCCGCGCCACAGCATGCGGATCTCGTCGGAGGTGGCCCGCGCGTGCGTCGTCACGCGCCAGCACCCGACCCGCCGGGCCCCGTCGAAGGTGGCCAGCACGGTCTGGCTGTTGCCGACGTCGACGGTGAGCAGCACGCCGGTCAGCTCCGCAGGTCGAGCGCGAGGTCGAGGATCGGCGAGGAGTGGGTGAGCGCGCCGACCGACAGGAAGTCCACGCCGGTCGCGGCGACCTCGCGGGCGACGGCGAGGGTCAGCCCGCCGGTGGCCTCGAGCTCCGCGCGCCCGCCGACCAGCGCCACCACCTCGCGCAGCTGCGCGGGCGGCATGTTGTCCAGCAGCAGGAAGTCCGCGCCGGCCTCGACCGCCTCGACCGCCTGCGCGGGGGTGTCCGCCTCGACCTGCACCGGCACCCGCGGCGCCCGCTCGCGCACGGCGGCGACGGCGGCCGCGACCGAGCCCGCGGCGGCGACGTGGTTGTCCTTCACCATCGCGACGTCGTAGAGGCCCATGCGCTTGTTCGACCCGCCGCCGCAGCGCACCGCGTACTTCTCCAGCGGGCGCAGCCCCGGGGTGGTCTTGCGGGTGTCGAGGACGACCGCGCCGGTGCCCTCGACGGCGTCCACCCAGGCGCGGGTGGCGGTGGCGATGCCGCTGGCCCGGCTGGCGATGTTCAGCGCGCTGCGCTCGGCGGCCAGCAGCGCCCGCACCGGCCCGCGCACGGTCAGCAGCACGTCCCCGCGGGTCACCCGGTCGCCGTCGGCCGCGCCGGCGGTGAGCGTGGCGCCGGGCGCGAGGCGGGTGAACACGCGGGCGGCGACGGGCAGGCCGGCGACGACGCCGTCGGCGCGGGCGACGAGGTCGGCGGTGCCGTACTGCGCCGGGGGCACGGTGGCGGCGCTGGTGACGTCGAGTGCGACGGCCAGGTCCGGCGCGCCGGGCAGGACCGCCCCGCCGGCGAGGTCCTCGGCCAGCGTGCGCTCGACCAGGTCGTCGACCCAGGCCTCGGCCAGCCCGGTGCCCGCCAGCGACCGCGGGTCGGCGGTCACCACGGTGGCACCACGGGGGTCCCCACGGGCCGGCGGGTCAGGCGCAGCCGGCCGTCGTCGTCGAGGCGGACGTCGAGGTGCACCCGCCAGTCCTCCTCGGTGGCGGGGTGGTCCTCGCGCCAGTGGCAGCCGCGGGTCTCCTCCCGGGCGCCGGCGGCGGCGGTGAGGGCGCTCGCGACGGTGAGCAGGTCGGTGGCCTCCCAGCTCGCCACGCCGGGCGCGGCGCCCGGGCCGCTCGCCAGCCCGGCCGCCAGCCCGGCGAGCACGCCGGTGGCCTCGGCCAGCCCGGCGCCCGAGCGCAGCGCGGCGACCCGGGCGGACATCGTCTCGGTGACCGTGCGCCGCCCGGCCGGGTCCAGCAGGCCCGAGGTGCCGGCGGCGGCCGCGCGGGCCGGCGCGGCCGGGGGCAGCGAGCGGGCCAGCTCCGCGCCGATGCGGGCGGCGAACACCAGCCCCTCGAGGAGCGAGTTCGACGCCAGCCGGTTGGCGCCGTGCACGCCGGTGCAGGCCGCCTCGCCGCAGGCGTAGAGCCCGGGGACGGTGGTCCGGCCGGCCAGGTCGGTGACCAGGCCGCCGGAGGCGTAGTGCGCGGCGGGCGTGACCGGCACCAGGTCGGTGACCGGGTCGACGCCGATGGCGCGGCAGCTGGCCACGATGGTCGGGAACCGCTCGGCGAGGCCGGGGACGTGCCGGGCGTCGAGCCACACGTGGTCGACGCCGTCGCGCAGCTGCACCCGGGTGATGGCCTTGGCGACGACGTCGCGCGGCGCGAGCTCGGCCTGCGGGTGGACGCCGGCCATGAACCGCTCCCCCGCCCCGTCGCGCAGCACCGCGCCCTCGCCGCGCAGCGCCTCGCTGACCAGCGGCTGCTGCCCGCGGGCGCCCGGGCCGCGGTACAGCGACGTCGGGTGGAACTGCACGAACTCCAGGTCGGTGGCCACCGCGCCGGCGCGCAGGCCCAGGGCCACGCCGTCGCCGGTGGACACCGCGGGGTTCGTCGTCGCGGCGTAGACCTGGCCCATCCCGCCGGTGGCGAGGACGACGGCCCGCGCGCGGACCGCGCCCACGCCGTCCTCGGTGCCCTCGCCGAGGACGTGCAGGGTGACGCCCGCGGCCCGGCCGCCGGCGTCGGTGAGCAGGTCGAGCACCATCGCGTGCTCGACCAGGGTGATGCCGGGGTCGGCGTGCACGGCCTCGCACAGGGCGCGCATGACCTCGGCGCCGGTGGCGTCGCCGCCGGCGTGCACGATCCGGTCGGCGGTGTGCCCGCCCTCGCGGGTGAGCAGCAGGCGGCCCGACGGGTCGCGGTCGAAGCCGGCGCCCCAGCCGATGAGCTGGTGCAGCCGGGCCGGGCCCTCGGTCACCAGGGTGCGCACGGCCTCGGGCTCGCACAGCCCGACGCCGGCGACCTCGGTGTCGCGGGCGTGCGCCTCGGGGCTGTCGGCCGGGTCGAGCACCGCGGCGATGCCGCCCTGCGCCCAGCGGGTCGACCCGTCGTCGACGCGGACCTTGGTGACGACGGCGACCGACAGCCCGGCGGCCCGGGCGTGCAGCGCGACGCACAGGCCCGCGACGCCGGAGCCGACGACGCAGACGTCGGCCGACAGCTCCCAGCCGGGCGCGGGGGCGGCCAGCCGGGTGGGCAGGCCGCTGACGGTCGGGGCCGCCAGGGTCACCGGACGGGGACGCCGAGGTCGCTGCGCCGCTGGTCGGCCGCGCCCGGCACCGGGGCCGAGGGGTCCCCGCCCAGCTCGACGACGCGGTTGTCGCCGTCGACGTGCACGACCTTCGGGATGTAGCTCTTGGCCTCGGTCTCGTCCATGAGGCCGTAGCTGATCAGGATCACCAGGTCGCCGGGGTGCACCAGGTGCGCGGCGGCGCCGTTGATGCCGACGACGCCGCTGCCCCGCTCGCCGGGGATGACGTAGGTCTCCAGCCGGGCGCCGTTGGTGACGTCCACGATCGCCACCTGCTCGCCCGGGATGAGGTCGGCGGCGTCGAGCAGGTCCTCGTCGATCGTCACCGAGCCGACGTAGTGCAGGTCGGCCTGCGTCACCGTCGCCCGGTGGATCTTGGACTTGAGCATGGTGCGCATCATCGGGGCTCTCCCAAGGTGACGGGGACGTTGTCGAGGAGTCGGGTGCTGCCGGCGCGGGCGGCCAGCAGGAGGCGGGCGGGGCCGGCCGCGGGGGCCGGGCCCAGGTCGGGGTCGGTGAGCTCGAGGTAGTCGGGCACCAGCTCGGGCGCGCCGGCCAGCACCGCGCGGGCGGCGGCGAGGACGGCCTCGGCACCGCGCGGGCCGGCGTCCGCCCCGGCACGCAGCGCCCGGTTCAACGTCGCGGCCCGGGCGCGCTCTCCCGGCGCCAGGTAGCGGTTGCGGCTGGACAGCGCCGTGCCGTCGGCCTCGCGGACGGTCGGGACGCCGACCACCTCCAGCGGCAGCGCCAGCTCGCGGACCATCGCCCGGACCAGCGTCAGCTGCTGGTAGTCCTTCTCGCCGAAGAGGGCGAGGTCGGGCCGGGTGAGGCCGAACAGCTTGGCGACGACGGTCAGCACGCCGGCGAAGTGGCCGGGCCGGACCGCGCCCTCGAGGACCGACCCGAGCGGGCCGGGGTCGACGGTGACGCCGAGCGAGCCGGGCGGGTAGACCTCGCCGACCGGCGGGTGGAAGACGACGTCGGCGCCCTCGTCGGTGAGCGCCGCGAGGTCGGCGTCCCAGGTGCGCGGGTAGCGGTCGAGGTCCTCGCCGGGGCCGAACTGGGTCGGGTTGACGAACACCGACACGACGACGCTGCCGGCCCGCTCGCGGGCGGCGCGGACGAGCGTGCGGTGCCCCTCGTGCAGGGCGCCCATGGTCGGGACCAGCGCCACCGGGCCGGGCAGGGAGGCGCGCAGGCGGGCGAGGTCGGCGGCCGTCTCGGCGATGGACGGGGCGGTGGGGCGGGGGGACGACACAGCCGTGGTGCTCGTGGTCATCGCGACCCGGCCGGGTCGGCGGCCTCGTAGAGCAGGTCCAGCAGCGGCGCGCCCTCGTGCCGCTTGAGCCGGCCGGCGGACAGCGCCCGCTCGGTGGTCCGCTGCGCCATGGCGACGTAGGCGGCCACCGACTCGGGGGCCCGGTCGGTGAGCGTCGCGAGGTGGTCGGCCACCGTGCCGACGTCGCCGCGGCTGACCGGGCCGGTGAGCCCGCGGTCGCCGCGGCGCAGGCCGTTGTCCAGCGCGGCGGTGAGCAGCGGGGTGAGCACCCGGGCCGGGGCGTCGACGCCGGCCTGGCGCAGCAGGTCGGCGGCCTCGGCGACGAGGGTGACCAGGTGGTTCGCGCCGGTGACCAGCGCCGCGTGGTAGAGCCGCCGGTCGTCCTCGGCGACGAAGAACGGCTCGCCGCCCATCTCCAGCACCAGGGTCTCGGCGACCGGCCGGTGCTCGGGGCGGCTGGTGACGCCGAACGGGGCGCCGGCGAGCCGGTCGGCGTCCTCGGGGGCGCCGGTGAAGGTCATGGCCGGGTGCAGGGCGAGCGGGAGGACGCCGGCCCGCTCCGCGGGGGCGAGGGCGGCCAGGCCGTGCGCGCCGGAGGTGTGGAAGGCCAGCTGGCCGGCCCGCCAGGTCCCGGTCCCGGCGAGGCCCGCGACCAGGCCGGGCAGCGTGTCGTCGGGGACGGCGAGCACCACGAGGTCGGCGGCGGCGACCACCTCGTCGGCGGGCAGCAGCGGGGTGCCGGGCAGCAGCCGGGCGGCGCGCTCGGCGGAGGCGGCGGAGACGCCGGAGGCGGCGACCACGTCGTGGCCGGCGGCGGCGAGCGCGGCCCCGAGGACGGCGCCGACGCGGCCGGCGCCGATGACGCCGACGCGGAGCCGGGCGGGGGCGCTGTCGGCGGGCTCGAGCCCGGCAGCGCGGGGGGTCCTGCGGGCAGCAGGCATCGGGTCACCTCTCGTTCCAGTCCCTGGCGGGTACCGGACTCGGTGGACGGACCGTCGTCGTTGGCGGGCCGGGTGGTGCGGGTGCGGTGCGGGTCGTGCCGGCGGGCCGTCCGCTGCGACCGGGTGTGTCACGCGGGCGACGCGCCGAAGGCGAGTGTGAGTCGGCCCCGGGGCCCCTGCAACGGAACGGCGGTGTGGGGTGGCTCACGCTCTCCCCGCCGGGGCGGGCGGGAGCCCGTCCGGGGGCGGTCCTACGGTTGCGGCGGCACCGGCGCCGACGCGGTCGCCGGCGGACACGAGGGAGTGACGTGGGCACGTTCGAGGGACGCACCGCACTGGTCACCGGCGGCAGCCGCGGCATCGGGCTGGCCATCGCCCGCAGCCTGGTCGACCGGGGGGCGCGCGTGGTGCTCACCGCCCGCAAGGCCGAGGCGCTGGAGGAGGCCGTCGCGTCGCTCGGCGGACCCGACGTCGCCGTCGGCGTGGCCGGCAACGCCGGGGACGCCGCGCACCGCGCCGAGGCCGTGCGCACCGCGGTCGAGCGGTTCGGCAGCCTCGACCACCTGGTCGGCAACGTCGGGATCAACCCGGTCTACGGCCCGATGGTGGACCTCGACCTCGACGCGTTCCGCAAGATCCTCGACACCAACGTCGTCGGCACGCTCGGCCTGGTGCAGGAGGCCTGGCGGGCGTGGATGTCCGAGCACGGCGGCTCGGTCCTCGTCGTCGCCTCGGTGGCCGGGCTCAAGGCCTCGCCGATGATCGGCGGCTACGGCGTCAGCAAGGCTGGGCTGGTCAACCTGGTCACCCAGCTGGCCGTGGAGCTCGGCCCGAAGGTGACGGTCAACGCGGTCGCCCCGGCGGTGGTGAAGACCCGGTTCGCCGGCGCGCTCTACGAGGGGCGCGAGGAGGAGGCCGCCCGCGCCTACCCGGCCGGCCGGCTGGGCGAGCCCGAGGACGTCGGGGAGGCCGCGGCCTACCTGCTCGGCGCCGGCTGGGTCACCGGGCAGACGCTCGTGCTCGACGGCGGCGCGCTCTCCCGCGGCCCGGCGTAGCCGACGGCCCCTCGGCCCCCTCGCAGGCAGGAGGACCCCGTCCTCCTCACCGCTCGCGAGCTCGCGGCGAGCCTCTGGACGGGGCCTGGCGCGAGCCTGCGAGCGGTGGGGGCGAGGGGTCCTTCGTCAGGCGTCGCGGTAGCGGCGGCGCCGGCCGCCGGGGGTGACCCCGCTCTCGGCGAGGATCTGCGCCAGCCGCGCCACGCCGGCCTCGTCGTCGGCCGGCGGGACCGCGTGGCCTCCGTGCCCCGCGGCGGCGGCGTGCACGGCGGGGCGCTCGAGGGTCAGCTGCTCCTGCGGCGCCGGGGGCAGCAGGTCGGCGGGCAGATCGGTGTGGCGCCGGCGCGGCACCGGCGGAGGCGTTCCCACGCGCGCGACCGGCTCGGGCTCGGGCTCCGGCGCGGGGAGCGGGGCGGCGACCGTGGCCGGCACCGCGGTACCGGGGCCGTCGGACGGCCCGGGCCAGCCGCCCAGCTCACGGGGGACGGCGGCGTGCCAGGCGGCGGTCGCCGGCTCCAGGGGCTCGCGGCCGGTCCGCACCGACTGGGTGCGCATGACCACCCGCTCGATGTGCATCTCGCCGGCGTGGTGCAACTCGCCCGTGGGGGACAGCTCGCCCGCGGACCGCTCGGTCAGCTCGGCGCGCAGCCGGCCGACGTCGGCGCGCAGGCCGGCCAGCTCGGCCAGGTCGGCCCGCAGGGCGCCGATCGCGGCGACCTCGGCGTGCAGCGCGTCGAGGCCGGCGAGGTCCCCGCGCAGCCCGGCCACCTCGGACCGCAGCCCGTCGAGCTCGCGGCGCATCGACGCCTCGGACTCGCCGCGGACCCGCGCCTCCAGCTGCCGCTCCGACTCGCGGTGCGCGGCCGCCTCGCGGTCGCGCTCGGTCTCGTGGGCCCGGCGCAGCCGCGCCTCGAGGGCGGCGACGTCGGGACCACCCCCGGTCGGCTCCGGACGGCGTCCGGTCGCGAAGGCGGCGCCCAGGCAGGCCCAGGCGACGGCGACCACGGCCACCCGCAGGACCTGGGGGTCGTCGCTGAGGAAGACGACGGCGGTCGCGGCGGTGGCGAGCGCGCACCCGAGCACCTGCCCGGCGACGCGCAGCCGTCCCCCCGTCCGCATGGCCTCAGGGTAACGCTGAGCGAGCCCCCGACTGCGGCACGGAATCGTCCCGTGTGGCGCAGCCGGAGGGCCCGCTGGCTGCCGCTAGCCCTGAGCGAGGGCGGCGTCGGAGCTGAAGACCAGGCCCATCGAGACCTCGCCCTGCTGGATGGCGGCCTTGGTGGCCGGGCCGCCGGCGTCGAACTCTCGGAACTCGGCGAACTGCAGGCCGTAGGTCTCCTCGAGGCCCGGCTGGCAGAACGGCCGGGTCGGGCACTCGGCCGGCCCGCCCAGGACCAGCGACCCGTCACCGCAGGCGTCGGCGAGCTCCGACAGCGTGGTGACGCCGAGTCGGTCGGCGAACTCCTGGGTCACGGCGAAGGCGTTCTGGTTGGCGGCCTCCGACGGCGTGCCGAAGGTCAGACCGACCCGGTCGGCCAGCGGCTGCAGCGCGTCGCGGGTGGCCTGGGCGTCGCCGCTGGCGATCGGCGTCGGGTCGGGGCCGTTGACCTGGGTGTTGAGCGCCTCGGTGACGGTGGCCAGGTACTCGGGGAAGACCTGCAGGTCGGTGCCCGAGATCAGCGCCGGCAGGTAGAGGTCGCGGTTGCCCACCTCGCGCACGGTGGCGTCGAAGCCCGCGGCCCGCAGGACCCCGGCGTAGACGTTGGCCAGGACCGTCGACTCGGTGAAGTTGCCGGCGCCCACGATGACCGGCCCGCTGCCCTGCTCGAGGCCCTCGGTCACGCCGCTGTCCTCGACCCACTGCGCCGCGACGTCCTCGGCGCTGCGCCGCTCCAGGTCGACCGCGGCGTTCATGTCGATGAGCTGGTCGGTGGTCAGCGCGGCCGAGACCGCGTCGAGGGCCGGCACCAGCGCCGGGTTGGCCGCGGCGGTGGCCGAGGTCACCACCGGCACGATGTTGTCCGCGTTCTGCAGCTCCTGGTCGTCCTCGAGGACGACGAGCTGGTCGCCGGCCACCGGGGCGCAGGCGTCGCCGCTGGCGGCCGAGCCGCTCGCGGTCGAGCCGCCGGTGCCCGAGGAGCCCGACTCGCCGCAGGCGGCGGTCAGGAGCAGGCCGGTGAGCAGGAGAGGAGCGAGTGCGCGCTGCCTGCGCATGGTGTTCCGCCTTCTGTGTCCCGTGCGGCGTGCGGCCGCGACGCGTGTCTGGCGGGGGTCGCCCGCGCGCCCATGCAACCCGCGGGTCCCGCACACCGACACCGCCCCCGCCGATGTGTTGCGCTCTCGTTACCCTCCCGCGATCAGCCGGAGACGCAGGTCACAGCGGCACCCCGCTGGCGGTGGGTTCCGGTACGGCGCCGTCCCGCGAGGCGGGGGTGCGGGCGTGCAGGAACGGCAGCCGGCGCGGGCCCGGGGTGACCGCCCAGGACAGCACCGCGAGGACGAGCTCGGTGAGCAGCGCCAGGCCCGCCACGAGGATCGCGCCGGCGATCATCACGCCGTAGTCCTGCTGGCCGAACCCGAGGTTGATCAGCCGGCCCAGCCCTCCCCCGCCGACGAGCGCGGCCAGGCCCGCCGTCGCCACCACCTGGACCGCCGCCGTGCGGATGCCGGTGGTCACCAGCGGCAGGGCCAGCGGCAGCTCGACCCGGCCGAGCACCTGCGCCCGGCTCATCCCCATCCCGCGGGCGGCCTCCTCCACCTCGGGGTCGACGCCGCGGAAGCCGACGAAGGTGTTGGTGAGGATCGGCGGGACGGCAAACACCGCCAGCGCGATCGTCGTCGCGCGGTTGCCGAAGCCGATGGGGCTGACGGCGAACAGGGTGAGCAGCGCGAGGGTGGGGACCGCCCGGCTGACGTTGGACAGGACGACGACCAGGCCCGCGCCGCGGCGTGCCGTCCCCAGGGCGGCGCCGACCGGCAGCGCCACGACCATCGCCGCCAGGACCGCGACGGCGGAGATGCCCAGGTGCTCCAGCGTCAGGTCGACGATGCCGTCGGGGCGGGTCCAGTTGAACGGGTCGTTGAGGTAGACCAGCGCGCGGGAGAAGTCGTTCACTCGTCCTCCTCGCCGGCGCTCCTCGGCCTCGTGCCCGGCGTTGCTCCGCCCCCGCGTGAGCTCGCGAGCTCGCTCACGTCCGCACCGCCCGCGTCCACGGGGTGAGCGCCCGCTCCGCGCCGGCCAGCAGGACGTCGGCCAGCAGGGCGAGCAGCACGCACCCGACCGCGCCGGTGACGATCTCCGCGCGGTAGAAGTTCGCCGCGAACCCGCCGGTGATCAGCTGCCCGAGCCCGCCGTGGCCGACCAGGACGCCGACCGTCGTCAGCGCGACCGTGGACACCGTGGCGATCCGCAGCCCCGCCATGAACGCCGGCAGGGCCAGCGGCAGGTCCACCCGCCAGAACGTCTGCGCGGCCGACAGCCCCATCCCCCGCGCCGCCTCGCGGACGTCGGCGGGGACGCCCTGCAGGCCGGCGAGGAAGTTCCGCACCAGGATGACCAGCGAGTAGGCGACCAGGCCGATGAGCACCGTGTTCGACGACAGCCCGGTGAAGGGCACCAGCAGCGCGAACATGGCCAGCGACGGGATCGTGTAGACGACCGTGGACAGGCCGAGCACCGGCGCCGACAGGAACCGGCTGCGCCGGGCGAGCACCGCCAGCGGCAGCGCGACGGCCGCGCCGATCACCACCGCCAGCACGGTCAGCCGGACGTGCTCGCCGGTGTAGGACAGGATGGAGTCCCAGTTCTCCGTCACGTAGGACGGGTCGAACCACGGGTTCGGCGCCTCGTCCACCGCGAGCGGCCCCACCGCGGGGTCGTTCACCGCGTCCAGCAGGGGGCGCGCACCCAGGGAGGTCACCCCGTGGACGCTACTGCCGCTGCGGGCCGGGAGAGCACCGCAGAGGAGATCCGGCTCGAGGGGGTCAGCAAGACCTACCCCGACGGCACCGTCGGCGTGGAGCGGCTAGACCTCACCTTCGCCGCGGGCGAGCTGTCGGTCCTGGTCGGCCCGTCCGGCTGCGGCAAGACCACGACGATGAAGATGATCAACCGGGTCATCGAGCCGACGACGGGGCGGATCCTGCTCGGCGGTGAGGACGTCACCCGCGTCGACGCCGACCGGCTGCGCCGCCGGATGGGCTACGTGATCCAGAACGTCGGGCTCTTCCCGCACCGGACCGTGCGGGACAACGTCGCCACCGTGCCGCGGCTGCTGGGCTGGGACAAGCGGCGCACCCGCGCCCGCGTCGACGAGCTGCTGGCCACCGTGGGCCTCGAGCCCGCCGTCCACGGCGGGCGCTACCCGGCCCAGCTCTCCGGCGGCCAGCGGCAGCGGGCCGGCGTGGCCCGGGCGCTGGCGGCCGACCCCGCCGTCCTGCTGATGGACGAGCCGTTCTCCGCGGTGGACCCGGTGGTCCGCGAGCGGCTGCAGACGGAGTTCCTGCGGCTGCAGGAGACGGTGCGCAAGACGATCGTGTTCGTCACCCACGACATCGAGGAGGCCGTCCGCCTCGGCGACCGCATCGCGGTGATGAGCACCCGCGGCCACGTCGAGCAGTTCGCCCCGCCCGCGGAGCTGCTCGGCCGGCCGGCCAACGCCTTCGTCGCCGACTTCGTGGGCGCCGATCGCGGCCTCAAGCGGCTGGCGGTCACCGGCATCGGCCCCGACGACCTGGAGCGGCCGCCGGTCGTGCACGTGGCCGACGGGCTGGCCGACGCCCGCGCGTCGCTGGAGGCCGGGGGCGCCCGCTGGGCGGTCGTCCTGGACGACGACGGCCGGCTGCACGGCTGGCTGTCCGCGGAGCGGGCCACGGGCGCCGGCACGGTGGGGACGGCGGCGCGCCGGATGGAGGCCTGGGTGCCCGCCGACGCGACGCTCAAGACCGCGTTCTCGACGATGCTCCAGCACGAGGCCGGCTGGGTCGCGGTGCTCGACGGCGACGTCTTCCTCGGCGTGCTCACCCCCGACTCGCTGCACGCGGCGCTGCGCCGCTCGGTGGAGGGGACGGCCCCGGAGACCGCCGGCCCGGTGCCCGCCCGGGGCTGAGCGGCCGGGCCGGCTCGCTAGGCCCGGACGCCGTCCCCCGGCCGCCGGTCGTCGCGCTCCTCCGGCGGGATGCGGCAGACCGACTCCAGCCACAGCGCGGCGACGGTCAGCGCCACGGCGCACAGGACGCCGACGACCGCGGTGACCGTGTCGCCGCCGGCCGCCTGCAGCCGGGCCACCGCCGGGGCCACGTGCAGCAGCACCCCGGCCCAGACGCCGACGAACGCCGCGCCGACGAAGGCGCTGGCCTGCGCGAGCACCGCCAGCCGCGCGACCAGCAGCGGCTCGACCCGGCGCACCAGCGGCGCGCCGCGGTCGGCGGGCGGCGCCGCCTCTCCCCCGCGGGCGCTGCGCCGGGCGGCGCGCTCGGCCTCCAGCCGGACGCGCAGCGTGCGGGCGCCGAGCGCCTCGGCGACGGCGAGCAGCGCCAGCGGCACCGGCAGCCACCAGCGCAGCGGCGGCAGGCTGCCGTAGGTCGCGCGGACCAGCAGCCAGGCGGCCAGCGCCAGCCCGACGGCGACGACGACCAGGTCGCGACGGTTCACCGGCCTCAATGCAGGTGCTCCCACCGCACGACCGCGGCCACGTCCTCCGGCGGGAGCGCCGCGACGAGGTCGGCCACCCTCCCGTGCCCCGGCAGCACCGCGGTCGGGTCCAGCGACAGCCACGGGACCAGCACGAACGCCCGCTCGTGCGCCCTCGGGTGCGGCAGCGTGAGGGCCGGGTCGTCGGAGAGGACCGGGGTGCCGTCGTCGGCGGTCACCGTGACGACGTCGACGTCGAGGGTGCGCGCGCCCCACCGCACGTCGCGGGTGCGCCCGGCGGCCTGCTCCAGCTCGTGCGCGCGGGCCAGCCAGCCGGCGGCGTCGCGGTCGCCGCGGACGAACACCACCGCGTTGAGGTAGGGCGGCTGCTCGACCGGCCCCCACGGCGGCGTCTCGTACAGCGTCGAGCGGGCGACCAGGCCGTCGACCCGGAGCGCCTCGACGGCGGTGCGCAGCGCCTTCGCGCGGTCGCCGAGGTTGGCGCCGAGCGAGAGCACGGCGCGGCTCACGGCGCACGCTCGCGGCGGATGGTGACGGTGACGTCGTCGAAGGGGACGCCCAGGTCGGCCTGCGGCTTGTGCACGGTGATCTCGGCGGCCTCGACCAGCGGGTCGGCGAGGCAGACGTCGGCCAGCCGCTGGCAGAGGGTCTCGAGCAGGTCCACCGGGTCCCCGGTGAGGACGGCGTGCAGCCGCTGGGCGAGCTCGGCGTAGTTGACCGTCCTGGTCAGGTCGTCGCCGGCCGCGGCGGGTGCGGTGTCGAGCTCCAGGACGGCGTCGACGGAGAAGGTCTGCCCGTTCTCGCGCTCGAAGCCGTAGACGCCGTGGTGGGCGTGCGCGGTCAGGCCCCGGACGGCGATCCGGTCGGGGACGCGGGCGTCAGTCACGGCGGGCCTCCTCGCGGGCGCGCTGGACGGCGGCCACGGTGCGGACGGCGTCGGCCGAGCCCGCGGCGTCGTGCACCCGCACGCCCCAGGCGCCGGCCTCCGCGGCGAGGACGGTCGTGGCCAGGGTGGCGGCGTCGCGTCCCGGCGCCGGGCGCAGTGCGCCGTCGGCACCGGCGAGCAGGCGGCCGAGGAAGGACTTGCGCGAGGCGCCGACCAGCACCGGCAGGCCGAGGGACACCACCTGGGGCAGCGCGGCCAGCAGCGCCCAGTTGTGCGCGGCCTGCTTGGCGAAGCCCAGGCCGGGGTCGAGCACGAGCTGGGCGGCGTCCACGCCCGCCGACAGCGCGGCGTCGACCCGGGTGGTGAGCTCCGCGCAGACCTCGGCGACGACGTCGCCGTAGGTGGCCTGCGCGTACATCTCCCGGCTGTGGCCGCGCCAGTGCATGAGCACCCACGGGACGCCGGCGTCGGCGACGAGCACGGCCATGCCGTCGTCGGCCAGCCCGCCGCTGATGTCGTTGACCAGCACCGCCCCGGCCTCCAGCGCCGCCTCGGCGACCTCGGTGCGGGTGGTGTCGACGCTGACCCGCACGCCGCCGTCGGTGAGCTCGCGGACCACCGGGACGACGCGGCGGCGCTCCTCGGCGGCGTCCACGCGGTCGGCGCCCGGGCGGGTGGACTCGCCGCCGACGTCGACGTAGTCGGCGCCCGCCGCGGCCATCGCCAGGCCGTGCGCGACCGCGGACGCCGTGTCGGCGAAGCAGCCGCCGTCGGAGAAGGAGTCGGGCGTGACGTTGAGGACGCCCATCACCACGCACCGCCCCGGGTGCAGGAGCTCGGCGCGGCGGCCGGTCACCGGCCCAGGACGAGGCTCATCGCCTCGGCACGGGTGGCCGCGTTCTCCCGGAACATGCCGCGGACGGCCGAGGTGACCGTCGTCGACCCGGGCTTGCGGATGCCGCGCATCCCCATGCACAGGTGCTCGGCCTCGACGACGACGATCACGCCGCGCGGCTTGAGGTGCTCGGCCAGCGCGTCGGCGATCTGCCGGGTCATCCGCTCCTGCACCTGCGGGCGGCGGGCGTAGACGTCCACCAGGCGGGCCAGCTTGGACAGCCCGGTCACCCGGCCGTCGTCGCCGGGGATGTAGCCGACGTGCGCGGCGCCGTGGAACGGCACCAGGTGGTGCTCGCAGGTCGAGTACATCGGGATGTCCCGGACCAGGACCATCTCGTCGTGGTCCTCGTCGAAGACGGTGGCGAGCACCTCGCCGGGGTCCTGCCAGAGGCCGGCGAAGGTCTCGGCGTAGGCCCGGGCGACCCGGGCGGGGGTGTCCCGCAGCCCGGGCCGGTCCGGGTCCTCGCCCACCGCGAGCAGCAGCTCGCGGACGGCGGCCTCCGCCCGCGCCGAGTCGACCCGCGAGAAGTCCGGACGGACCTCGTCCTCGGCCTCTTCCGGGATCTCACTCATCTCTGGACGGGCGCGCCGACGTCACCGACCGGGTTGTTGCCGCCCTTGACCAGCCCGTTGCCGGCCGCGGTGGCCCCGTGGCCGTTCGCCTGGGCCGCCCGCTCGGCGGGGGTCAGCACCGGCGGCTGGTCCGACGGCGTGCGCTTGCCGAAGCCGTTGTAGGGAGCCAGCGACGGGCGCTTGGTGACCGGCGCGCAGATGCGGGCCATGTCGTCCTTGGAGAGGGTCTCCTTCTCGATCAGCTCGAGGACGAGCTGGTCGAGCACGGCCCGGTACTCCACGAGGATCTCCCACGCCTCGTCGTGGGCGGCCTCGATGAGGGCGCGGACCTCGGCGTCGATGTCGGCGGCGACGGCCTCGGAGTAGTCCGGCCGCGAGCCCATGTCCCGGCCGAGGAACGGCTCGGAGTCGGTGCTGCCGTACTTGACCGCGCCGAGCTTGGCGCTCATGCCGTACTGGGTGACCATCGCGCGGGCCATCGAGGTGGCCTTCTCGATGTCGTTGCCGGCACCGGTGGTCGGCTCGTGGAAGACCAGCTCCTCGGCCGCGCGCCCGCCGAGGGCGTAGGCCAGGGTGTCGATCATCTCCGACCGGGTCTGGGTGTACTTGTCCTCGGTCGGCAGGACGAGCGTGTGCCCGAGCGAGCGGCCGCGCGGCAGGATCGTCACCTTGTGCACGGGGTCCAGGTTGGGCAGCGCGTGCGCCACGAGGGCGTGCCCGCCCTCGTGGTAGGCGGTGACCTTCTTCTCCTTCTCGCTCATCGCCCGCGTCTTGCGCTCGGGGCCGGCGATGACGCGGTCGATGGCCTCCTCGACGGTGGCGTCGGTGACGACCGAGTTGCCCTGGCGGGCGGTGAGCAGCGCGGCCTCGTTGAGCACGTTGGCCAGGTCCGCGCCGGTGAAGCCGGGGGTGCGGCGGGCGACGGTCTCGAGGTCGACGTCGGGGGCGAGCGGCTTGCCCTTGGCGTGCACCTCGAGGATCCGCTTGCGGCCCTCGAGGTCGGGCCGGTCGACGGCGATCTGCCGGTCGAAGCGGCCCGGGCGCAGCAGCGCGGGGTCGAGGATGTCCGGCCGGTTGGTGGCGGCGATCATGATGACGCCGCCCTTGACGTCGAAGCCGTCCATCTCGACGAGCATCTGGTTGAGCGTCTGCTCGCGCTCGTCGTGGCCGCCGCCCATGCCGGCGCCGCGGTGCCGGCCGACGGCGTCGATCTCGTCGACGAAGATGATCGCCGGCGCGTTCTGCTTGGCCTGCTCGAACAGGTCGCGGACCCGGCTGGCGCCGACGCCGACGAACATCTCGACGAAGTCCGACCCGGAGATCGAGAAGAACGGCACGCCGGCCTCGCCGGCCACCGCGCGGGCGAGCAGCGTCTTGCCGGTGCCGGGCGGGCCGAACAGCAGCACGCCCTTGGGGATCTTGGCGCCGACGGCCTGGAACTTGACCGGGTTGGCCAGGAAGTCCTTGATCTCCTGCAGTTCCTCGATGGCCTCGTCGGCGCCGGCGACGTCGGCGAACGTCGTCTTCGGCATGTCCTTGCTGACGGTCTTGGCCTTGGACTTGCCGAAGGCCATGACGCCGCGGCCGCCGCCCTGCATGGAGTTGAACAGCCAGAACAGCAGCAGCAGGAGGATGAGGAAGGGCAGGAAGCTGATCAGGACGCTGACGAAGACGTTGTCCTGCGTGACGTTCGTGGTGAAGTCGACGCCGTCACCGGTGCGCTGGCCGTTCGCGTCGATCCCGGAGACCAGGGCGAAGACGTCGTCGGAGGCCCCGATCGGGTACGACGCGCTGATCTGGTCGTTGCCCTCGTAGGGACGGCTCAGGTCGAGGTCGAGGGTCTGTTCCTTGTCGTTGATCGTGACCGACTCGACGTTGCCGTCCTCGATCTGCTGCAGCGCGACCGAGGTGTTGACCTGCTCGTAGCTGGAGCCGCCGCCGAGGAAGGTGGACAGCCCGAGGGCCACCAGGACGACGAGGACGACCCAGAACCACACGGAGCGGAAGATCTTCTTGCGTTCCATACACCGATGCCGGGCGGCCGGGGGGCTCCGGCCTGGCCCGTCGACCCTCCTGATCGCGTCCGGTGACGCTCCGCGCGACCCGGGCGGGCACCCTGGCGCTCGGTCCAGCGTCGTTGCGGTCGACGGTACACCGGGGAGGCTGCACGTCCCCTGTGTGCGAGCTGCCCGGGTGCTGGGCTCTCCCCCGTCCTGGGGACCCCGCCCGACAGGGCGGTGTCGTGCCCGAGGGGGGCCCGGAGGGCTCCGCGACGGGTGTGGCGGTCGGGCTCGACGCGGGCCGGGGACGGCACCTGGTCGCGGTGTCGGCCGGTAGGCCGACCGATTACGTCGCGTAGACCTCGGGCTTGAGCGTCCCGATGTAGGGCAGGTCGCGGTAGCGCTCCGCGTAGTCGAGGCCGTAGCCGACGACGAACTCGTTGGGGATGTCGAACCCGACGTAGCGCACCGGCACCTCGACCTTGATCGCGTCGGGCTTGCGCAGCAGCGCGCACACCTCCAGGGAGGCGGGCCGGCGGCTGCCGAGGTTCTTGAGCAGCCAGGACAGGGTCAGCCCGGAGTCGATGATGTCCTCGAGGACGAGCACGTCCATGCCGGAGATGTCCCGGTCGAGGTCCTTGAGGATGCGCACCACCCCCGAGGAGCTGGTGGAGCTGCCGTAGGAGGAGACGGCCATGAACTCCATCTGGGTGGGCAGCCGCAGCGCCCGGGCGAAGTCGCTCATGAACAGCACCGCGCCCTTGAGGACGCCGACGAGCAGGACCTCCCGGCCCTCGTAGTCCCGCGCGATCCGGTCGGCCAGCTCGGTGATCTTGTCCTGGATCTGCTGCTCGGACAGCAGCACGTGGTCGATGTCGGGGCCGTAGCCGTGGTCGGGCCCCAGCACGACAGGGGTCGACGCGGTCTCGCTCACGGGGCCTGCTCCTCGGGGTCGGGGGCGGTTCCGGCCCTCCCGCCCCGGGAGCCGGCGGGCCGCAGCACCAGCCTGCCAGACGTCCGGAGCGCCTCCGCACCGCCCGGGAGGGCCACCGGTCCCTGCCCGCGCCACCCGGTCAGCAGCGCGTCGACGGCGGCCAGGTGCACCGCCTGCAGGTCGCCGACCCCCGCCCCGCGCAGCCAGCCGCGCAGCACCCGGCGGCGCAGCGCGGCCGGCAGCGGCGCCAGGTCCGCGACCGGCAGGCCGTCCGGGCCGGCGAGCCGGGCGAGGTGGCCGTCGGCCAGCGCGTCGAGGGCGTCGAGGTCCTCCCGCAGCAGGTCCGCCGTCCGGGCCAGGGCCGGCGCGACGCCGCCGCCGAGCACGTCCTCGAGCAGCGGCAGCACCTCGGCGCGCAGCCGCGCGCGGCGGTAGGCGGGGTCGGTGTTCCACGGGTCGTCCCACACCGGCAGGCCCAGGGCCGCGCAGGCGGCCCGGGTGGTGGCCCGGCGGACGCCGAGCAGGGGCCGCCAGAACGGCGGGCGCTCGGCCACCATCCCGGCCACCGAGCGCGGGCCCGAGCCGCGGCCCAGCCCGAGCAGCACGGTCTCGGCCTGGTCGTCGAGGGTGTGGCCGAGGGCGATCCGCGCGCCGCGCTCCCGCGCGCACCCGGTCAGGGCCGCGTACCGGGCGGCGCGGGCCGCGGCCTCGGGGCCGCCCGCGGCGCCCACCTCGACCGGGACGACCAGCACCGGGTCCAGCCCCGTCCCCCGCAGCAGGTCGGCGGTGTCCCGCGCGCGCTGCGCCGACCCCGGCTGCAGACCGTGGTCGACGGTCACCGCGCCCGCGGGCACCCCGGCGCGCGGGGCCTCGAAGGCGACCGCGGCGGCCAGCGCGAGGGAGTCCGCTCCCCCGCTGACGGCGACCAGCACCGGCTGCCCGGACGCCCGCAGGCCCGGCCGGACGGCGCTGCGGACCTGCGCGACCGGGACCGGCGGGCCGCTCACCGCGTCCCGGGGGTCAGGCGGTCACGGCCGGGCGGCCGTGCACCCGCTCGACCCACCGGGCGGGGTCGGTGAGCTCCTCGACCAGCGGCAGGGTCTCCGGCCCGGTCCACACCCGGTTGAAGCCCTCCATGCCGACGAGGTCCACGACGCCGCCGACGAAGGTCCGCCCGTCGGCGTACTGCTTCATCTTCTGCTCCAGGCCCAGCAGCCGGCGCAGCACGCGGTCGAACGGGCCGCGGCCCTTGCGGCGCTGCGCGAAGCGCTTGCGCAGCGTCCGGACCGAGGGGACGACGTCGGGGCCGACGCCGTCCATGACGAACTCGGCGTGCCCCTCGACCAGGCTCATCACCGCGGTGACCCGGTCGAGGACGGCGCGCTGCTCGGGGTCGCGCACCAGCGCCATCAGCCCCTGGGAGCCCTCGTCGCCGTCCCCGCCGCGGACGGCGTCGGCGATCCCGCGGACGAGGTCGGACATCCGGTCGCGCAGCGCGTCGGGGCTGAGGTCGGTGGCCTCGACGAACTCGGCGATCTGTGCCTCGAGGTGGTCGCGCAGCCACGGGAAGGCGGTGAACTGCAGCTGGTGGGTGACCTCGTGCAGGCACACCCACATGCGGAAGTCGGTCGGGTCCACGCCCAGCTTGCGCTCGGCGTCGACGACGTTCGGCGCCACCAGCAGCAGCCGCCCCCCGGTGCCGAACACCTCGTACTGGCCGAGGACGCGGGAGGACAGGAACGCCAGCAGCCCCCCGGCCTGGACGCCGGTGGCGCGCGAGCCGATCGCGGTGGCCAGCGGCCCGGGCCGGCTCTCCGAGCGCTCGGTGAGCGCGGTGACCAGCGGGTCCAGCAGGGCCGCCATGCCGGTGGTGTTGGCGTCGATCCAGCCGGGCCGGTCGACGACGGCGACCTCCGGCACGGGGCCGCCCGCGACCGGGTGCAGCCCGGTCAGGCCCTCGACGTGGGCCACGGCGGCCGCGGCGGCCTCGTGCAACTCGCGGACGACGGCGCCGGCCTCCTCCCGCGTGGTCGCGGGCCCGGGCCCGGCCAGCCGGCGGGCGGTGCGCCCGGCGAGCTCCCAGTCGACCAGTGCGCTGCTCGTCATCACCTCACCGTACGCGGGGAGGCCGGGCGTCGGCCCCGTTCAGCGGCACCCGCAGGAGGCGAGCGCCGCGGCCACCGCGTCCAGCGCCGCCTCCTCGGGCCCGCCGCCGCCGGTGGTGCCGTTGGCCACCAGCGCGTAGGCCAGCAGCCGGCCGTCGGCGGTGACCACCGTGCCGGCCAGGGCGTGCACGCCGAGCAGCGTGCCGGTCTTGCCGCGCACCGCGCCGGGGGCGGTGGCCGGGTCGGCGTCACCGCGGTCGGCGAGCGTGCCGTCGTAGCCGGCCACGGCCAGCCCGGAGACGACCGCCGAGGCGCCGGGCAGCGAGCCGTCGGCGGCGCCGGCGACCACGTCGGCGAGCAGGTCGGGGGTGACCAGGTCCAGCCGGGACAGCCCGCTGCCGTCGTACAGCTCGACGTCGGTGGTGTCGAGGCCGGCGTCGGCCAGCGCCCCGGTGACCGCCTCCGCCGAGCCCTCGAAGGTGGGCGGCAGGCCGCGGGCCAGGGCGACGTGGCGGGCCAGGGAGTCGGCCAGCAGGTTGTCCGACTGCGACAGCGCCTGCTCGACCAGCCGGGCGACCGGCGCCGAGCGGACGCTGCCCAGCGTCGTGGCGCCGTCGGGGGCCTCGCCGAGCTCGACGGCCGCGTCGGGCACGCCCAGCGCCTCGGCCAGCGCCCGCCCGGCGTCGGTGCCCGGCTGGCCGCTGCGGGCGTTCTCCCCCGGGACCACCCGCGCGCCGTCCACCGCGGCCGCGGTGACCGGGGCGGCGTAGCCGGAGGGCGCGTCCTCCGGTCCCCAGCCCTCCGCGGTCAGCGGCCCCTCGAACAGCGAGGTGTCGACGACGACCCGGCTCACCGTCGTGCCCGGCGGGAGCGCGGCCAGCACCTGGGCCGCGAGGTCGGCGACGGTGGCCGCCCCGGGGTAGGTGAGCGAGGGGCTGGTCGTGGACAGGGTCGGGTCGCCGCCGCCGACGAGGACGACCTCGTCCGGGGCCGACCCGGCCACGACCGTCGTCTCGAGCGTGTCGTCGGGGTCCAGGGCGGTCAGCGCCGCGACGGCGGTGAGCAGCTTGGCGGTCGAGGCCGGGGTGACCGGGTCGCCCGCGCCCTGGTCGACCAGCGTCTCCCCCGAGGCGACGTCGACCACCTCGGCGTTCACCCCGCGGGCCAGCGCCGGGACCGCCAGCAGCGGGCCCAGCTCGGCGGCGAGCACGGTGGGGTCGGGGGTCGGCGCGTCGGAGGGGAGCGCGGCGAGCACGGGCGCGGGGTCGCCGGCGTCGGGCAGCACCGCGGCGGGACCGGCGGTGGCGTCCGGGGCGTCGTCCCTGGTCAGGAACAGCACCCCGCCGGCGACCAGCGCGGCCACCAGCAGCACCGCCAGGGCGCTGACCAGCAGGCGCCGGCGCAGCCGCCGGTAGCTCGGCGTGACCGTCGTCGGACCGCTCGGCGCGATGGTGCCCACCCCCCGTACGAGACCCCGGGGCGGACCTGCGCCGGTGGGCCTGATACCGGTGGGCCACACTACGTGCCGTGCAGTTCGACGTGACGATCGAGATCCCCAAGGGCCAGCGCAACAAGTACGAGCTGGACCACGCCACCGGACGCATCCGGCTCGACCGGATGCTGTTCACCTCCACGCGGTACCCGGCCGACTACGGGTACATCGAGAACACCCTGGGTCAGGACGGCGACCCGCTCGACGCCCTCGTGCTGCTCGAGGAGCCGACCTTCCCCGGGTGCCTCATCACCTGCCGGGCCATCGGCATGTTCCGGATGACCGACGAGAAGGGCGGGGACGACAAGGTCCTCACCGTCCCGGCCACCGACCCGCGCATGGCCCACCTGCAGGACATCACCGACGTCTCGGAGTTCGACCGGCTGGAGATCCAGCACTTCTTCGAGACCTACAAGGACCTCGAGCCGGGCAAGTCGGTCGAGGGCGCCGAGTGGGTCGGCCGGGCCGAGGCCCAGGCCGAGATCGACGCCTCCATCAAGCGGGCCCAGGAGGCCGGCGGCCACTGACCGCCGCCCCCCGGGCCGTCCACCGGCCCTCCGAGCGCACGACGGACGACGCACGGCGGTGCACCCCTCCGCGGGGTGCACCGCCGTCGTCGTGCCGGCGCCGGGTGCCGCGCAGGACGACTCAGCGCCTCGTGTCGTGCAGGACGACGGTCAGGAACCCCAGCTCGCCGCGGTAGCCCTCCAGCCACTGCCGCCGGTGCGTGCGGGCGGCCTCCAGGGCCGCGGCGCGGTCCTCCCCGGTCGCCTCGGCCAGCGCCCACTCGGTGACCGCGCCGGTCCAGCACCACTCGTACTCGTCCCACTCGGCGAGCGTGGACAGGTGGCCGTAGCCGGGCTCGAAGCCGGCCCGGGTCACCTCGGCCAGCAGCCCGGGCAGGTCCGGCAGCTCGCCGGGCTCGGCGCCGAGGCCGGCCAGCGCCGCCTCACCGGGCCCGGCCTCCCAGAAGCCGTCGCCGAACAGCACCCGGCCGCCGGGGCGCAGGTGGCCGCGCACCGCGTCGAGGGTCCCGGCCGGCCCGCCGAAGACGTGCGTGGCGCCGATGCAGACGACGACGTCGAACCGCCCACCGCGCCAGGCCGCCGCGTCGGCCTCCACGAGGTCGACCCGGCCGACCAGGCCGCCGAGCGCGGCGCGGTCCCGGGCGGCGTCCAGGGCGGGGGCGGAGGTGTCCACGCCGACGCCGACGACGCCGGGGTGGGCGGCCACCAGCGGCAGCAGCCAGGCGCCGGAGCCACAGCCGAGGTCGAGCACCCGGCCGCCCTCGGGCGGGGCCAGCCGCGCGACCAGCCGGGCGAGGGCGTCGTCGGAGACGGGGGCCGCGACCGGGTGCCAGCGGTGGGCGACGGCGCTGAGGAGGGCTCTGTCCACGCCGGCAGTCTGGCGCAGCGCGCCGGGGTCAGATGAGGCCGCGGGAGCGCAGGTCGCGCAGCTCGGCGAACACCCGCCGGCGGATGAGGTCCTCGCGCTTCTCCCCCAGGCCCACGAAGCGCAGCGACAGCTCCGTGCGCTCGTCCTCGCGCGGGTGACGCCGGACGACCTCGGCCTTGGCCGACACCCGGGTGCCGTCCAGGTCCACGGTCACCGGGAGGACCGCGCCGACCTCCAGCGCCGCGCCCACCTCCCGCCTGCCGCCGAGGATGCAGCGCATGCCGCCCTCGCTGAGGTCGACGCTGGTCCCCGACAGGAGCGCGTCACCGCTGCCCAGCTCGACGGGGACCGACAGCGGGCTGCGGACCGCGGCCCGCCGCTGACCGCGCGAGGCGGGGCCGACGACCCGCAGCCGCCAGGTCGGCGCGTCGCCGGTGCGGACCTCGACCAGCTCCACCGGCAGGGAGCGCAGCTCCTCGGGCCCCCGCCAGATGAGCTCCATGCGCTCGCCCACGTCGAGGCGGACGCGGCGCCGCGAGGCGTCCTCACCGACGCTGACGACGAGCTCGCCGCCCGTCGCCTCCTCGACGAAGCTGGTCAGCACGTCGTCCCGGCTGACCGCCTTCACGTCGAGCACGGCCCTGTCCTCGGGGTAGTCGACTCCCGGCGTCCCCATCGTCGCTCTCCTCGCTCACCTGGTCACCCACGTGACGCCGTCGGACCACCCGGCACGCGGCGGCTCCTCGCGGTCACGTTCCCCACTCCCATCGGCAGCGAGGACACGGGACTCCAGTCGGGCGCGCCTCCGGCGGGTCCCCCCACCCCCGCCGGGTGAGGTGCCGGCGGGGCACGCCGACGGCCTCAGCCGGAGACGGGCACCCGCGGCCGCGGCACGTCGGCCGGCAGGACGGGGGCCCCGTGCAGCCGCTCCGCGAGCTCCCCGGCCGGGGCGGGCCGGCCGACCAGGTACCCCTGCACCCGGTCGCACCCGAGGGCGGTGAGCCGGCGGACCTGCTCGGCGGTCTCGACCCCCTCGGCGACCACGCGCAGCCCGAGACCACGGCCCAGGCCGACGACCCCGGCCACGACCGGGCCGTCGCCGTCGGTCATCCCCGCCGTGAAGGAGCGGTCGATCTTGACCTCGGTCACCGGGAGCCGGCGCAGCTGCGTCAGGGAGGACCACCCGGTGCCGAAGTCGTCGACGGACACGCCGACGCCGAGCCCGCGCAGGCGCGCGAGGTGCCCGTTGCGCACCGCGGCCTCCGACAGCACCTGGCTCTCGGTGACCTCCACCGTCAGCGCCCGGCACGGCAGCCCGGTCTCCAGCAGGACCGCCTCGACCAGGTCGGCGAAGTCGGGGGCGGCGAGCTGGAGCGGGGACACGTTGACGGCCACGTCCAGGTCGAGCCCCTCGCGCCGCCACCGCGCGACCGTGGCGCAGGCCTCGCGGAGGACGTGCGCGCCGAGGTCCCCGATCAGGCCGCCGGCCTCGGCGAGGGGGACGAACACGTCCGGGGGGACGGAGCCGAGCTCGGGGTGACGCCACCGGACCAGCGCCTCCACGGCCGCCACCCGCCCGCTGACCAGGTCGACCTGCGGCTGGTAGTGGACCTCGATCTCCCCGCGCGCCAGGGCGCCGTGCAGGTCGGTCTCCAGCCGCAGCTCGTGCGCCGAGGCGGTCCGCGTGCTGCGGCCGCCGTGCAGCCGGGCCTTGGCCCGCTGCAGGTCCTCGGCGGCCCGGGCGACGAGGTCCCGGGCCGACACCGCGGGCGCGTCCGGGGTGTCCGTCGCCGCCGCGCCGGTCACGAGGTCGACGAAGACGTCCTCCCCGGCCACGGTCACCGGGGTCGTGCAGGCGGCGGCGACCCGGTCCCCGAGTGCCGCGAGCCCCGTGGCCGCGACCCCCGGGAGGGCGACGACGAACTGGTCACCGCTGTACCGGGCCAGCACGTCCCCCTCGCGCAACACCGACCGGAGCCGGTCGGCGACCTGCCGCAGGACCTCGTCGCCGGCCTCGTGACCGAGGCTCTGGTTGACCCTGCTCAGCCGGCTGACGTCGCAGAACAGCACCGCACAGTCGGCGGACCCGTCGTCGCGCGCCACGAGCTGCCGCAGGTGCGCCTCGAACGTCTCGCGGTTCGGCAGCCCGGTGAGGGCGTCGTGCGCGGCCCGCCACTCGACCTCCCCCGCCAGCCGGCTGTTCTCCAACGCCACGCCGGCGATGCCGGCCAGGCCCCACAGGCGCTCGACGAGCGGCTCGCCGAGCACGGCGGGCGGCTCGCGGTGCACCCAGTGCGCCAGCACGACGCCGACGAACCGCTTCCCGACGGCGATCGGCACACCGGCCATGGCGCGCACACCGAACTCCTCCAGGACGCCGCGCGCCCAGGATGAGCCCGAGGCGTCGACGAGCATCGGCCGGCCGTGCCGGACGATCTCGCACAGCTCCGGGCTCTGCGAGGTGTCGGTCGCGTAGCGGGCGATGCGGTCGGCCAGCTCGCCGCTCCAGCCGCTGGCCCCCGCGACCCGGACCGACTCCCCGCCGGACTCCCACAGGGCGACCGCCGAGCGGTCGGCCGAGGAGAGCACCGGCACCGCCTCGGCGACCGCCTGGGCGATCCGCTGCACCGACGGCTGGCCGGCGAGGGACCTCGCCACGGTGAGCAGCAGGCGGGCGGTCTCCTCGTGCTCCCGGGCCTCGGCGAGCAGTGCCGACGTCCGCAGACCCACGGCGGCGTGCCGGGCGAAGGCGGCCAGCACCGCCTCGTCCTCGGGGAAGAACGCCTGCCCCGGCCACAGGACGGCGGCGAGGACGCCGTGGGTCCGGTCGGCCGTGGCCACCGGCACGGCCAGCACCTCCGCGTCCCCCACCCGCTGGAGACCGGGCTGCAGGACGGTGTCGCCGAGGTGGTCCGCGACCTGCGAGCCGAGACCCCGGGCCCGGACGTGCCGGGTCCCGTCCGGCAGGCGGACGTCGAGCAGGTGGCCGGGGGCGTGCAGCGCCCGGTCCGCGCGGGACGTGATGCGGTCTAGGGTCTGCTCGAGGTCGGCACCGCAGACCAGGTCACCGACCGCGTCCTGCAGGATCGCCAGCCGCTCGTCGGACAGCAGCGCCGCGTCCAGGTCGGTCCGGGCCGCGGGCCGCCGGCGCCACGGTCTCCGCGAGGTCCTGCGCCGCGGCACCCAGCTCACCTCGTAGACGCACTCCGGGGCGCCGTCGACCTGGCAGGTCTCGTGCCGCACCTCCGCCGCGGGGAGCCCGAAGACGACGGTCACCTGCCGGAGCATCCCGGCGTTGTAGTCGCAGTCGACCCGGTTCGGGACGTTCGGCGGCAGGACCCGCCACCCCACGCGGGCGGCGCCCGGGTCCGTGCCGAGGCAGCGGAAGACCGTGGCGGTGTCCAGCCGGGTCGACACCCGCGACACCGAGCGCAGCACGGCCTCCGGCGAGCCCAGGGCCCGGACCACCGCCCGGAACGGCGCGAGCGCCTCGTCCTGCAGTGCGGCCTCCCCGAGGCGCAGCCCGATCCGCGGGTCGCCGAGCTCGGTGGCCACCGCGTCCAGGAGCGCCGACTTGACCGCGTAGGGCACCCGGCCGTGCAGGCCCTCGAGCTCCGCCCGGCGGTCGCCCAGCCCGGACCGTGCCAGGACCCGGTCGGCCGAGCCGTCACCGCCGAGGTCGGCGGCCAGCCGCAGGACCAGTCGTGTGGTGAGTGTGGACGTGCCGGCGTCGTGGTGCATGGATCCCCCCTCCGGCGCCCTGCGGTCCCGGGCACCGACGGGAGAGGTATCGACCGCTCCTGTTCCCCTTGTGAGTCCGCGGCTCCCGGTCCCCCCTCGAAGGAGAGGGACCGGGGAGCTCCCCGTCAGGCGCCGACGTAGGCCGCGAGGTGCTCGCCGGTGAGGGTGGAGCGGGCGGCGACGAGGTCGGCGGGCGTGCCCTCGAAGACGACCCGGCCGCCGTCGTGGCCGGCCCCGGGCCCCAGGTCGACGATCCAGTCGGCGTGCGCCATGACCGCCTGGTGGTGCTCGATCACGACCACCGACCGGCCGGAGTCGACGAGCCGGTCGAGGAGGGCGAGCAGGTTCTCGACGTCGGCGAGGTGCAGGCCGGTGGTCGGCTCGTCGAGCACGTAGACGGCCCCCTCGTCGGCCATCTGGGCGGCCAGCTTGAGCCGCTGCCGCTCGCCGCCGGACAGCGTGGTGAGCGGCTGGCCGAGGGTGAGGTAGCCGAGCCCGACGTCGGCGAGCCGGTCGAGGACCCTCGCCGCGGCGGGCGTGCGGGCCTCGCCGGACCCGAAGAACTCCCGGGCCTCGGCGACCGGCATCGCCAGCACCTCGCTGATGTCCTTGCCGCCGAGGTGGTACTCGAGCACCGAGGCGTCGAACCGCCGGCCCTCGCACTGCTCGCAGGGGGTGGCGACGCCGGCCATCATCCCGAGGTCGGTGTAGACGACGCCCGCACCGTTGCAGGTGGGGCAGGCGCCCTCGGAGTTGGCGCTGAACAGCGCGGGTTTGACGCCGTTGGCCTTGGCGAACGCCTTGCGGATCGGCTCCAGCAGCCCGGTGTAGGTGGCCGGGTTGCTCCGCCGCGAGCCGCGGATCGCGGTCTGGTCGACGGTCACCACGCCCTCCCGGCCCGCCACCGACCCGTGGACCAGCGAACTCTTGCCCGACCCGGCCACCCCGGTGACGACGACGAGCACGCCGAGCGGGATGTCGACGTCGACGCCCTGCAGGTTGTGCGTGCGGGCGCCGCGGACCTCGAGCGCACCGGTCGGCGTGCGCACCGACGTCTTGAGCGCCGCCCGGTCGTCCAGGTGCCGCCCGGTCAGCGTGCCGCTGGCCCGCAGTCCCTCGACGGTGCCCTCGAACACCACCTCGCCGCCGGCGGTGCCGGCCCCGGGGCCGAGGTCGACGACGTGGTCGGCGATCGCGATCGCCTCCGGCTTGTGCTCGACGACGAGCACGGTGTTGCCCTTGTCCCGCAGCTGCCGCAGCAGGTCGTTCATCCGCTGGATGTCGTGCGGGTGCAGGCCGACGGTCGGCTCGTCGAAGACGTAGGTGACGTCGGTGAGGGCGGAGCCGAGGTGCCGGATCATCTTGGTGCGCTGGGCCTCGCCCCCGGACAGCGTGCCCGAGGGGCGGTCGAGGGAGAGGTAGCCCAGCCCGATCTCGACGAAGGAGTCCAGCGTCTCCCGCAGCGCCGTGAGCAGCGGGGCCACCGAGGCCTCGTCGAGGTCGCGGACCCACTCGGCGAGGTCGCTGATCTGCATCGCGCAGAGGTCGGCGATGCTGGCCCCGCAGATCCTCGAGGACCGGGCGGCCTCGCTGAGCCGGGAGCCGCCGCACCCGGGGCAGGTCGTGAAGGTGATCGCCCGCTCGACGAAGGCGCGGACGTGCGGCTGCAGCGCGTCGACGTCCTTGGACAGCATCGACTTCTGGATCCTGGGGACGAGGCCCTCGTAGGTGAGGTTGATCCCCTCGACCTTGATCTTGGTCGGCGCGCTGTACAGGAGCGTGTCCAGCTCCCACTCCGTGAACTGTGCGATCGGCTTGTCCATGGGCAGCCCGGCGCCGGCGAAGACGCGGCCGTACCAGCCGTCCATGCTGTAGCCGGGGACGGTCAGCGCGCCCTCGTCGAGCGACTTGCGCTCGTCGTAGAGGGCGGACAGGTCGATGTCGTTGACCCGGCCCATGCCCTCGCAGCGCGGGCACATGCCGCCGGTGATGCTGAACTCCCGGCGCTCCTTGACCTCGCGGCCGCCCCGCTCGACCTTCACCGCGCCGGCGCCGCTGATCGAGGCGACGTTGAAGGAGAACGCCTGGGGCCCGCCGACGTGCGGCTGCCCGAGCCGGCTGAACAGGATGCGCAGCATCGCGTTGGCGTCGGTGGCGGTGCCGACCGTGGAGCGCGGGTTGGCGCCCATGCGCTCCTGGTCGACGATGATCGCCGTCGTCAGGCCGTCGAGGACGTCGACGTCGGGGCGGGCCAGCGTGGGCATGAAGCCCTGCACGAAGGCGCTGTAGGTCTCGTTGATCAGCCGCTGGGACTCCGCGGCGATCGTGCCGAACACCAGCGAGCTCTTGCCCGAGCCGGAGACGCCGGTGAACACCGTGAGCCGGCGCTTGGGGAGCTCGACGCTGACGTCCTTGAGGTTGTTCTCCCGCGCGCCGTGCACGCGGATGCGGTCGTGGGAGTCGGCCGCGTGCGACCCGGACGCCTGCCGGCCGGTGCTGGTGGCGGTGCTCATCGTCTCTCCATCCGGTGGGCGCCGCCGTCGTCGGCGCGTTCGCTGTCTACCTGGTGGGGGTGACGGCCGGCACGGGGCGACGCCCGTCCGGCCGGCCCCGGGCGGGCGTCGTGCGCTCGGGACGGCGGGCGGCTCAGCCGGCCTCCTGGACGCGGACGAGGTTGCCCGCGGGGTCCCGGACGGCGAAGTCGCGGACGCCGTAGGGCTGCTCGGCCGGCTCCTGGACGACCTCGGCGTCGCCGGCCTGCAGCCGCTCGAAGGCGCCGTCGAGGTCCTTCGTGGCCAGGACGATGGAGGCGTAGGTGCCCTTGGCCATCATCTCGGTGATGGTGCGGCGCTCGTCGTCGGTGACGCCGGGGTCGGCCGCCGGCGGGTGCAGGACGATCGAGGTCGCGGGCTGGCCGGGCGGGCCCACGGTCAGCCAGCGCATCCCCCCGTACCCGACGTCGTTGCGGAGCTCGAAGCCCAGGGTGTCGCGGTAGAAGGCCAGCGAGGCCTCCGGGTCGTCGTGCGGGAGGAAGGCGTAGTGGATGGTGAGGTCCATGGCGGTCACGCTAGGGACGGCGTCCCCACCGGGGCTTCTCGATTCCTGACCGGTCGGGTGACCTGCTTGGCGACGCACGCCGGGATGCCGGCGGTGGACCCGGCCGCGAGGCGCCGGTAGGTGCTCGGCGGCATGCCGACCAGCTCGGTGAAGCGGGTGCTGAACGTGCCCAGCGACGAGCAGCCGACGGCGAAGCAGACCTCGGTGACGCTCAGGTCGCCCCGGCGCAGCAGCGCCATCGCCCGCTCGATGCGCCGGGTCATCAGGTACGAGTACGGCGACTCCCCGTAGGCGCGGCGGAACTCGCGGCTGAGGTGCCCGGCCGACACGTGCACGCCCCGGGCGAGCGCCTCGACGTCGAGCGGCTGGGCGTACTCGCGGTCGATCCGGTCGCGGACGCGGCGCAGCCGCGCGAGGTCGCGCAGGCGCTGCCCGTCGGGTCCGGTGGCCACGGGCGGATCGTGCCAGAGCGGGACCACGGTCCCCAGGGACGACGCAGCGGCCCTCCCCGGGAGGGGAGGGCCGCTGGGTGGTGAGCCGCCTGTCGGAATCGAACCGACGACCTTCTCATTACGAGTGAGATGCTCTACCGACTGAGCTAAGGCGGCGGGCGTGCGGCGTCCAGAGTACGACACCGATCCGCCGCGCCCGCGCAGGCCCGGCGGTCACGGGGTGGGCAGGCGCAGCGCCACGGTGAGCGCCTCGACGGCGACCTGCGGCTTCACGTTCTGCTCCAGCGCGGTGCGGCAGGCCAGGACGGCGTCGATCCGGCGCAGCGCGCCCTCGGCGCCGATCCGCCGGGCCAGCTCCTCGGCGTCGGCCCGCCGGTCGGGGTGCGACAGCACCGGCGAGTGCTCCCCCGCGGCGGCGAGCACCAGCGCGTCGCGGTAGAGCGCGGCGAGGTCGACCAGCGCGCGGTCCAGCGAGTCGCGGCCGAGCCGGGTGGCGCGGCTCTTCTGCCGCTTCTCGAGGTCCTTGAGCACCCCGGCACCGCCCCGGGCGGCGGCCACCCCGGGCCCCCGCGCGCCGACGCCGAGGCTCGTCTTCACGGCCTCGGTCTCCGCGTCGTCGAGGGCCGCGGTGGTCCGGTCGGACTCCTCCTTCGCCGCGCTGACCAGGTCGTCGGCGGCGGTGAGGCAGGCGGCCAGCGACACCAGCGACAGCGGGACGTCGAGCACGGCCTTGCGGGCCAGCCGCGCGTCCTCGTCGCGGGCCAGGTGCCGGGCCCGCCCGACGTGCCCGCCGGCCGCGGCCGCCGCCCAGGCCGCCAGCGCCGGGTCGATCCCGTCGCGGCGCACCAGCACGTCGGCGACCGCGTCGACCGGCGGCGTCCGCAGGCTCACGACGCGGCAGCGCGAGCGGATGGTGACCGGCACGTCCTCGGGGTGCAGGCTCGGCGCGCAGAGCAGGAAGACCGTCCGCGGGGGCGGCTCCTCGATCATCTTGAGCACGGCGTTGGAGGCCTGCTCGGTCATGCGGTCGGCGTCCTCGACGACGACGACCTGCCAGCGGCCCTGCGACGGCGCCCGCCCGGCCAGCCGGACCAGCTCGCGCGCCTCGACGACGCCGATCGACAGGCCCTCGGGGGCGACGGTCTGCACGTCGGCGTGGGTGCCGGCGAGCACCGTCCGGCAGGCGTGGCAGGTGCCGTCACCGCCGGCGGGGCACTGCAGCGCCGCGGCGAAGGCGCGCGCGGCCACCGAGCGGCCGGACCCGGGCGGCCCGGTGAACAGCCAGGCGTGGGTCATCGCCGCGGGCTGCGCGACGGCGGCCCGGAGCTCCGCGACCACCGCCGGCTGGCCGACGACCTCCGCCCAGACGCCGTCGGCCGTGCTCACGCCACCCTCCCCGGCATGAGCGCGCCGACCCGCTCGCGGACGGCCGTGGCGAGCTCGTCGGCGGGGCGCCGCGCGTCGAGCACGAGGTAGCGCCCGGGCTCGGCGGCGGCGAGGTCGAGGAAGGTGGCGCGGACCCGCTCGTGGAACTCCACCGACTCCGACTCCAGCCGGTCGGCGGCGGCGCGGCCGCGGGCGCGCGCCAGGCCCGCCTCGGGCGGCAGGTCCAGCAGCACGGTGAGGTCGGGCACCAGGCCGCCGGTGGCCCAGGCCGACAGCCGCCGGACCTCGTCGAGGGCGAGCGCCCGGCCGGCGCCCTGGTAGGCCAGCGAGCTGTCGACGTAGCGGTCGGTGACCACCACCTCGCCGGCCTCGAGCGCCGGGCGGACCACCGTGTCGACGTGGTGCGCGCGGTCGGCGGCGTAGAGCAGCGCCTCGGCGCGCGGGGACAGCCCGGCGCTGGCCGGGTCGAGCAGCAGCGCGCGGATGCGGGCGCCGGGCGGCGTGCCGCCGGGCTCGTGGGTCACCCTGGCCGGCACCTCGACCAGGCCCAGCCAGTCGAACAGCCGCCGGACCTGGGTGGACTTCCCGGCGCCCTCCCCACCCTCGAAGGCGACGAACAGGCCGCGGCCGGGCAGGCGACCAGAGGCGTCGATCGGGGGCTCCCGGGGAGTCGTGGAGGGTGGGCGTCGGCCGGTCCACGGTACCGGCCGGGGACGACGCTCCCGGGGTCCTACGGTCGGCGGGTGAGCGCCGCCTGGGACCCCGCCGTCTACCTGCGCCACGCCGGTGAGCGGGCGCGGCCGTTCGCCGACCTCGTGGCCCGGGTGGCCGCGCACGGGCCGCGTGAGGTCGTCGACCTCGGCTGCGGCACCGGGGAGCTGACCGCCTCGCTCGCGCGGCGCTGGCCCGGCGCGCGGGTGACCGGCGTCGACTCCTCCCCGGAGATGCTGGCCGCCGCGGCCGCGCACGCCGTCCCTGGGCGGGTGCGCTTCGTGCCCGGCGACGTCCGCGACTGGCGGCCGGACGGCCCGGTCGACGTCGTCGTCACCAACGCCGTCCTGCACTGGGTGCCCGGGCACGCCGACCTGCTCGCGCGGTGGACCGCCGGCCTCGCCCCGGGCGGGTGGGTGGCGCTGCAGGTGCCCGGCAACCACCGCGCCCCGACCCACCGGCTGCTCGCGGCGCTGTGCGCCGCGCCGCGGTGGGCGCCCCGCCTGGCCGCGGCCGCTCCCCCGCCCGACCCGGTGCTCGACCCGGGGGGCTACCTCGACGTCCTCACGGCGGCGGGCCTGTCCGCCGACGTCTGGGAGACCACCTACCTGCACGTGCTGCGCGGCGCCGACCCGGTGCTGGGCTGGGTGCGCAGCACGGTGCTGCGGCCGGTGCTGGCGCTGCTCGACGACGCCGCCGCCGCCGCGTTCACCGCCGAGTACGCGGCGGCGCTGCGGGCGGCCTACCCGGCGCGGCCGGACGGGACGACGGTGCTGCCCTTCCGCCGGGTGTTCGCCGTGGGATCCCGGCCGGTCAGCGCGGGGTGAGCCGGTGGGCGTCGGTGCGGTAGGGCAGCTCGAGGACGTCGCGCCCGGCCGTGTCCGGGTGGGTGGCCAGCAGGTCGCGGATGCCGCCGAGGAAGGCGGCGCGGGCGTCGGGGGCCATCGTCGCCACGTAGCTGCGGGTGCCGATGCCCCCGACGACCTGCTCGGGCGGGACCCGCTGGACGATCCGCGACCGCGCAGTGGCGACGTCGGCGGGCAGCGCCGCGGCGAACGCGGCCACGACGCCCTGGTCGGCCTCGTGGCCGCGGGCCTCGGTGGCCAGCGCGGCGCCGAGGGCGGCGACCCAGGGGACGGTCTCGTCGCGGGTGTTCCACACGAACCCGACGACGCCGCCGGGCCGCAGCACCCGGCGCAGCTCCGCCGCGGCCGGCTCCGGGTCGAACCAGTGCGCGGCCTGGCCCGCGACCACGGCGTCCACGCTCGCGTCGGGCAGCGGGATCGCCTCCGCGCCGCCGACCTGCGCCGGGACGCCGGGGTGCCGGGCCCGCAGCTGGGCGAGCATCTCCGCCGACGGGTCCACGGCGAGCACCTCGTGCCCGGCGGCGGCGAGGAGGTCGGTGAGCAGGCCGGTGCCGGCGCCCAGGTCGAGCACCCGTCGCGGCCGGTCCCCGAGCAGGAACGCCACCGCGTCGGCCGGGTAGCCCGGGCGCAGCGCGGCGTAGTCGGCGGCGACCGACCCGAACGACGTCCGCCGCTGCTGCCAGTGGGCGGGGTCGAGCGAGCCGGTCGCCGTCACGCTCAGCTCGCGGGGACGGCGTCGGACGCGGTCGCCTTCTCCGCCGCCTTCTTGGCCGCCGTCGACTTGGCCGCCTTCTTGGCGGTGGCCTTGGTAGCCGCCGTTTTCTTGGCCGCCGTCGACTTGGTCGCCGTCGACTTGGTCGCCTTCCTGGCGGCCTTCTTCTTCGTGGCGGCGGGCCGGCTGCGGCGGTCGGCGAGCAGCTCGGCGGCGCGGTCGAGGGAGATGGTCTCGACGTCGTCGCCCTTGCGCAGGCTGGCGTTGGTCTCGCCGTCGGTGACGTAGGGACCGAAGCGGCCCTCGCGGACCGTGATCCGGCCCTGGGTGACCGGGTCGGGACCGAGCTCCTTGAGCGGCGCGGCCGCGGCCCGCCGGCCCCGCTGCTTGGGCTGGGCGAACACGGCCAGCGCCTCGTCGAGGGTGACGGTGAACAGCCGCTGCTCGTCCTCCAGCGACCTCGAGTCGCTGCCCTTCTTGAGGTAGGGCCCGTACCGGCCGTTGAGCGCCTGGATCTCCTCGCCGTCGGGCGCGGCGCCCACGGTGCGGGGCAGGGTGAGCAGCTGCAGCGCCTGCTCGAGGGTCACCGTCTCCGGGGACATGGAGGCGAACAGGCTCGCCGTCCGCGGGCTGTCCTTGCTGCCCTCGGGGACCACGGTGGTGACGTAGGGGCCGTAGCGGCCGGCCTTGACGACCACCGGGTGGCCGGACTCGGGGTCGGTGCCCAGCTGCCGGTCGCTGGAGGGCGCGGCGAGCAGCTCGGCGACCTTCTCGCTGGTCAGCTCGTCGGGCGGCAGGTCCTCGGGGAGGCTGACCCGCGGGCCGTCCTCGCCGCCGGCCTGCAGGTAGGGGCCGTAGCGGCCGACGCGGACCACGACCGGCTCGCCGGCCGGCCCGGTCGCCCGCAGCGGGATCGAGTTGACGCCGCGGGCGTCGATCTCCTCCAGTTGCTGGCCGATGACCTGCTTGAGCCCGCCGGAGGCCGCGATGCCGCCGGCGTGCCGGCCCTCGCCGCCGAAGTAGAACTCGGTCAGCCAGTCGACCCGGCCGAGCTCACCGGCGGCGATCTCGTCGAGCTCGTTCTCCAGCGACGCGGTGAAGTCGTAGTCGACCAGCGCGGCGAAGTGCTGCTCGAGCAGGTTGACCACCGCGAAGGCGGTGAAGGAGGGGACCAGCGCGGAGCCCTTCTTCCACACGTAGCCGCGGTCCTGGATCGTCTGCATGATCGACGCGTAGGTCGAGGGACGGCCGATGCCCAGCTCCTCGAGCCGGGCGACCAGGCTGGGCTCGGTGTAGCGCGACGGCGGGGTCGTCGTGTGGCCCTTGGGCTCCAGCGACTGCGTGTCGAGCGGCTGGCCGCGCTCGACCCGGGGCAGCCGCCGCTCGGCGTCGTCGCTGCCGTGCTCGTCGTCGCCGGTCGCGGCGCCCTCGTCGCGGGACTCGACGTAGGCGCGCAGGAACCCGGGGAAGGTGATCGTGCGGCCGCTGGCGGTGAACTCGACCCGCTCGTCGGTGGTGCTGCGGCCGGCCAGCCGGATGCTCACGGTCTGCCCGACGGCGTCGGCCATCTGCGAGGCGACGGTGCGCTGCCAGATGAGCTCGTAGAGGCGGAACTCGTCGCGGGCGAGCTGCCCGGCGAGCTGGCCGGGGGTGCGGAAGGAGTCGCCGGCGGGGCGGATCGCCTCGTGCGCCTCCTGCGCGCCCTTGGCCTTCTTGCTGTAGCGGCGGGCCTCGGCGGGGACGTAGGCGTCGCCGTAGAGCTCGCGGGCCTGGGTGCGGGCGGCGTTGATCGCCTCGTTGGAGAGGTTGGTCGAGTCGGTCCGCATGTAGGTGATGTGGCCGTTCTCGTACAGCCGCTGGGCCACCCGCATGACCTGCGCCGAGGACCAGCCGAGCTTGCGGCCGGCCTCCATCTGCAGCGTGGAGGTGGTGAACGGCGCGTAGGGGCGGCGCCGGTAGGGCTTCTCGTCGACCCGGCTGACCGTGACCTGCCGGCCCTCGAGCCGGGCGGCCAGGCCCCGGGCGCCGGCCTCGTCGAGGTGGACGACGTCGCCGGTCACCTGCCCGGTGGCGGGGTCGAAGTCGCGGCCGGTGGCCACGCGGCTGTCGTCGACGCTCACCAGGCGGGCGCGCAGCGTCGTCGGCTCGCCCGCGTCGGCGCCTGCCCGGCCGGGAACGGCGAAGACGCCGTCGAGGGACCAGTAGTCGGCGGCGGTGAACGCCATCCGCTCGCGCTCCCGCTCGACGACGATGCGGGTGGCCACCGACTGCACGCGGCCGGCCGACAGCCGGGGCAGGACCTTCTTCCAGAGGACCGGGCTGACCTCGTAGCCGTAGAGCCGGTCGAGGATGCGGCGGGTCTCCTGCGCGTCGACCAGCGCGGTGTCCAGCTCGCGGGGGTTGGCCACGGCGCGGGCGATCGCCTCGGGGGTGATCTCGTGGAAGACCATCCGGCGGACCGGGACCCGCGGCTTGAGGGTGTCGACCAGGTGCCAGGCGATGGCCTCGCCCTCGCGGTCCTCGTCCGTCGCGAGGTAGACCTCGCTGGCGTCCTTGACCAGCTGCTTGAGCCGGCTGACCTGCTGCCTGCGGTCGGGGCTGATGACGTAGAGCGGCTCGAAGGCGTTGTCGACGTCGACGCCCAGGCGGGCCCACGGGGCGCCCTTGTGCTCGGCCGGGACGTCGGCGGCGTTGCGCGGGAGGTCGCGGATGTGCCCGACGCTGGCCTCGACGACGTAGCCGTTGCCGAGGTAGCCGGCGATCTTCCCGGCCTTGGTCGGCGACTCCACGATGACCAGCGGCCGGCCGCCCCCCGCAGCAGCGGCCCGGCGGCGGGCGGGCGTGCTGGTGCCGCCGGCGGTCGTGGCGGCGGTCTGGCCGTTCTTCGCGGTCTTCGTGGGCACGGTGCTCCTGTCGGGTGGTGCTGGTCGCGGCAGCGCGGTGTGCGGTCTCGTCGTCACGCGGTGCGCCCCCTCGGCGGGCCACGGTAGGCCACGACGCCGGAACGCGACCGGCCGGCGACTGCGCGCGGGCGCGCCGTCACCGCCTCCAACGGTGCAGCGGCGCCGCTGTTCCCGGCCTCCCCCGGGTGGGTCCCGGCCGCTCAGTCGCCCTCCTGGACCCCGGCGACCACCTCCGCGATCCCCGCGAGGGTCGGCCGGCCGGGGTCGAGGTACCAGGTGTGCCAGGTGTCCCAGTCGGCCGGCAGCGGCGTCGCCCCGAAGTCGTCGTCGCCGGTGTTCGCGCCGTGGACGTCGAGCGGCCAGGTGACGAGGTCCAGGGACGGCGAGGCCTCGTGGACCTCTGCCACCTCCAGGTCCGACGCCGGGCCGTCCATCCCGGGACTGCCGAGGAGGACCACCGCGTCGGCCGCCAACCGCCCGGGCTCCTCCGCGGCGCGGTCGACCACGACGGTCCCGTAGCTGTGCGCGACGACGGTGACCCGGGGCGGCTCGCCGCCCCGGACGGGGTCGGCCGCCCGCGCCGCCGCCAGCCCGGCCAGGTCGCCGGCCAGGGCCCGCCCGCCGGTCGCCGCCCGGCCCTCACCCCACGCCGTCGGGAACGCGACGTTCCCCGGCGGGCGGTAGCCCAGCCAGGCGACCGTGGCCACCGAGGCGGCGGGGGCGGCGGCCCGGGTCGCGTCGGCGACCGCCCGCGCGTCGGCGCCCAGGCCGCCGAGGTCGTCGACGTCGTTGCCGACGCCGGGCACGTACACCCCGACGTCGTCGGCGGTGTCGAGGTCGCCGTGGACCACGGCCGCCAGGTGGTCGTCGAGGTCGAGACCCCACAGCTGCACCGGGCGGCCGGCCGCCTCCGCGCGCGCCAGTTCGGCCGCCACCGCCCGCGCGGTCTCCTCCGTGTCCCCGGACGGGTCGGCCAGCGCCCGCTCGAGCACCATCCGGTTCGCCCGGTCCCGCGCCCAGGCCGGCAGGCCGTCCAGGTTCCCGACGAGCCGGGGGTCCACCGAGGTCACCAGCTCGCGCGCCCGGGTGGACAGCCCCGCCCACCAGGCCGCCACCGCCTCCGGCGACGTCCCCCGCACCGGCAGGCACGAGGGGGTCCAGACCCCGTCCGCGGCGACGGCCGCCGCGAGGCCGGCGTGGTCCGGGGGCACGACTCCCCCGGCCCCTCCGATCCCGCCCAGCGGCGCGGCCGAGTCGGCCGCGCAGGTGGCGGCGCGGGCCGCCGCACGGAGGGCGTCGGCCGCCAGCCCGGCGACCCGCTCGGCCGCGGCGGCCTGCTCGGCGATCGCGTCGTAGTGGCCGGCCAGCGCCTCCGGCGTCGCGCCGGACGGCGGTGCGGCCGGCGTCGGGAGGACGACCCCGCCGGCCTCGTCGAGGGTCACGCCGTGGGCGGCGGCCTCGGCCAGCGCCCGCTCGGCCAGGTCCTGCGCGGTGCGCGCCTCCCGGGCGGTGTCCTGCAGCCGGTCCAGCGACGCGCCGAGGGCGGTGGTCACCGCCGTGACGACCGCGGACACCTCCCCCAGCGCTCCCGCGGCGGCCCGTCCCGCGTCGCCGGACCAGCACTCGGCGGCCTCCAGGGCTCGGGCGACCGCCTCCGTCCGGGCGCGCCACCGCGGCAGCCGCTCGGTCACCGCCTCGAGCGTCCAGACGGCGCCGTCGAGGAGGGCGACGTCCCACCCGGCGACGGGCGCGAGGCCCGGGGCGCTCACCGGGCGCCCACGGGCAGCGCCGCCCGCGCCGCCAGCAGCCGGTCGGAGACCGCGGCGTCGGCCAGCCGGTAGGACCGCACCGCGTCGAGCAGGGCGGTGGCCGCGGCGTCGGCCCCGGAGACGAGGTCGGCGACGAGCGCGGCCCACATCCGCCCGGTCGTCCCGGCCCGGTCGGACACCTCGCCCGGCGCCGCCGTCGCCAGCGAGACCGCGGTCGAGGCGCACAGGTCGGCGTCGGAGGACAGCTCGGCGGCCAGGGCGGCGAGCTCCTCACCGAGCGCCTGGACGGCGTCGAGCTGGATGGCGATGGGTACGGACAACGGCCCTCCCGGCGTCGGCGCCGGACCCGTGTGGATCCGGCGCCGCGGACGCTAGGACGGCCCTGCGGCGGGACCGGCCGCGTCGTCCCCAGCCGGCTCCCCGTCCACAGACCGCCGCCGCGGCCTCCCGCCCGGCCGGGCCGGTCGGGAGGCTCGCGGGGTGGTCTCAGGGAGCGGACGTGGTCAGCGTGCCGGCCGGCTCCCCGGCGGTGCCGCCGACGACGACCGAGCGGCGCTTGGACACCACCACGGCGGCGACGACCACCAGCGTCGCGGCGCCCGCGATGAGCAGCCGCACCGTGGTGTTGGCGTCCTCCCCGACCTGCAGGCCGACGACCGCCGGCGCGATGAGCAGCGCCACCAGGTTCATCACCTTGATCAGCGGGTTGATCGCCGGGCCCGCGGTGTCCTTGAACGGGTCGCCCACGGTGTCGCCGATGACGGTGGCCGCGTGCGCCTCGCTGCCCTTCCCGCCGTAGGCGCCGTCCTCGACCATCTTCTTGGCGTTGTCCCAGGCCCCGCCGGAGTTGGCGAGGAAGACCGCCATGAGCGTGCCGGCCGCGATCGCGCCGACCAGGTAGGCCGCCAGCGGGCCGAAGCCGAGGCCGAACCCGACCGCCACCGGGGCCAGCACCGCCAGCAGCCCGGGGGTGGCCAGCTCGCGCAGCGAGTCCTTGGTGCAGATGTCCACGACGGCGGAGTAGTCCGGCCGCTCGGAGAAGTCCATGATCCCGGGGCGGGTGCGGAACTGCTCGCGGACCTCGAACACCACCCGCCCGGCGGCCCGGGACACGGCGTTGATCGCCAGCCCGGAGAAGAGGAACACCACCGCCGCGCCGATGACCGCGCCGACGACGTTGTCCGGCTCGACCAGGCTGAACGCCTGCCCGAGGTCGACGCCGTCGAGCGCGGCGCGGACCTGCTCGTTGTAGGAGCCGAACAGGGCGGTGGCGGCCAGCACGGCGGTCGCGATCGCGATGCCCTTGGTGATGGCCTTGGTGGTGTTGCCGACGGCGTCGAGGTCGGTGAGCACCCGGGCGCCGTCGTCGTCGATGTCGCCGGACATCTCGGCGATGCCCTGCGCGTTGTCGCTGACCGGGCCGAAGGTGTCCATCGACACGATCACGCCGGCGGTGGTGAGCAGCCCGCATCCGGCCAGGGCGACGGCGTACAGCGCCGCGCCGCCGCCGATGAGGAAGGCACCGTAGACGGCGGCGCCGATGAGCAGGGCGGCGTAGACGGCCGACTCCAGGCCCAGCGAGATGCCGGAGAGCACCACGGTCGCGGGGCCGGTGAGCGAGCTCTGGCCGACGTCGCGGACGGGCTTGCGGCTGGTCTCGGTGAAGTAGCCGGTGAGCTGCTGGATGGCGGCGGCGAGCACGATCCCGACCAGGACGGACACGAAGCCGAGCACCTGCGGGTTGACCACCGAGTCGGGGACGTCGGCGACGCTCGGCAGCACGGTGAAGGCCGCGGCGGCGACGAGGACGAGGGAGACGACCGCGGAGGTGAAGAAGCCGCGGTTGATCGGGGCCAGGCCGCTGGCGTCGCCCTTGCCCGGGTTGCTGGCGAGGATGCCGACCACGGAGGCGAGCACGCCGATCGCGGCGACGACGAGCGGGAACACCATGCCGACCGCGCCGAAGAAGACCTGCCCGAGGATCAGCGCGGCCACGAGGGTCACCGCGTAGGACTCGAAGAGGTCGGCGGCCATGCCGGCGCAGTCACCGACGTTGTCGCCCACGTTGTCGGCGATGGTGGCGGCGTTGCGCGGGTCGTCCTCGGGGATGCCGGCCTCGACCTTGCCGACGAGGTCGGCGCCGACGTCGGCGGCCTTGGTGAAGATGCCGCCGCCGACGCGCATGAACATGGCGAGGAGCGCGCCGCCGAACCCGAAGCCCTCGAGGACGACGGGGGCGGTCTCGTCGAACAGGAGCAGCGCCAGCGACGCGCCGAACAGGCCCAGGCCGACGGTGATCATCCCGCAGACCCCGCCGGTGCGGTACGCGATGCGGAAGGCCGGCCGGTAGCCGCCGGTGCGGGCGGCGGCCGCCACCCGGACGTTGCCGCGCGTGGCCAGCGTCATGCCGATGAAGCCGACCGTCGCGGAGAACAGGGCACCGACGAGGAAGAACACCGCCCGGCCGATGCGCGTGCCCCAGCCGCCGTCGTGGACCGGCAGGACGAGCAGGAGCAGGAAGACGATCACGGCGAAGACGCCGAGCGTGCGGAACTGCCGCCGCAGGTAGGCCCCTGCGCCCTCCTGCACGGCCCGGGCGATGTCCCGCATGCGGGCGGTGCCCTGATCGGCGCCCAGGACCGCGCGCACGAGGGACCACGCGAACACCAGTGCAACCAGCGAGACGACGAGGGCTGCCGTCACGAGGACGACGTCCCCGCCGGAGAGATCATTGTCCGGCATCGGTACCTCCCAGCGGTCGGCTGCCGACGGGCGGCTCGCATCCCCGGTCGGCGGAGAGCACGTCGGCGGGCGGGACCGCCCGGAGACGAGGCGCGAGTGTAAGCGGAATCACACTCCGCGGTCTGCCCCCTCCCCGGAACCGGTGTGGGCGCAGGGCGTGACCGCAGGTGGGCGGAGGGTCGCTCCTCTCCCCGGGACGAGGGGCGGGTTGCCCCCGGGTGTGACAGTGGAGGGGTGACCACGCTCCACCCGGTCCGGCCGGTTGCTCCCCCACCCGGCCGCGGAGGGTCCTCGGGGGGCGAGGCGCCGGGCACCGCCGGGGAGGGCACCGCGGTGGAGGGCACGCCGGTCCACGGCTCGGCCGCCGCGCACGGGTCCGCGACCCCCGCGAGCAGCGGGTCCCCGGACGTCGTGCCGCCCGGTGCCGAGCTGCTCGCGGACCTGCTGGCCGGCACCCCGGAGGAGGAGTCCCCGGTCACCCACGTGCACCGGCTGGCGGTGCGGGAGAGCCGGACCCTGCCCTGGCCGGAGTGGGTCGAGCCGGGCCTGCGGGAGCGGCTGGAGCAGCAGGGCGTCCGCGAGCCGTGGCGGCACCAGGTGGAGGCCGCCCAGCTCGCCCACGACGGCACCTCGGTGGTGGTGGCCACCGGCACCGCGTCGGGCAAGTCGCTGGCCTACCAGCTGCCCGCGCTGACCCGCCTGGTCGAGGACCCGCGCGCCTGCGTCCTCTACCTCGCGCCGACCAAGGCGCTGGCCCGCGACCAGCTGGCCTCGGTCGCCGCGCTCGCCGACCCGTCGGTGCGGCCGGCCGCCTACGACGGCGACACCCCCGCCGAGGAGCGGGACTGGGTGCGCCGGCACTCGCGGTGGATCGTCACCAACCCGGACATGCTGCACCGCGGCGTGCTGCCGGCCCACCAGCGCTGGTCCTCGACGCTGCGCCGGCTGGCCTACGTCGTCGTCGACGAGTGCCACGCCTACCGCGGGGTCTTCGGCTCGCACGTCGGGCACGTGCTGCGCCGGCTGCGCCGCATCTGCCGCCGCTACGGCGCCGACCCGGTGTTCGTGCTGGCCTCGGCGACCGTGGCCGAGCCGGCCGCGGCGGCCGGCCGGCTGGTCGGGGCGCCGGTCGTGGCCGTGACCGACGACGGCTCCCCGCGCCCGGGCGCGACCTTCGCGCTGTGGGAGCCCCCGCTCACCGAGCAGACCGGCGAGCACGGGGCGCCGCTGCGCCGGTCGGCCGCCGCGGACACCGCCGGGCTGCTGGCCGACCTGGTCGAGCGCGGCGCGCGGACGCTGGCGTTCGTCCGGTCCCGGCGCAGCGCCGAGTCGGTGGCCGAGCAGGCCCGCCGGCTGCTGGCCGACCGGGGCCGCAGCGACCTGGTGCGCCGCGTGGACTCCTACCGCGGCGGCTACCTGCCCGAGGAGCGGCGCGAGCTGGAGCGGGCGCTGTCCGCGGGCGAGCTCCTCGGCGTGGCCACCACCAACGCCCTCGAGCTCGGCATCGACATCGCCGGTCTCGACGCCGTGGTGCTCGCCGGCTACCCCGGCACGCTGGCCTCCCTCTGGCAGCAGGCCGGCCGCGCCGGGCGGGCGCAGCGCGAGTCGCTGGTCGTGTTCGTCGCCCGCGACGACCCGCTGGACCACTACCTGGCCCACCACCCCCGCGCGGTCTTCGGCCGGCCGGTCGAGGCGACCGTCACCGACCCCGCCAACCCCTACGTGCTGGGGCCGCAGCTGTGCTCCGCGGCGGCCGAGCTGCCGCTGACCCCCGAGGACCTGCCCGACTTCGGCGGCCCGGTGGCCGAGGCGCGGCTGGAGGAGCTCGTCGCCGTCGGCGATCTGCGGCGGCGCCCGGCCGGCTGGTACTGGGCCGGGCGCGGGCGCCCCGAGGTCGACATCCGGGGCAGCGGCGGCGAGCCGGTGGCGATCATCGAGGGCGACACCGGCCGGCTGCTGGGCACCGTGGACGGCGGGGCGGCGCACTCCACCGTGCACACCGGCGCGCTGTACGTGCACCGCGGGGAGACCTTCGTCGTCGACGAGTTCGACCCCGAGGACGCCTGCGCCGTCGTGCACGCCGAGAGCCCGGAGTGGACCACCGTCGCCCGCGACGTCACCGACCTGTCGGTCGTGGACGTCGAGCGCACCCGGCGGCTGGGCACGGTCACCGCGCACACCGGCGTCGTGGACGTGACCAACCAGGTCGTGGCCTACCAGCGCCGGCGGGCCGGCACCGGCGAGGTGCTCGCCGAGTTCCCGCTGGACCTGCCGCCGCGCCAGCTGCGCACCCGGGCGGTGTGGCTGACCCTCGACGCCGACGCGGTCACCCGCGCCGAGGTGGACGACCTGGCGTTGCCCGGGTCGCTGCACGCGGCCGAGCACGCGGCGATCGGCATCCTGCCGCTGCTGGCCACCTGCGACCGGTGGGACCTCGGCGGGCTGTCCACCGCGCTGCACCCGGACACCGGGACCGCGACGGTGTTCGTCTACGACGGGCACCCCGGTGGCGCGGGCTTCGCCGAGCGGGGCTTCGCGGCGCTGCGGCGCTGGCTGCGGGCCACCCGCGCCACCGTCGCCAGCTGTGAGTGCGAGAGCGGCTGTCCCTCCTGCGTGCAGTCGCCCAAGTGCGGCAACGGCAACGACCCGCTGGACAAGGCCGGCGCCGTGCGCGTGCTCGACGTCGTGCTCGACGAGCTGGCCGCGGCCGAGGACACCGCGGACGCCGACGACGTGGAGGAGTCCGACGTCGAGGGCACCGCGCACGTGGTGCCGACCGGCCCGGTCCGGGGGCTGCTGCGGCGGCCGGGCACCGGGCGGGCCGCTCCCCGGCCCGAGCCCGGCGCGGAGCCGGACGCTGACGGACCCGCCGCGGACGCCGGCGCCGGCCACGTCGAGGACGGTCTCGTCTTCTGAGCCCGCGGGCGGGGCCGGCCCGGCGCGGGCGACCGCCTCGGCGCGGCGGGCGCCCAGCGGGCCGAGCGGGACGGTGACCGCCACCCGGACGTCGACGACCGCGCCGTCCCCGACCGTGCAGGCGGCCAGGTCCGCGCCGTTGGCCCGTGCCACCTCGGCGGCGGCCGCGCACGCGGCCGGGTCCCCGCTGACCGCCCGCGCGGCGGCGGCGAGCGCGGCGAGGTCGGCCGCGGACCCGGCGCGGTGGCGGGCGACCGCCGCCGCGCCGACGAGGACCGCGGCCAGCCCGACGAGCGCGAGCACGCCGGCCAGGGCCACCGTCCACACCGTCGCCGAGCCCCGCTCGCGCCCGCTCACCCCGCGGCCACCCCGGGCTCCAGCCGGGCGACCGCGCTCGCCCCGACCCCGACGGCCGGGCCGATGCCCAGCGGAGCCACCGACGCGCCGACGGTAACCCGGACCTCCTCCCCCGCGACGACCACCGCGGCCACCGCCCCGTCCGGCGCTACCCGGGCGGCGAGCGCGCGGACCTGCGCCGCGTCCTCCCCGCGGGCGGCGGCCCGGGCGCCCTCCCGCGCGGCGTCCACGCAGCGCAGGTGCGCCCCGACCACGACGACGGCGGACACCACGGCCGCGAGCACGAGCACCAGCACGGGCAGCACGACGGCGGCCTCGGCGGTGACCATCCCGGCCTCCCGTCGGTCCGGGGACACCGTGCGGCGGCGCACGGTCAGGAGAGGGCGCCGAGCGCGGACTCGACCAGGTCGCCGAGCGCGCTGACGACCGAGCCCCCCGTCACCACGCGGTAGAGGACCGCGGCGAAGGCGCAGGCCGCGACCGTGCCGACGGCGTACTCGGCGGTGCTCATGCCCGCCTCGGCGGTCGCGCGGACCCGGGCCCAGCGGCGGGCGAGCCCTCGCCGGCCGCGTCCCGCGGGAGTCCACTCGGTCGGGTCCTCGGCGGGCGGGTGGTCGGTGGTCACGGCTCCTCCTCGGGTCGGGGGCCCCGGTCGCGGGGCGCGCCCCGACCCTCGCCGCGCCGGGCGCTCCCGCCGGCCTGCACCCGCAGGCTGTGGACGGCGGGCCGCCTGTGGACGGCGCTGCGGCGGGTGTCGGCGCTTCCGCTTCAGGTGGTGCCGGCAGATGCCGAATCAGCGAGGAGGTGGCGCGGACGCGTCACCGGCAGGCCGGGAGGAGGACCCGTGGCGCACGGCACCGACCGCCCCGAGGGCCGCCCCCTCGTCCTGGCCGGCTACGTCGTCGCCCTCGCCGCCGCCGTCGTCGCGTTCGGGCTCGACCCGACCCTCGGCGTGGTCGCCGGCGCGCTCAACGTCGTGTTCGGCGTCTACTTCTGCCGGCACCTCGCCTTCGCCGTCGCGGCCGCCCGCTGGGCCGAGCGCGACCTGCTCGCCGCCGACGTCGGCCTGGCCACCTACACCCCGCCGGTCGCGGTGCTCGTCGGCTGCAAGAACGAGGAGCTCGTCGTGGACGGGATGGTGTCGGCGCTGCTCGCGCTGGACTACCCGGCCGACCGGCTCACGCTCGTCGTCGTCGACGACGGGTCCGACGACGCGACCGGCGCGAAGCTCGACGCGTGGGCCGCGCGCGAGCCGCGGCTGCGCGTGCTGCACCGGCCGCCCGGCGCCGGCGGGGGCAAGTCCGGCGCGCTCAACGAGGCCCTCGACCTGGTCGACGCGGAGGTCGTGCTGGTCTTCGACGCCGACCACGAGCCCGAGCCCTCCTCGCTGCGCCGGCTGGTCCGGCACTTCCGCGACCCGGTGGTCGGGGCGGTCATGGGCCGGTGCGTGATCCGCAACGGCAAGGACTCCTCCATGGCCGCCGTCGTCTTCGTCGACTACCTCTCCGGCTACCTGGTCAACGAGTACGGCCGCCAGGCGCTGTTCGAGCTGCCCGCCTACGGCGGCGCCAACTGCGCGGTGCGGATGAGCACGCTGCGCGCGCTCGGCGGCTGGAACCCCGAGACGGTCACCGAGGACACCGACCTCACGCTGCGCGTCCTCATGGCCGGGCAGCGGGTGCGCTACGACGTCTCGGCCATCGACTTCGAGGAGGCGGTGGTCAGCGCCCAGCGGTTCTGGAAGCAGCGCTACCGCTGGGCCCGCGGCCACCAGAAGTGCCTGCGCGACTACTGGCGGCCGCTGGTGCGCTCGCCGCACCTGTCCCCGCTGGAGAAGGTCGAGACGACGCTGTTCCTCGGCGTCTACCACGTGCCGATGCTGTCCGGGCTGGGCCTGCTGCTCACCGTCCTGCGCGCGTTCGGCATCGGGGACCTGCCGGTCGTCGGGCTGCTGCCGCTGTCGATGCTGCTGTTCATCGGCCCGCTCGCCGAGCTGTGCGTCGGGTTGCTGGTCGGCCGGGTGGAGCGGCGGTCGGCCTGGCGGCTGCTGGGCTTCCTGCCCGCGTTCGCGCTGTCGATCTGGATCACGTCCCGTGCCTACGTCGACGGGATGCTCGGGCGGCCCTACAGCTGGGTGAAGACGAGCCGGTCCGGCGCCACCTCGACCGTGCTGCCGGCAGCACCTGCCGTCGCGGTGGCCGCCACCGGTCCCGCCGCGGCGGAGCTCGCCGGCCGGCCGCGGTCGTTCGCCGCCACTCCCGGGGGACAGCGGTGAGCGCCGCCGGCCTCGCGGCTCCGCCCGTCCGCCGGCGGGCATGGCGGGGGACGAACCGCCGGCTGGTACCGGTGCTGCTCGACCTCGCGCTCGCCGCCGTGATCTGCGTGCTCGGCTTCCGCCACCTGTCCGGCCCGCTCCAGGTGGTCGAGGCGGCCGGCGTGGCGACGGTGCTCGGCTGGATCGCACCGGGCCGGGTCTCGGGCGTGCTGCCGCAGCACGTGCTGCTCTTCCCCGGCGACGGCGGGATCATCGACGCGGTCGTGACGGCGTCGTGCTCGTCGGTGCTGTCGGTGCTGGGGCTGACCGCGCTGACCGCGGTCGTGCTGCGCAGCCGCAAGCTGCACGCCGCCGGGGGGCTGCTGGTCGCCGTCGCGGCGCTGCTGCTGCTCAACCACGGCCGGCTGCTGCTGTCCGCGGGGGCGGGCCTGCTGTGGGGCGAGGGCGCGCTGGTCCTCTTCCACGACTGGGTCGGCACGGTGTGGAACCTGGTCGCCACCCTCGGCGGCTTCCTGCTCATGGTGTGGATCACCCTGCCGGCCCTCGAGCGTGCCGAGCAGGACGTGTCGGGCCGGCACACCGCCCGCCGCCCCGACAGCTGGGCCCGTCCGGGCCTGGGCTACCGCGACCCGGAGGGTGACGAGCGGCGCGCCCGGCGGCGGCGCACCACGGTCACCGGGCTGCTGCACCGCCACGTCTACCCCCGCCGGCTGTCGGCCTGGCTGGCCGCCCGCCGCGAGTCCGCGCGCGTGGACTACCGGCTCGGCCACCTGCCCCCGGACCACCGGGCCGAGCGCGTCCGCGAGCTGGCCGCCGACGGCCTCGGCGCGCACGGCGCCTCGCTCGTGGCCGTGGCCACCTACGAAACCGACCTCGCGGTCCTGGACTGCCTGGCCGAGTGCATCGCCGCGCGGCAGTGGGAGCCGGTCATCGACACCCGGGTGGCCGCGCTGCGGCTGTGGGCGCGGGGGTGGCTGCTGGCCCGGCCGGCCGTCGACGACGGCCTGTCCTCCCGGCCGGTTCCGGCGCAGCCGACGGTCCCGGTCGCGCGGATCCCGGTGCCGCCCACCGGCCGCCCTACCGCGCCGCCACCCGCCTCTCCCGCGCCGGCGCCCGGTCCCGCTGCCCCGCACCCCGCCAGCTTCGCCCGCCCGCACGACTCGGAGACGCCCCGGTGACCTCGACCCTGCACCCCGCGCCCGCGCCCCCGTCCGGCGGCCGGCACGCCGACCCGGACGCGGCGCGCCCCGCCGTCCTCGTCACCGGGGCGGGCGGCCCGGCCGGGGTCGCGGTCGTCCGCCGCCTGGTCGCCCTGGGTCACCGGGTGGTCGGCGTGGACGCCGACTGGACCGCCGCCGGCGCGGCGCTGGCCACCGTCGGCGCGGTCGTCCCCCGGGCGGACCACGTGCGCTTCGTCGACGCCCTCGTGTCCCTCGCGACGACGCACGGCGCGGACGCGCTGATCGGCACGGTCGCCGAGGAGCTGCCCGCCCTCATCGCCGGCGCGGAGCAGCTGGCCGCGGCCGGGGTGGCCACCTGGCTGCCGTCGGCGGACAGCGTGGAGCTGTGCTGCGACAAGGCCGCGTTCGCCCGCACGCTGCGCGACGCCGGCGTCCCCCATCCCGCGACCACCGACACCCCCGCCGGGCTGGTGCGGGTCCCGGGCCCGTGGGTGGTCAAGCCGCGCGCCGGGCGCGGCAGCCGCGGCGTCCGGCTGCTCGACGCCCGCTCCGCGGTGGCCGACGCCCTCGCCGAGGACGCCTCGCTCATCGCGCAGACCAGGCTCGAGGGGCGCGAGTTCACCGCCGACGCCCTCGTCGCCCGCGACGGCGGGCTGCTCACCGTGGTGCCGCGCTGGCGCGACGACACCCGGGCCGGCATCTCGGTCAAGGGCACCACCTTCGACTCCCCCACCGTCACCGACGTGGTCGCCGGCGCCCTGGAGGCGGTGCGGCTGACCGGCCCGGCGAACGTGCAGGGCTTCGTCGGCGACGACGGCCGGGCCACCGTGGTCGAGATCAACCCGCGGTTCTCGGGCGGGCTGCCGCTGACGCTGGCCGCCGGCGCCGACGTCGTGAGCGCCCACCTCACCGGCATCCGCGACCCGCAGGCCCGGCTGCCGCACCTGTGGTTCACCCCGGGCGTGCGGATGAGCCGCTACTTCGCCGAGACCTACACCGCCGAGGACGGCACCCCGGTGACCGACCCGTGCGCCGCGCAGGCGGTGTCCGCGTGAGCCGCCGCAGGCACGTCCTGGTGCCCTTCGGGACCCGGCCCGAGGTGGTCAAGCTCGCCCCGGTGGTGGCCGCCCTGACCGCCGCGGGACACCGGGTCGACGTCGTGGACACCGGCCAGCACACCGACCCCGCGCTCTCCACCCGGCTGCAGGAGACCCTGGGGCTCGCGCCGACCTGCCGGTTCGTGCTGCCGGCCGACGACCCCGCCGCCCGGTACGGCGCGCTGCACGCCGACGCCGCCCGCGCGGTGGCCCGGTTCCGGCCCGACGTGGTCCTGGCGCTGGGCGACACGAACACCGTGCCCGCCTACGCGCTGGCCGCCCGCGGCGCCGGCGTGCCGTTCGCCCACCTCGAGGCCGGGCTGCGCAGCCTCAACCCGCGCAGCGTGGAGGAGGTCAACCGGCGGGTGGCCGCGGCGGTGGCCGCCCTGCACCTGGCCCCGACCCGGCGGGCCGCGGCGTTCCTCGCCGCCGAGGGCGTGCCCGCCGAGCGGGTGTTCGTGGTCGGCAACCCGGTGGTGGACACGCTCGTCGCCCGCAGGGTCCGCCCGGTGCCGGTGGCGCAGCGGTCCGGCGTGCTGGTGACCGCGCACCGCCCCACCAACGTCGACGACCCGGTGCGGCTCGAGCGCCTGGTGGGCGTCGTCCGCGCGCTGGCCGACCGGGTCGGGCCGGTGACCTTCCCGGTGCACCCGCGGACCGCGGCCCGCCTGGCGGACGCCGGCCTGGACGCCGAGCTCGACCACCCGGCGATCACCCGCAGCGGCCCGGTCGACCACGACACCCTGCTGGCCGCGCTGGCCTCGGCCCGGCTGGCGGTCACCGACTCCGGCGGCATCCAGGAGGAGGCCGCCTACCTGGGCGTCCCGGTGGTCGTGCTGCGCGGCTCGACGCCGCGGTGGGAGGGCGTCGAGGCCGGCACCACCACGCTGGCCGGCCTGGCCGACGACTGCGCCGCCGACGCCGTCCTGGCCGCGGCCGCCGCGCACACCAGCGCTGCGGGGCAGGCCCGCGCCGCCGGCCTGCCCTGCCCCTACGGGGACGGCACCACCGGACCGCAGGTGGCGGCCGTCCTCGCCGACGAGGCCACCGACGCCCTGCTGGCGCTGGACGAGCCGGACTTCACCGACGGCCGGCTGCCCTGGTGAGCCCCGTGCCGGGGTGGGACGGCCCGCCGCCGCTGGCCGTCGTCGTGGACCTGGACGACACCCTCTACCCGCAGGCCGCCTACCTGGCCGCGGCCGCGGCGGCCGTCGGGACCGCCGCCGAGCTGGACGGGCTGGACGGCGACGCGGTGCACGCGGCGCTCGTCGCGGAGCTGGCGGCCGGGTCCGACGCCGGCGGGACGATCGACCGCGCGCTGCTCGCCGCCGGGGTGCCCGCCGGCGACCTGGCCCGGCACGTGCCGCCGCTGGTCGCCGCGTTCACGGCGTGCGCGCCGGGGCGGCTGGACCCCTACCCCGGCGTCCGCGAGGCCCTCGCGGCGCTGGCCGGCGCCGTGCCGGTCGGCTGCCTCACCGACGGCAACCCGGCCATCCAGGCGGCCAAGCTCACCGCGACCGGGCTCGGCCCGCTGCTGACCGCGGTGCTGGTCACCGACACCCTCGGCGGCCGGGCCGCGCGGAAGCCCGCCCCGCAGGGGCTGCTCGCCCTCGCCGCGCGCCTGGGCGTCCCCGCCGACCGGGTGCTGGTGATCGGTGACCGCCCCGGCAAGGACGTCGCCGTCGCCGCGGCCGTGGGCGCGCGGGCGATCCGCGTCCGGCAGGGCGAGTACGCGGCGGCGCCGGACGTCCCCGCCCCGTGGGCGGGGACCGGCTCGTTCCCCGAGGCCGCGGAGCTCGCCCTCGCGGTGGCCGCCCGGGCCGTCGCCGTCTGAGACGGGCGGTCCTCCGCGGGGTGACCCGGCCCACGGCCGCCTGCGCGCGGCACCCCGGCCGTCCGACGGCGCTCAGGTGCCGCTGCCGGCCGACGGCAACGGCACGGGCACCGTCATCACCCTCGCGGTGGGCGGCACCTCGGCGGTCGTCTCCCGGCGACGCCGCGACCGCGGGACGCCCGAGCCCGTCGCCGGCTGACGGGTTGCGCACGACCGGATCTCCCCCTGAGGGGGGAGGTCCGGTCCTCACGCTGGAGGGCGCCGCCGGCGGCGCCGATGGACAGGTGTCGGGCGGGGAGGCCGCCCCTGGCGAGCAGAGGACGGCGGCCGTGGACGGCACGACGACGAGGGGCCCGGGGCGCAGCGTCCTGGCCATCGGCGCCCACCCCGACGACATCGAGCTCGGCTGCGGCGGCGCGCTGATGGCGCACGTGGCGGCCGGGGACACGGTGACCATGCTCGTGATGACCGGGGGCGAGAACGGCCCCGGCGACGACGGCCAGATCGCCGGCCGGCGCGCCGAGCAGCAGCGCGCGGCCGAGCTGGTCGGCGCGCGGCTGGCCTGGGGCGGGCTGCGGGACTGCGAGGTCGTGGCCGACTCGGGCACCGTCCGCCGCATCGAGCAGGTGCTGCGGGAGACCGCCGCCGACCTCGTCTACGTGCACGCCCCCGACGACAGCCACCAGGACCACCGCGCCATCGCCGCCGCCACCCTGGGCGCCGCCCGGCGCCTGCCGCGGGTCCTGCACTACCAGAGCCCCTCGACGCTGGCCTTCGCGCCGAGCGTGTACGTCGACGTCACCGCGCACCTCGCCGGCAAGCTCGACGCCCTCGCCGCGCACGCCTCCCAGGTGGAGCGCTCGGCGATGGTCGAGCCGGACGCCGTCGTGGCCTCCGCCCGCCACTGGGGCGCGCAGGCCCGCATCGGCTACGCCGAGGCCTTCCAGCCCACGCGGATGGTGCTCGACCTCACCCCGGCCGCGCCGGCGGTCCCCGCGTCGGTCCCCGCGGCCTGGGCGCTCGTGCCGGCCCACACCTCCGCCAGGCCCGCCGGCCGTCGCTGACGGCCCTCACCCCGGGAGTCACCCGAACACCTGGCCGGCGATGCCGATGACCATCGGCGCGATGCCCAGGCACACGAACGCCGGCAGGAAGCACAGCCCGAGCGGCGCGAGCACCCACACCCCGGCCCGGCGCACGCCCGCCTCGGCCCGGCTCCGCGCCGCCGTCCGCGCCTCCGCCGCCAGCACGCGCAGGGCCGGCACCGCCGCCGCTCCCGACTCCCCCGCGCGCACCAGGACCCGGCCCAGCCCGGCGAGCTCGGGCGCCACGTCGTGCCACGCCGTGCGGGGCGCGGCCCCGAGACGCAGCCGGCCGGCGACGTCGGCCAGCGCGGGACCCAGCGGTCCCGGCACGGCCGCCGCCACCGCGGCGAGCGCCGCGCCGACCGGCAGCCCGGCGCCGAGGCAGACACCGAGCAGGTCGCAGGCCACCGGCAGGTCGGCGGCCAGCGGCGCAGGCGCCGGCCCCGCGCCGGGCGCCCGCCGCAGCCACCGGTCGGCGAGCACCGCCCCGGCCGCTCCCAGCGCCACCCCGGCCGCGCCGCCGACGAGCAGGGCCGTGGCGGCACCGGCGAGGACGGGCAGCACCAGCCGCCGGAGCGGGCCGGGAGTCCCCTCCGGCGGCCGCTCCGGCACGGCGGGCGCGCCGAGGGCACGCAGCCGGGCCGTGCGGCGCACCGCCGGCGTCGGCCACGCGGCCAGCGCGCCGGCGAGCGCCAGCAGCACCGGCGCCTGGGCTCCCGCGGCGCTCACCGCAGCGCCCGCCGGACCAGCCGCGCCGACCAGGCCAGCCCCGCCGCCTCCAGCGCCACCCCGGCGACGAGCAACGCCTGCCCGGGCACCGTCGTGGTGAGCACCGCCCACGGGTCGGCACCGATGCCGCTGCCCATGGCGAGCGCCAGCAGCGGCAGCCCGGCCAGCAGCGCGGCGCTGGCCAGCGGTCCGGCGGTCACCGAGCGCAGCTCCTCCCGCTGACGCCGGCGGGCCCGCAGGTCGTCCTCGACCGCCCCGGCGACGGCGGCCAGCGAGCACCCCGTCCGGCCGCTGAGCTCGACCGCCGCCGCGAGCCGCCCGTGCGCCCGGCCCAGCTCCGACCTCGCCTCCGCCGGCACGGTGGCCGGCGCGCGGAGGGCACGGGCGAGCGCCCGGGCGCCGTCGGGATCGGGGACCACCGCCACCGCCGCCGCGGTCGCCGCGTCGAGCGGCCGGCCGCTGCGCAGCTCCGCGGCCAGGGCGGCCAGGGCGTCGGCGAGGACGTCGAGGTCCTGCTCGTCCCGGCGCAGCGCGCGCCGCCGGGCACCCGCCCGGGCGGCCCCGGCGGCGGCCGCGCCGGCCAGGACGGCGACCAGCGGCGGGCCGGCCAGCGCCCCGGCGGCGGCGCCCGCGACCGCGGCGAGGACCGGCCAGGACCGCGGCGCCGCGACCAGCGGCCCCCGTACCGGGCGGCGCGCCCCGGTGAGCCGGCGCAGCCGCGCCCGCCGTCGGGCCGCCCCGCCGGGCCACAGCAGCAGCGCCAGGGCGCCCGCCGCCAGCGCCGCGGTCACGCCGTCCCGCCGTCGAGGAGGGCGGCCAGCCGGTCCGCGCCGGGGCACGGGCCGCCGTCGGCCCGCCAACCGGCGTCGACGGCCACGAGGTCGCCGTCGCGGCGCACCACCCCGACCTCCGCCACCCGGCGGCCCGCCGGGGCGCGCCGCAGGTGCACGACCACCGCGAGCGCGGCCGCGGCCTGGCTGTGCACCGCCCGCCGGTCCAGGCCGGCCGCCACGCCCAGCGCCTCGAGCCGCGCGGGCACCTCCCCCGGCCGGTTGGCGTGCAGGGTGCCGCAGCCGCCGTCGTGCCCGGTGTTGAGCGCGGCCAGCAGGTCGGTGACCTCCGCGCCGCGGACCTCGCCGACCACCAGCCGGTCGGGCCGCATGCGCAGTGCCTGGCGCACGAGGTCGCGCAGGGTCACCTGCCCAGCGCCCTCCACGTTCGGCGGGCGGGTGAGCAGCCGGACGACGTGCGGGTGCGCCGGGGTGAGCTCCGGCGCGTCCTCGCAGAGGACCACGCGCTCGCCCGGCGGCACCTCGCCGAGCAGCGCCGAGAGCAGCGTGGTCTTGCCCGACCCGGTGCCGCCGGTGACGAGGAAGGCCAGCCGCCGCCGGAGCACCGCCCGCAGCAGCGCCTCCGACCGCCCCGGCAGCGTCCCGCGCGCGGCGAGGTCGGCCAGACCGAGGGAGCACCGCCGCAGCACCCGCAGCGACAGGCAGGTGCCCGCGGCCGAGACCGGCGGCAGCACCGCGTGCAGCCGGGTGCCGTCGGGCAGGCCCGCGTCGACCCACGGCGCGGCGTCGTCGAGGCGGCGCCCGGCGCTGGCGGCCAGCCGGACCGCGAGCCGGCGGACGGCGTCCTCGTCGGGGAACCGCACGTCCGCGGGTTCCAGGCCGCTCCCCCGGTCCACCCACACCTCGGCCGGGCCGTTGACCAGCACGTCGGTGACGCCGGGCGCCCGCAGCAGCGGCTCCAGCGGCCCGGCTCCGGCCAGCTCGGCGACCGCGTCACGCACCGCGGCGAGGACGTCGGTCTCGCCGAGCAGGCCGGCCTCCTCGCGCACGAGCGCCGCCACCGCGGCCCGGCTCGGCGGCCCCGGCTCCAGCGCCAGCCGGGCGCGCACGCGCTCGACCAGCGGCAGGCCGCTCACGCCGCCCGCTCCGGCCGGGACAGCTCCCCGAGCAGCCGGCGGACGAGCGCGCCCAGCGGGCTGCGCGCCGCCACCGACGGCGGCTCGCCGCGCTCGCCCCGGGGCAGCGCGCCGCGGTCGTGCCCCAGCTCGGCGAGCACCGGCCGACCGGCCACGGCGGCCACCTCCGCGGCGGACAGGCCGCCCGGGACGGTGCGCACCACCAGCCGGGCTGCCGACCAGGGCGCCCCCGCCACCAGCGCCCGGGCGGCCGAGGCGGCCCGCAGCCGGGCGGGCACGACCAGCAGCGCCAGGTCGGCCTCGGCCAGCACCGCCTCCGCCGCCGGGTCGGGCGCCGCCGTGCGCGGCAGGTCCACCACCACCGGCAGCCCGCGGTCCCGCGCGGCGTCGACGACGGCGGCGAGGGCCTCGGCCGGCACCGGCGCCGGGTCGTCGCGCGCCGCGGCGAGGACGTGCACCCCGGCGGCCCTGGGCAGTGCGGCGAGCAGCGCGTCCCCGTCCACCCGGCCGCGCACCCCGGTCAGCTCCGGCCAGCGCAGCCCCTCGTCGTCCTCGGCGCCGAGCAGCAGGTCCAGCCCGCCGCCCCACGGGTCGGCGTCGACCAGCAGGACGCCCTCGCCCCTGGCGGCGGCCACGGCGAGGGCGGTGGCCAGCGTGCTGGCGCCCGCCCCGCCGCAGCTGCCACCGACGACGGCCAGCCAGCCGCGCGCCACCGGCGACCGCCCCGCCTCCCCCGCCCGGGCGGCCAGCCACGCCTCGTCGTCGGGCAGCACGGCGACGCGCTCGGCGCCGCGCTCCACCGCGGCCGCCCAGGCCGGCGCCGGCAGGGCGCTGGGCGCGACGACGACCACGCCCGGGCGGCGGGGCAGGGCGCGCACCGCCGGGCTGTCGAGGACGTCCGCGCCGAGCAGCACCAGCGCGGCGTCCCGGTGGGCGCGGCGCAGCGCCGTCCCGCCGGTGGCCACCTCGGGCTCGGTGCCGGCGGCGGCGAGGACGCGCAGGACGTCGTCGAGGAGGTCCTCGTCGGCGCAGACGACCAGCGGGCGGGACGGCGGGGGGACCGGACGCGGGGGCACGCGCCGGAGCCCATCGCGGACGGCCGGTGCGCGCGTACCGGACCGGGCAACTGTGGACGACCCGAAAGGGTGTGGACGGGGTTGCGAGACCCGTCACACCCGGGAGGTCCGCTTACAGTCGTGAACCGTGACGCACGCCGCGGCGTTCTTCGACCTGGACAAGACCGTCATCGCCAAGTCCAGCACCCTGGCCTTCGGTCGTCCCTTCTTCGCGGGCGGGCTGATCAACCGCCGCGCCGTGCTCAAGGGCGCCTACGCGCAGTTCGTCTTCTCCCTCTCCGGCGCCGACGCGCAGCAGATGGAGCGGATGCGGGCGCAGATCACCGACATGGCGACCGGCTGGGACGTCGCGACGGTGCACGAGATCGTCCGCGAGACGCTGCACGAGGTCGTGGACCCGCTGGTCTACGCCGAGGCGGCCGACCTCATCGAGTCCCACCGGGCGGCGGGGCGGGAGATCGTCATCGTCTCCAGCAGCGGCGCGGAGATGGTGGAGCCGATCGGCGAGATGCTCGGCGCCGACCGGGTGGTGGCCACCCGGATGGTGACCGTCGACGGCCGCTACACCGGCGAGATCGAGTTCTACGCGTACGGGGAGAACAAGGCCGAGGCGATGCGGCGGGTGGCCGCCGAGAACGGCTACGACCTGGCCGACTGCCACGCCTACAGCGACTCGGTCACCGACCTGCCGATGCTCACCGCGGTCGGGCACCCGACGGCGGTCAACCCCGACCGGGCGCTGCGCAAGGTGGCCGCCGAGCGCGGCTGGCCGGTGCTGGAGTTCACCCGGCCGGTGTCGATGCGCACGCGCTTCGCCGTGCCGCCGGCGCCGGTGGTCACCGGCGCCGCGATGGGCGTGGGCGCGGCGGTCGCCGGGCTGGCCTGGTACGCGCGGCGGCGGTCGCTGCGCACCGTGCCCGCCGTGGCGGCCGCTGCGACGGCGGCGGCCCCGGCCGCCGCCCGGTGGCGGCGCCGGGGCGCCTGAGCGCCCTCCGACCGGGCCTCGCCCGCTCAGCCGCCCAGCCGCCCGCGCAGCCCGTCCACCCGCTCCCGGACGCCGTCGACCAGGGTGCGGACGCCGGACACCGGGGTGAACGCGCGCGCCGCCGCGGTGAGCGCCGCCTGCTCGTCGGGCCGCAGGTCGACGTCGCCGGCCGCGGCGTTGGCCTCCACCTGCTCCACGCTCGAGGCACCGGGGATGACCACCACCCGGGGCAGCGAGACCAGCCAGGCCAGCGCGATCGTCCCGGGCCGGACCCCGTGCGCGGCGGCGACCTCGCGCAGGACGTCGAGCAGCGGCTGCACGCGCCGCAGGTTCTCCGTGCCGAACAGCGGGTTGGCCGCGCGCACCCCGCCGGGCCGGTTCTCCACGCCGTACCGGCCGCCGAGCAGGCCCTGCGCCAGCGGGCTGTAGGCGATGACGACGCGCCCCTCGCGCTCGGCGAAGGGCACCAGGTCCTCGAGCGCCCCGGGCCGGACGAGGGAGAACTGCACCTGGTTGGTGAGGACCGGCCGGCCCAGCGCCGCGTCGGCCGCCCGCCAGCGGGCCAGGGAGTAGTTCGAGACGCCGGCGGCGCCGATGCGGTCCTCGTCGAGCAGCTGCCGCAGGCCCGGCATGACCACGCTGTCGGGGACGACCGGGTTGGGCTGGTGCACCTGGTACAGCGGGATCCGCGTCAGGCCCAGCCGCCGGGCGCTGCCCTCGAACCGGGACCGGACCACGGGCGGGAACGGCGCCACCGGGAAGACCTTCGAGGCGACGACGACCTCGCCGCGCGCCTCCCCCAGCGCCTCGCCGAGGATGCGCTCGCTGCGGCCGAAGCCGTAGATCTCCGCGGTGTCGAACAGCGTGACGCCGAGGTCCCGCGCCCGGCGGACGACGTCACGCGCGGTGCCCTCGGCGTAGCCCTCGCCGTAGCCCCACTCGCGGGACCCGAACTGCCAGGTGCCCAGCCCGATCCGGCTGACCCGGCCGAGCCCGTCGACGTCGAGGTGGCGCATCCCCTCACTGTGCGCCGCGCCCGCACCTGGCGCAGGGCGGGCCGGTCAGCCGCGCAGGATCGCCTCGGCGATGGCCAGCCCCTCGCGGGCGCCGAGCTCGGTGGCGCGACAGCAGTGCACCAGCCAGGCGGCGACGCCGTCGGGTCCGCCCGCGGCGTAGCCGGCCAGCCGGTCGCGGTAGGCGTCGGCGCCCAGCTCGACGAAGCCGACCTCGGGCACCGACACGGCCTTGGGGTCCAGGCCGCGGCCGATGGTGGTCAGCCGGGCGGCCGCCCGGGCGACGACGCCGTCGGCGGTGCCGAAGGGCGCCAGGGCCGCGAGCTCGCCGTGCACGAGCCCGGCCACCAGCACCGCGGGGACGGTCGAGGTGCCGGTCACCACCTGGAACAGGCCGGTCAGCCGCGGGCCGGCGTGCGGGCCGGGGCGGCCGAGACCGGCCCGGTCGGTGAGGTCGGCGGCGGCCAGCACGTGCAGCCGGGCGAGCACCTGCCCGGGGGCCTTCGCCCACGTGTCGACCAGCGAGCCCAGCCCCACCGACACCCGCAGCGAGCCCTGCACGACCGGGTCGTCGACCGAGCCCGCGCGCAGGTCGGCCAGCGGGACGTCGACGCCGTCCAGGGCCGCGGACGCGCGGGCCCCGCGCAGCGCCGACTCGGTGCTGACCTCGGCCGACCGGTTGCGCATGAGCCGGTGGGCCAGCAGCCGGTCGATGCCGGCGCGGGCGGCGTCGGCGGCCTCCCGGACCCCGGGGAGGTCGAGCAGCGGGGCCAGCGGGTCGGGGCCGGTCGGCGCGGCGGCGGGACGGTCGGCGCCGGGACGGACGGGGATGGTCACGTCCCGACGGTACGAGCACCGGCCCCGGGGCCCGCGCCCGCCTGCCCTACGCTCGGTGACCACCATGGCCCGCCCGCTCACCCTCCTCCTCGTCCGGCACGGGCAGAGCACCTGGAACGCCGCCGGGCTGATGCAGGGCCAGACGGCGCACGTCCCGCTCACCGACCGGGGACACGACCAGGCGCGGGCCGCGGCCCGCGAGCTCGCGGCGCTCGGGCCGGGCGCGATGCTGTCCAGCGACCTGCTGCGGGCGGTGCAGACCGCCGAGCACTGCGCCGCCGCGACCGGTCTGGCGTTCACCACCACGCCGGCGCTGCGCGAGCAGGGCTACGGCGTGCTCGAGGGGCGGCCGTCGCGGGAGCTGTGGGACGTCGTCGACTGGACCGACCCGCACTGGGCGGCCGAGGGCGGGGAGAGCCTGGCCGACCTGCACGCCCGGGTCGCGGCCCTCCTCGGCCGGCTGCGGGCGGACCCGCCGGCCGAGGTCGTCGCGCTGGTCACCCACGGCGACACCATCCGCGCCGCCCAGGCGGTCGCCGCCGGGCTGGGCCCCGCCGAGATGCCGGCGGTGACGCCGCACAACGGCACGGTCACCCGGCTGCAGCTCGCGGGGGCGGTCGGCTGATGGCGCGGGTGCTGGTGCTGGGCGGGTCGCGGTCGGGGAAGTCGGCGCACGCCGAGTCGCTGGTGGCCGACCGGCCCGGCGTCGTCTACCTGGCCGCCTCGGCACCGGCGCCGGACGACGCCGAGTGGATCCGGCGGGTCGCCGCGCACCGCGCCCGCCGGCCGGCCGGCTGGACGACGCTGGAGACCACGGCGCCCAGCGACCTGCTGCGCGGCGGGACGGTGCTGGTCGACAGCGTGACCACGTGGGTCGCGGCGCTCATGGACGAGACCGGCGTGTGGACCGACGGGCCCGCTGCCCTCGACCGGCTGGCCGGGCGGGTCGACGCGCTGGTCAACGCCTGGGCGATGACCCCGGCGCACGTGGTGGCGGTCAGCGACGAGGTGGGGCTGGGCGTGGTGCCGGAGTCCCGCGCGGGCCGGCTGTTCCGCGACACCCTCGGCGAGGTCAACCAGCGGCTGGCCGGCACCGCCGACGAGGTGTGGTTCGTCGTCGCCGGGCTGCCGCAGCGGCTGCGGTGACGCACCGGCCGAGGTGGGCCGGCCCGCTGGAGTCGGTCGCGCTGCTCACCGTGGTGCGCGTCCCCGCCGCCGGGACGACGTCCACCCGCGGGGTGCTGCCGTGGGCGCCGCTGGTCGGGCTGGCGCTCGGCGGGGTCGCGGCCGGGGTCGGCGTGCTCGGCGCGCACCTGGTGTCCCCGCCGGCCGGTGCCGTGGCGGCGCTCGCCGTGCTCGCCTGGCTGACCCGGGCGCTCCACCTGGACGGGCTGGCCGACACCGCCGACGGTCTGGGTCCGCTGCGCGGCCAGGAGCGGGCGCTGCAGGTCATGCACCAGGGGGACGTCGGCCCGTTCGGGGTGGTGACGCTGGTCCTCGCGCTGCTGCTGCAGGCGGCGGCGGGGGCGGCGCTGCTGGCGGCCGACGGCGGCTGGCTCGCGCTGTGGACGGCGGTGGTCGTGGCGCGGCTGGCGATGGCCCGCACCGGGCTGCCCGGCACGCCGACGGCCGAGGGGTCGTCGCTGGGGCGGGCGGTGGCCGGCACGGTGTCGGCGCCCTGGCTCGCGGCGTGGGGGCTGCTCGTGGTCGGCGGCGCGGCCGCGGCGGGGTGGGCGGCCGGCGGCCCGGGGACCGCGGCGGCGCTGGGCGGGGCCGCGGTGGCCGGCCTGTTCGCGGCCGAGCTCGTCCGCGCCCGCGCGACGGCCCGCCTCGGCGGCGTCACCGGGGACGTAATGGGCGCGATGGGCGAGGCGGCAGCGACCGTCGTCCTGCTGGTCGCCGCCGCCTCGGTGCCCTAGCGGCGGATGGTGCTGTCCGTGGGGGCTCCGGCCCCCACGATTCAGCGGCGGCCGGTCAGCGAGCCGAGCAGGCGGCCCAGCCCGCCGGAGGCGGCGGTCGTCGGCGTGCCGCGGCCGAAGCGCCGGGTCGGCGTCGGGGTCGCCATCCGCGAGCGCCCCATGCCGCGGCCGGACGGCATGCCGCGCCCGGCGGTGCCCCGCCCCATCCCGCGTCCGGTGGCGCGGCCGGCGGCGGCGCGGCCCCCGGCGGCTCCGCGACGAGCCGTGGTCTCAGCAGTGCCCAGGAGTCGGTTCAGGATGCCCATGGAGATCGACTACCCGGCGAGCGGCCGCGTGAACCGGGCGATCGGCCCTCCTGCAGGGGCCGGCCGCGAGCTCGCGAGCGGTGGGGGGCAGGAGGGCCCTCCCTCAGGCCGGCGCTCCCGACTGGGCCGGCGTCCCACCGCCCTCGAGGTCGCCCTCGGTGTCGAGGTAGGCCTGTCGCAGCCCGGCCAGCAGCTCCGGGTCCGGCTCGGCCCACATGCCCCGGTCGACGGCCTCCAGCAGCCGCTCGGCGATGCCGTGCAGCGCCCACGGGTTGGACCGCTCCATGAACTCGCGGTTCTCCGGGTCGAGCACGTAGGTCTCGGTGAGCTTCTCGTACATCCAGTCGGCCACCACGCCGGTCGTGGCGTCGTAGCCGAACAGGTAGTCGACGGTCGCGGCCAGCTCGAAGGCGCCCTTGTAGCCGTGCCGGCGCATCGCCGACAGCCACTTGGGGTTGACCACGCGGGCGCGGAACACCCGCGAGGTCTCCTCGGTCAGCGAGCGGGTGCGCACCTGCTCGGGCCGGGTCGAGTCGCCGATGTAGGCCGCCGGCGCGCGCCCGGTCAGCGCGCGGACCGTCGCCACCATCCCGCCGTGGTACTGGAAGTAGTCGTCGGAGTCGGCGATGTCGTGCTCGCGGGTGTCGACGTTCTTCGCCGCCACCGCGATCCGCCGGTACGCCGCCTCCATGTCCGGCCGGGCCTGCACGCCGTCGAGGTCGCGGCCGTAGGCGTAGCCGCCCCACACCGCGTACACCTCGGCGAGGTCGGCGTCGCCGCGCCAGTCCCGGGAGTCGATCAGCGACAGCAGCCCCGCCCCGTAGGCGCCGGGCTTGGAGCCGAACACCCGGGTGGTGGCCCGCCGCCGGTCGCCGTGCCCGGCGACGTCGGCGTCGACGTGGGCGCGGACGAAGTTCTGCTCGGGGGACTCGTCGAGGGCGGCCACCAGCGTCACCGCGTCGTCGAGCATGGTCACCACGTGCGGGAAGGCGTCCCGGAAGAAGCCGGAGATCCGCACGGTGACGTCGATCCGCGGCCGGCCGAGCTCGTCGAGCGGCACCGGCTCCAGCGACGTCACCCGCCGCGACGCGTCGTCCCACACCGGGCGGACGCCGAGCAGCGCGAGCACCTCGGCGACGTCGTCGCCGGAGGTCCGCATCGCCGAGGTCCCCCAGACCGACAGCCCCACCGAGCGCGGCCACTCCCCCGTGTCGGCGCGGTAGCGCTCCAGCAGCGAGTCGGCCATCGCCTGGCCGGTCTCCCACGCCAGCCGCGACGGCACCGCGCGCGGGTCGACCGAGTAGAAGTTCCGGCCGGTCGGCAGCACGTTGACCAGCCCGCGCAGCGGCGAGCCCGACGGCCCGGCCGGCACGTAGCCGCCGTCGAGGGCGTGCAGCGTGGCGTCCAGCTCGTCGGTGGTCCGCTCCAGCCGCGGCACCACCTCGTCGACGGCGAACCGCAGCACGTCCGCGACGGCGGAGTCCTCGCGCCCGAGCACCTCGCGCACCACCGGGCCGACGGCGCCGATCGTCCAGCCGGCCTCCTCCATCCCCGAGACCAGCGCGGCCGCCAGCGCCTCCGCCTCGTCGGTGGCCGCGCGCCCGGCGGTGCCGTCCTCGGTCAGCCCCAGCGCCTCGCGCAGCCCGGGCAACGCCACCGCGCCGCCCCAGATCTGCCGCGCCCGCAGCATCGCCAGCACGAGGTCCACCCGGTCCTGCCCCGACGGCGGGACGCCGAGCACGTGCAGGCCGTCGCGGATCTGCGAGTCCTTGATCTCGCAGAGCCAGCCGTCGACGTGCAGGATCATCTCGTCGAAGTGGTCGTCCTCCGGCCGCTCGGCCAGGCCCAGGTCGTGGTCGAGCTTGGCGGCCTGCAGCAGCGTCCAGATCTGCGCCCGGACGGCGGGCAGCTTGGCCGGGTCCATCGCCGCCACGTTGGCGTGCTCGTCGAGCAGCTGCTCGAGCCGGGCGATGTCGCCGTAGGAGTCGGCGCGCGCCATCGGCGGGACCATGTGGTCGACCAGCGTGGCGTGCGCGCGGCGCTTGGCCTGGGAGCCCTCCCCCGGGTCGTTGACCAGGAACGGGTAGACCAGCGGCAGGTCGCCGATCGCGGCGTCGGGCCCGCAGGAGGCCGACAGCCCCACGGTCTTGCCCGGCAGCCACTCCAGGTTGCCGTGCTTGCCGACGTGCACCAGCGCGTGCGCCCCGAAGACCGACCGCAGCCACCGGTAGGCGGCCAGGTAGTGGTGCGAGGGCGGCAGGTCGGGGTCGTGGTAGATCGCGATCGGGTTCTCGCCGAAGCCGCGCGGCGGCTGCACCATCACGACGACGTTGCCCGCCCGCAGCGCGGCGAAGACGATGGCCCGGTCGTCCCCGGAGCCGTCCACGAACAGCGACCCGGGCGCCTCGCCCCAGTGCTCGACCACGGCCGCGCGCAGGTCCTCGGGCAGGGTGTCGAAGAAGCGCCGGTACTCCGCGGCCGGGATGCGCACCGGGTTGCCCGACAGCTGCTCCTCGGTCAGCCAGTCGGCGTCCTGCCCGCCCGCCGCGATGAGCGCGTGGAACAGCGCGTCGCCGTCGAGGTCGGCCACGCCGGGCAGCGCGTCGGGGCCGTCGAACGGGCCGACGTCGTAGCCCTGCCCCTGCATGGCGGCCAGCAGCCGCACCACCGACGCCGGGGTGTCCAGGCCGACGGCGTTGCCGATCCGCGCGTGCTTGGTCGGGTAGGCCGACAGCATGAGCACGATCCGGCGCTCCGCGGGCGGGGTGTGACGCAGCCGGGCGTGCGCCACCGCGGTGCCCGCCACCCGCGCCGCCCGCTCGGGGTCGGCGACGTAGTGCGTGAGGCCGTCGGCGTCGGTCTCCTTGAAGGAGAACGGCACGCTGATCAGCCGGCCGTCGAACTCCGGGATGGCCACCTGGTTGCCGACGTCGAGCGGCGAGAGGCCGTCGTCGTCGGCCAGCCACTCCTCCCGCGAGCGGGTCAGGCACAGTCCCTGGACCACCGGGATGTCGAGCGCGGCGAGCCGGCCGACGTCCCAGGCGCCGTCGTCCTCGCCGGCGGACGCCGTCGCCGGCCGGGAGCCGCCGGCGGCCAGCACCGTGACGACGAGCGCGTCGGCGGTGCGCAGCACCTCGAGCAGGTCGTCGGGGACGCTGCGCAGCGAGCTCACGAACACCGGCAGCGCCTGCCCGCCGGCGTCCTCGACCGCGGAGCACAGCGCCTCGACGAACGCGGTGTTCCCGGCCAGGTGGTGCGCCCGGTAGTAGAGGACGGCGATCCGCGGCCCGCTCCCCCGGCCCGCCCGCTCCACCACGCCCCAGTCCGGCGCCACCGACGGCGGCTCGAACCCCTCGCCGGTGAGCAGCACGGTGTCGGACAGGAAGCGGTGCAGTTGCACCAGGTTGTCCGGCCCGCCCTGCGCCAGGTAGCCGTGCGCCTCGGTGGCCACGCCCATCGGGACGGTGGACAGCTCCATCAGCTCGGCGTCGGGCACCTGCTCCCCGCCGAGGACGACGACCGGCGCGGGCCCGGCCAGCAGCGGCGCGAGCACCTCCTCGTACTGGCGGCGCACGCCGAGGATCCGGACGACGACGAGCCGCGCGCCCGCGGTCAGCTCCGCGATGCCGTCGGCGCCGAGGCGGGCCGGGTTGCCCAGCCGCCAGTCGGCGCCGCTGGCGCGGGCGGAGAGCAGGTCGGTGTCACTGGTGGAGAGCAGGGCGAACACGCAGCGTCCTCACTCGGGGTCCGCGCCCCGGGCCGTCGGGCACGGCAGCCGGAGTGTCTGGCTCCCCCGGTCACCCGGTGTCACAGTGGCGGGACCGCGCCGGGCTCGCACCGGCTTCCTGCACGCACTGCCGTGATGGGGAGACGGTACCGCCCGGACGTCCCCGGCCCCGGCCCCGTGGCCGGGGGCGGGGACGGGGACCTCAGCCGAGGACCGGGACCGCGGTGGAGGGGTCGCCGTCGGCGGCGGCGGCCAGGGCCGGCACCACCTCGTCCAGCAGGTAGGGCAGCGAGAGCGGGCTGCCGAAGCCGAGCGCGGCGGACACGTCGCCGGAGTAGCCGCCGAGCAGGACCGTGCGCCCCTGGGTCACCACGTCGAGGGCGGAGAACAGCGCATCCGCGTCGGCGTCCGCCTGGTCGTACCCGTTCACCGCCAGCACGTCCGCCTCCAGCAGGTCCAGCCGCTCCTGGCTGACGTCGGCGCTGGTGTCGGGGACGGTGAAGCCGAGGTCGGTGAAGAACTGGGTGCGCAGGTCGTCGGCGCCGAGCAGGTAGTGGCCCGAGCCGACGCCGGTGAGGTCGACGGCGAGCGAGCTGCCGGCGAAGCCGGGGTTCTCCTCGACCGCCTGCTCGAACCGGCCCTCGACGTCGTCGACGAGCTCCTGCGCCTCCTCCTCGCGGCCCAGCGCCCGCCCGATGAGCAGGGTCTGCTCCTGCCACGGGGTGGCGCCGTCGGCGTACTCGTCGGTCTGCGCGAGCGTCGGCGCGATGCCCGACAGCTGTTCGTAGACCGTCTCGTCCATGAAGGAGTAGACGCCGACGATCAGGTCGGGCTCGAGCGCGGCGACGGCCTCGAGGTCGATCTCCTCGCCGCCCACGGTCGGGATCTCCCCGTCCGGCAGCTGCTCCTGCGCCCAGGGGCGGGTCGCGGCGTCGTAGTCCCCGAGGAGCTCGCGCTCGCCGACCGGGGTCACGCCCAGGGCCAGCACGAAGTCCTGGTCGTTGAAGCCGACGGTGACCACGCGCTGCGGCTCGGTGGGGATCTCGGTGGTGCCGAACCTGTTCTCGATGGTGACCGGGAAGGCGCCGTCGCCGGTCCCGTCGGCGGCCGCGGCCACGGGCTCGTCGGCGGTCCCGCCGCAGGCGGCCAGCCCGGCCACGAGGACGGCGGCGGCCGCGGTCAGCGACGCGCGCCGCAGGCGGGTGGGGGCGGGGTGGTGCGGCACGGTCGGCTCCTGACCTCGGTGATCGTCGTCGAGGTGAGGTTAGCCTCTCCTTAGCGGACCTCCCGCACCCCGTTCCCGTCCGGTCGCGTCCGTTCCGTGGTCCGGCCGAGGGCGTCCAGCACTGCGGCGCACAGCCGGAGGCACTGGCCGCGGTCGCCGCCGTCCTCGTGGCCGGGCAGGCCGGGCGGGCGGACGACGACCCGCGGCTCCCCCACGACCTCGTGGGGGGCGAACTGCTCGCGGGTGAGGTCGACCTCGCGGCCGCCGGGCAGCCGGTTCCACCGGTGCACGCCCTGCCGGGAGCCGTCGGTCCGGCGCACCTCGGCGAGCAGCAGGTCGCCGCCGAGCAGGTCGTGCAGGACCGGCGCGGTCGCGTCGCACTGCCCCGGGGGCCGGGTCGCCGGGCGACCGGTCGGCGAGGTCGCTGTCGTCGCAGGTCTCGCGGCACCAGGCCGCGCGCACGGCGGCGGTCACCTGCTCGAGGGGAGGCACGCCCCGCACCCTGCGCGACGGGGACGACGTCAGCGCAGCAGCAGCCGGTCCAGGGTGTCGGCCAGCCAGTCGGCGAAGCGCTCGGCCGGCCAGCCGCACCCCACCATCAGCCGGGACTGCGTCGACGGCGAGAAGACCGACCACGCGACGTCGGTCGCCGCGTCGAGGTCGAGGTCCTCCCGCAGGTCGGGCGCGAAGGGACCGAGGAGGGCGGCGGTGTCGGCACGGCGCCGGCGCTCGTACTCCTCGTAGGCGGGCCGCACGTCCGGGTCGGCCGCCGCGGCGGCGGCGAAGACGTCCTGCATCGGCCGCGCCCCGGGCGCGGTCTCGAGCACCAGCCGCCGCAGGGCCGCCAGCCGGCCCGTGCGGTCCGGCGCCGCGAGCAGCTGCGCGAACGGGTCCAGCTCCCGCACCGTCCGGTCCTCGTCGGAGCCCACGAGCGCGCGGTCCACGCACGCGAGCAGCAGCGCCGCCTTGCCGCCCTGCGCGAACACCGTCGGCACCGACACCCCGGCGGCGGCCGCGACGTCGCGCATCGTCGTCGCGGCGTAGCCCCGCTCCACGAAGCAGCGGGTGGCGGCGTCGAGCACCTGCGCGCGGGTGCGCCTGGCCTGCTCCTGCCGCAGCTCGGAGCGGTAGACCCTCTTGCCCCCCGTCACCACTCGACCATACCATCACTTTATTCGTTTGAGTGGCGCTCAACCGGAAGAGGTCGTCATGACCGCTCCAGCTCCCCACCCCGCCCAGCTCCTGCTGCCCGGCCAGGCCGCCGCACCCGACGGGCCGGTGGACCTGGCCAGCATGTACGTGATGCACCGGGCGTTCCGGCGCGACCTCGACGCCTTCGCGGCCGCCGTCCCCACGGTCGACGTGGGCGACCGGGCCCGCTGGCGGGCCCTCGGACGTCGCTTCGGGCAGTTCGCGCGGTTCCTGCACAAGCACCACGCCGGCGAGGACGCGCACCTGTGGCCGCTGCTGCGCGAGCGCGGCGCCGACCCCGACGTCCTCGACCAGCTCGAGGCCGAGCACGCCGGCATCGACCCCCTGCTGGCCTCCTGCGCCGCCGGGCTGGCGGACCTGGCCGGCGGCCGGGGCGGCGAGGACACCCGGCGGGAGCTGGCGCACACCATCGCCCGGACGGGCGACGCCCTCGGCGCCCACCTCGCGCACGAGGAGCGCGACGGGATGACCCTGGTGCAGCGCCACCTCACGCCCGCGGACTGGGCCCGCCAGGACGCCGCGTTCGCGCGGGAGTACACCCTCCGCGAGACCGTGTCCGTGCTCGGCTGGGTGGTCTCGGCGATCCCGCAGGACGCCGCGGACCGGATCCTCGGCTCCACGCCGCTCCTGCCCGCGGTGGGCCGGCTGCTCGGCCGGCGCTCCGCCCGGACCGACGCACGGCTGTTCGGGGCCGCCCGGTGACCGCCGGCCCGTCCTCGCGGTGCGGCTGACCCGGTCCGGTCTCAGGCGGCCACCGGCCGGCCGAACTGGGTGCGGTGCAGTTCGGCGTAGCGCCCGCCGAGGGCGAGGAGGTCCTCGTGCCGGCCACGCTCGACGACCCGGCCGCCCTCCAGCACGAGGATGCAGTCGGCCCCGCGCACGGTGGACAGCCGGTGCGCGATGACGATCGCCGTCCGCCCCTCGAGCGCCTCGTCGAGAGCTGCCTGCACCGCGGCCTCCGACGTGGCGTCGAGGTGCGCGGTCGCCTCGTCGAGCAGCACCACGCGCGGGCGGGCGAGCAGCAGCCGGGCGATGGTCAGCCGCTGCCGCTCGCCGCCGGAGAACCGGTAGCCGCGCTCGCCGACGACGGTGTCCAGGCCGTCGGGCAGCCCGCGGACCAGGTCGGCCAGCCGGGCGCGGGCGAGGGCGTCCCACAGGTCGTCGTCGGTCGCGTCCGGGGCGGCCAGCAGCAGGTTGTCCCGCAGCGACTCGTGGAACAGGTGCCCGTCCTGGGTCACCACCCCGACGGTGCGCCGGATCGAGGCGGCGGTGAGGTCGCGGACGTCGACGCCGCCCAGCCGGACGGCGCCGGCGTCGACGTCGTACAGGCGGGGCACCAGCGAGGCGATCGTCGACTTGCCCGCGCCCGAGGACCCGACCAGCGCCACCACCTGCCCCGGCCGCACGGTGAAGGAGACGTCGTGCAGCACGTCGGCGCCGCCGCGGCCGTCGAGCCGGGCGACGTCCTCCAGCGACGCCAGCGACACCCGGTCGGCCGCCGGGTAGGCGAAGGTGACGCCGTCCAGCTCCACGGACACCGGCCCGTCGGGGACGTCGACGGCGCCGGGGCGCTCGCGGACCAGCGGCACCAGGTCGAGCACCTCGAAGACCCGCTCGAAGCTGACCAGCGCCGAGGAGACGTCGACCCGGGCGCTGGCCAGCGCGGTCAGCGGCGCGTAGAGCCGGGTGAGCAGCAGCGCCAGCGCCACCACCGAGCCCGGGTCCAGCGCGCCGCGCAGCGCGTACGCCCCGCCCAGGCCGTAGACCAGCGCGAGCGCCAGCGCCGAGACCAGCGTGAGCGCGCTGATGAACGCCCACTGCACCATCGCCGTCCGCACCCCGACGTCACGGACCGCCCGCGCCCGGGCGGCGAACCGCGCCGACTCGCGGCCGGGGTCGCCGAGCAGCTTGACCAGCGTCGCGCCGGGGGCGGAGAACCGCTCGGTCGTCTGGCCGGTCATCGCCGCGTTGGCGACGGCGGCGGTGCGGCTCAGCGCGGCGAGGCGGCGGCCGATCCGGCGGGCGGGGAGCAGGAACACCGGCAGCAGGAACAGCGCCAGCACGGTCACCTGCCAGGACAGGGTCAGCATCGCCACGAGCGCGAGGGCGAGCGTGACGGTGTTGCTGACGATCCCGGAGAGGGTGTCGCTGAACGCCCGCTGGGCGCCGAGGACGTCGTTGTCCAGGCGGGACACGAGCGCGCCGGTGCGGGTCCGGGTGAAGAACGCGACCGGCATCCGCTGGACGTGGTCGAACACGGCGGTGCGCAGGTCGAGGATCAGCCCCTCGCCCAGGCTCGCCGACAGGTACCGGCCGACCAGCCCGAGCGCGGTGGCGAGGACGGCGAGCGCGGCGATCGTGACCGCGAGGCCGACGACGACCGAGGTGGCGGCGCCGTCGACGATCGCGTCGACAACCCGGCCCGCCAGCAGCGGCGAGGCCACCGTGAGCACGGCCTCGACGACGCCGACGGCGACGTAGCCGGTGATGCGCGCCCGGTGCGGGCGGGCGAAGGCGAGCACCCGGCGCAGGGTCGCGCGGGTGACGGCGCGGCGGTCGGGACGGGCGTGCGTCGCGCGGGACAGCGCCGACCACGCCGTCATCTCCATGCTCACGCGGCGGACGCTAGGACCTCCAGTCGACTCGAGGTCAAGCGTCCGCCGGTGACGGAGCAGGAACGGTCAGGCGGCGCCCAGGGCGTCGGCGACGCGGTGGTGGGCGACGGCCTCGTCGCGGCGGCTCTGCCGCTCCAGCGTGCGGGCCAGCGCGCGGCGGGCCCACCCGTCGGCCGGCGTGAGGTCGACCAGCCGGCGCAGCGCCGCCTCCGCGCGCTGCAGCTGGGCCGAGCCGAAGTAGCTGCGGGCCAGCAGCTCGAGGGCGGCCCCGTTGCCCGGCTCGGCCTCGACGAGCGGCTCGAGCAGGCGGGCGGCCTCGATCGGCTGCCCCATGGAGAGGTAGAGGTCGGCGCGGAGGAACTCCGAGTGCAGGTCGGGGCTGAACGGCTGGGTCACGCCCGCGGAACGACGGCGCGGCGCCCGCTCTTCCCGAGACCACGACACGCCCGGCGGACAGGAGGGACGAGAAGGTCCGGAACCGGGTGCATCCGGGCACGACCGGATTGGGAACAACCGGTGTCAGCACCACCGACCCGAGGAGCACGACCATGGCCCTGTCGCTGCACCGCCACCGGACGGCCGACCGCGCACGGACCGGCGCCGCCGACCCCGCCCCGCGCACCGACGCCCCGACCGCCGCCGCCCCGACCGCCGCCGCCCCGGCCCGCGCCGAGCGGGAGCCCGCGTCCGGCAGCCGCGTCTACGCCGTCCAGCGCACCGGGGCGTTCGTCGTCGCCGGGATCATCGCCGTCTTCGGCGTCCTGGGCCTGGCCAACGGCCTGGCCTTCTTCTCGACCGAGGGCCAGCGCATCCTCGGCATGTCGTCCAACGGCCTGCTGTCGGTGATCTCGCTGGTCACCGCGGTGGTGCTGGTCGTCGCCGCCTTCCGCAGCCCCCGCACCGCCTCGACGGTCATGATCGTCATCGGCGTGCTGTTCCTGGTGTCGGCGCTGGCCAACCTCGCGGTGCTCAACACGGGGCTGAACCTCCTGGCCTTCCGGCTGAGCAACGTCGGCTTCTCCGTCGCCGCGGGCCTGGTGCTGCTGCTGCTCGGCGCCTACGGCCGGGTGAGCGGCAACCTGCCGCCCGACAGCCCGTACGCCCGCGAGCGGGACGAGGTGCCGCCGGTCCCGGCCGACGAGTACCCGTCGACGCCGGCCGAGTTCGCCGCCGAGCGGGCGATGCGCGACGCCGAGGTCGCCGTCGTCCAGCACGTGGCCTCCTTCGACCAGCGCCGCCGGGTCGCCGCCATGGCGCAGGTGACCAGCCGCAGGGAGCGCCGCGAGGTGTGGATGTCCTTCGACCGGGCCCGCCGCGACGCCTGACCCCGGCACGATGCGGGGGTGACCGTCCGCCTGGCGCACTGGCCCACCCCGCTCGACCCGGCACCGCGGCTCGCCGCCGCCCTCGGCCTGCGGCCGGGGGACCTGGCGGTGAAGCGGGACGACCTGACCGACCTCGGCGGCGGCAACAAGGTGCGCAAGCTCGAGCACCTCGTCGCCGAGGCGGCCGGGGACGGCGCGACCGTCCTGGTCACCAGCGGCGGCGTGCAGAGCAACCACGCGCGGATGACCGCCGCGGCCGCCGCGCGGGTGGGGCTGCGCGCCGTGCTGGTGCTGCACGGGGCGCCGTCGGCGCAGCGGCCCGGGAACCTGGCCCTGGAGGGCGCGCTCGGCGCCCGCGTCGTGGTGGTCGGTGGCCCGGACGACGTCGAGGCCCGGCTGGCCGCGGCGGCCGCCGAGTTGCGGGCCGCCGGCGAGGTGCCCGCGGTGCTGCCGCTGGGCGGCTCCTCGCCCACCGGCGCGCGGGGCTACCTGGCCTGCGCGGACGAGCTGCGGGAGCAGGCGCCCGACGCCCGGCACGTCGTCGTCGCGGTCGGCTCGGGCGGCACGATGGCCGGCCTGGTGGCCGGGCTCGGCGCCGAGCGCGTGCTCGGCGTGGACGTCGGCGCCGTGCCCGACCCGGCCGAGCGGGTGGCCGGCCTGGTGAGGGCGCTCGGCGGGTCCCCGGAGGGGTTGCGGCTGCGCCGGGACCAGGTGGGCGACGGCTACGGCGCCCGCACCGACGCCGCCGTCGCGGCGCTGCGGACGGCGGCCCGCACGGAGGGGCTGCTGCTCGACCCCGTCTACACGGCCAAGGCGCTGGCCGGGCTGTCCGCCGCCGTGGCCGACGGCTCGGTCCGGCCCGGCGAGCGGACCGTGTTCGTGCACACCGGCGGGCTGCCGGGGCTGTTCGGGCACCCGGTGGCCGCCGAGCTCGCCGCCGGGGTGCTCGACCCGTCGTAGCCTCGCGGGCGCGATGACCTCCTCCCGACCGCGCGCCGACGCCTGCCCCGGCGCGCTGCAGACGCACCCTGCGGCCGACGGCGAGCTCGCCCGCGTGCGGGTGCCCGGCGGCCTGCTCACCGCCGCCCAGCTGCGGGTGCTCGCCGCCGCCGCGCGCGACCTCGGCGACGGCGCCCTGGAGATGACCAGCCGGGGCAACCTGCAGCTGCGCGGGCTGGCCGCCGGCGCCGCGCGGGAGCTCGGCGACCGGCTCGCCGGCGTGGGCCTGCTGCCCAGCGAGACGCACGAGCGGGTGCGCAACGTGCTGGCCAGCGCGCTGACCGGCCGCGCCGGCGGGCTGCTCGACGCCCGGCCGTGGGTGGCCGCGCTCGACGCCGGCCTGTGCGCCGACCCCGCCCTCGCCGCGCTGCCGGGCCGCTACCTGGCCACGCTCGACGACGGCCGCGGCGACGTGTCCAGGCTCGGCGGCGACGTCGGCCTGCTGGCGCTGTCGCCGTCCTCGGTCGCGCTGCTGCTCGGCGGGGCGGACAGCGGGCTGCGCGCCGCGCCGGACGACGCCGTCGGCCTGCTGCTCGCCGCCACCCGCGCCTTCCTCGCCGAGCGCGCCGCGCAGGGCGGCACCGCCTGGCGGCTGACCGAGCTCGACGACGGGCCCGCGCGCGTCGCCGCGCGGCTGGGCGGCGCCCCGGCCGCGCCGGCCGCCGTCCCCGCCGCGCCGGACGCCGGCCCGGTCGGCGCGGAGACCCAGGCCGACGGGCGGACCGCGCTCGTCGGCGTCGTCCCGCTCGGCCGGCTCTCCGCCGACCAGGCCGACCTGCTCGCGTCGCTGGCCGGCGGGGTGCAGCTGACCCCGTGGCGCAGCGTCGTCGTGCCCGACCTGGCCGAGGACCGCGTGGACGACACCGCCGTCGACCTGTACCGGACCGGCGTGGTGTTCGACGCCGACAGCCCCTGGGCGCGGGTCACCGCGTGCGCCGGCCGGCCGGGGTGCGCGAAGTCGCGGGCCGACGTCCGGGCCGACGCCGCCGCTGCGGTCGCGTCCGGGACCGTGCCGGAGGGCGCCCGCGTGCACTGGGCGGGCTGCGAGCGCCGCTGCGGCCGCCCCCGCGGCGAGGTCCTCGACGTGGTCGCGACCCTCGACGGCTACCGCGTCGGCTGGTCCTCCTCGGGGTCCGGGTAGCGGGCCCCGGGGGAGACCTCGGTGCCCTCGGGGACGGACACCGCGCGGCCGACCAGCGTGACGTCGCCGTCGCCGCCGATCGTGGCGCCGCTGCCGACGTCGACGCGGTCGTCGACCACCGCGCGGGTCACCGTCGCGCCGGAGCGCACCCGCACGCCGGGCAGCAGGACGGAGTCGACGACGGTCGCCCCGGCCTCGACCACGACGCCCGGGGAGATGACCGACCCGCGCACGTTGCCGGACACCCGGGTGCCGCCCGACAGCAGGCTGTTCTCGATCTGGCCGTCGTCGAGGACCCGGGCGGCGCTGTGCCGGCCGCCGCGGGTGTGGATCGGCCAGCCGGGGGCGTCGAGGTCGATCGGCGGCTCCTCCGACAGGAACTCCTGGTGCGCCTCCCAGTACGCCGGGACGGTGCCGACGTCCCGCCAGTAGCCCTTGAGCGGGTGCGCCCGCGCGCCGCCGTCGCGGGTCTGCGCCGGCAGCAGGTGGGTGCCGAGGTCCTCGAGGCCCTCCTCGCCGACCTCCGACCGCAGCTGCTCCAGCCGGTCGAGCGTGGGCCCGGGGTCGAAGACGAAGACCTCGTTGGTGGCGGTGGTCGTCGCCGGCTCGTCGGGCTTGTAGGCGTAGTCGGTCACCCGGTCGCCGTCGACCTCCACGATGCCGTAGCGGGCGGCGTCGTCGGCGGCGACCTCGGTGGTCACCATCGTCACCTCCGCGCCGGACTGCAGGTGCGCCTCGGCGACCTCGCGGTAGTCGAGCTCGTAGACGGCGTCCGCGCTGACCACGACCAGCGCCTCGGGGCCGAACTGGCGGATCAGCTCGGCCTGCCGCCACAGCGAGTTCGCCGTCCCCGTGTTCCACCCGCCGCGCTCGGTGCCCTGGAACGGCGGGAGGGTCATCAGCCCGCCGGTCGTGCGGTCGAGGTCCCAGGGCCGGCCGTTGGCGAGGTGGTCGGCCAGCGAGGCCGGGTGCTGCTGGATCGACACCCAGACGTCGGGGATGCCGGAGTGCTCGCAGTTGCTCAGCGGGAAGTCGATCAGCCGGTACACCCCGGCGAACGGGACGGCGGGCTTGGCGCGGTGCTCGGTGAGCAGCTGCAGGCGCCCACCGGCACCACCGGCGAGGACGAGGACGAGGAGGCGGGGAAGGGCCATGCCCCCGGCTACCCGCTCCGTGCGCGACGTAGCCTCCTGCCCGATGTACGAGTACGAGAAGGACGGCGCCGAGATCTACCGGCGGTCGTTCGCGACGATCCGCGCCGAGGCGGACCTCGCCGGCCTGCCCGAGGACCTCGCGCGGGTGGTCGTCCGGATGATCCACGCCTGCGGCCAGGTCGACCTGGCCGCCGACGTCGCCGCGAGCCCCGACGTCGTCCGGCTCGCCCGCGAGGCCCTCGACGCCGGCGCGCCCGTCCTGTGCGACGCGCAGATGGTCGCCTCCGGCGTCACCCGCCGGCGGCTGCCGGAGGACAACGACGTCGTCTGCACCCTCGGCGACCCGCGCGTGCCGGCGCTGGCCGCGGAGCTCGGCACCACCCGCACCGCCGCTGCGCTGGAGCTGTGGCGCGACCGGCTCGACGGCGCCGTCGTCGCCGTCGGCAACGCGCCCACCGCGCTGTTCCACCTGCTCGAGATGGTCGCCGCCGGCGCCCCCCGCCCGGCCGCCGTCCTCGGCATCCCGGTCGGCTTCATCGGCGCGGCCGAGTCCAAGGAGGCCCTCGCCGCCTCCGACCTGCCGTTCCTCGTGGTCCGCGGCCGGCGGGGCGGCAGCGCCGTGGCCGCGGCGGCGGTCAACGCGATCGCGAGCGACGTCGAGTGAGCGGGCGCCTGTACGGGGTCGGGCTGGGCCCCGGCGACCCCGAGCTGGTCACCGTCAAGGCCGCCCGGCTGATCGCCGCCGCCGACGTCGTCGCCTTCCACGCCGCGCAGCACGGCCGCTCGGTCGCCCGCGCGCTCGCCGCCCCCTACCTGCGGGAGGGGCAGGTCGAGGAGCTGCTGGTCTACCCGGTCACCACCGAGGGCACCGACCACCCCGGCGGCTACCAGGGCGCGATCGACGAGTTCTACGAGGCCGCCGCGGCCCGGCTGGCCGCGCACCTCGACGCCGGCCGCGACGTCGTCGTGCTCGCCGAGGGGGACCCGTTCTTCTACGGCTCCTACATGCACATGCACAAGCGGCTCGCCCACCGCTACCCGACCGAGGTGGTACCCGGCGTGACCAGCGTCAGCGGCGCCGCCGCGGTCGTCGGGCGGCCGCTGGTGGAGCGGGACGAGGTGCTCACCGTGCTGCCGGGCACGCTGCCCGCCGACGAGCTCGCCGAGTGGCTGGCCACCACCGACTCGGCCGCGGTGGTGAAGCTCGGCCGGACGTTCGGCCGGGTCCGCGAGGCGTTCGAGGCCGCCGGCGTGCTCGACCGGGCGCTCTACGTCGAGCGGGCCACCACCGACCGCCAGCGGACGATGCCGCTGGCCGACGTCGACCCCGCGACCGTCCCGTACTTCTCCCTGGCGCTGCTGCCCTCGCCGCTCACCGGGACCACGCCCGCCCCCGCGGACCTCCCGGACGCCGCCCCGCGGACCGGCGAGGTCGTCGTCGTCGGCCTCGGTCCCGGCGCCCGCGGCTGGACCACCCCCGAGGTGGCCGACGCGCTCGCTGCCGCCGACGACCTGGTCGGCTACGGCCCCTACCTGGACCGGGTGCCGGCCAACCCGCGGCAGACCCGCCACCCCAGCGACAACCGGGTGGAGGCCGAGCGGGCCGCGCACGCGCTGGAGCTGGCCCGGTCCGGACGGCGGGTCGCGGTGGTCTCGAGCGGCGACCCGGGCGTGTTCGCCATGGCCGCCGCGGTGCTCGAGGTGGCCGCCCGGCCCGAGCACGCCGGCGTCCGGGTGCGGGTGCTGCCCGGGCTGACCGCCGCGCAGGCGGTCGCGTCGCGGGTCGGCGCGCCGCTCGGGCACGACTTCGCCGTCATCAGCCTCTCCGACGTGCTCAAGCCGCTCGACGTCGTCCTCGACCGGCTGCGCTCCGCGGCGGCGGCCGACCTGGTGCTGGCGCTGTACAACCCGCGGTCCAGGGCGCGCCCGCACCAGCTGGCCAAGGCGCTCGACGCGCTGCGCGAGGTGCGCGAGCCGGAGACGGTGGTCGTCGTCGGCCGGGACGTCGGCGGGCCGGAGGAGGAGGTCCGGGTGACGACGCTGCGCGACCTGGACCCGGAGACGGTGGACATGCGCTGCCTGCTGCTGGTCGGGTCCTCGCAGACGCGGGTGACGCCGGCCGGGCAGGTCTACACGCCGCGCCGCTACCCGTCCTGACGGGAATGCCGGCCGGATCGGTGGCCTTGGCAACTGTCGTGCCCCGCCTCCCCCGTCCGGTCGCGTTCTGGTCGGTGGCCGGACTCCTCGTGCTGGTGCTGGCCGCCTCCGGCGTGCCGTCGCCGCTGTACCGCGTCTACCAGGAGCAGTTCGGCTTCGGCGCCGGCGTCCTGACGCTGGTGTTCGGCATCTACGCCTTCGCGCTGCTCGCCGCGCTGCTGGTGGTCGGCAGCCTGTCCGACCACGTGGGCCGGCGGCCGGTGCTCGCCGCCGGGCTGCTGCTGCAGGCGGTCGCGATGGCGGTCTTCCTCGCCGCCGACGGCGTGGGCTGGCTGCTGGCCGCACGCACGCTGCAGGGGCTGTCGACCGGCGCGCTGACCGGGTCGCTCGGCGCGGCGCTGCTCGACCTGCAGCGCCCCTCGGCGCGCCCGCTGGGCGCGCTGCTCAACAGCGTCTCGCCGGGCCTCGGGCTGTCACTGGGCGCGGTGGGCGCGGGCCTGGCGATCGAGGGGATCGCGGAGCCGACGCCGTGGGTGTTCGGCGTGCTGACCGTGGCCTTCGTGCTCGGCGCGGCCCTCGCCTGGCTGCTGCCCGAGACCTCCCCGCGCGTGCCCGGGGCGCTGGCCTCGCTGCGCCCGCGGGTGGAGGTGCCGCGGCCACAGCGGCGCGCGTTCGCCGTCGGGGTCCCCTGCCTGGTCGCGCTCTGGGCGATGGGCGGGCTGGTGCTGTCGCTGGGACCGTCGCTGACCGCCGGTGTGTTCGACGTGGCCGACCACCTCGTCGGCAGCCTGCTCATCCTCTGCATGCAGGGCGCCGCCGCCGTCGGTGGCGTGCTCGCCCGGGACGTGCCGCCCCGCCGGGCGATGGGCGGGGGCTGCGTCGTGTTCGCGGCCGCCGTCGCCGGCCTGCTGGTCGCTCTGGTCACCGGGACGCTGTGGCTGTTCTTCGTGGCCTCCGGGCTGGCCGGCCTGGGCTTCGGCGCCGCCTTCCTCGGCACCGTGGCCACCGTGACGGCGGGCGTCGAGCCCGGCCACCGCGCGGGGCTGCTGTCGAGCGTCTTCGTCGTCGGCTACCTGGCGTTCAGCATCCCGGCGATCGTCGCGGGCATCGCCTCGGGCGCGGTCGGGCTGCGGCTGACCGCGGTGGTCTACGGCGCCGTGGTGATCGTGCTGGCGCTGGGCGCGGCGGCCGGCCTGCGGCTGTCGCACCGGCGCACCCCGGCGACCGTGCCCGCCGACGAGCCGTCGCAGCCGCTGGCCGCCTGAGGGCCGGTCGCTGGGCGCCCTTTCAGCTGTCCCTGGGATCAGCACCGCCTGCCCGTCATGGTCAGCATCGTGTGCCGCTGACCTGCGAGAACTGTCGTACCCCGGCCGTAGCGTGCGGGGTGTGCAGGAGGTCGCCGGCCACGTGTCGCCGCTGGAGCGCGCGCTCGCCGGCTGGCTGCTCGAGCGGCCGGTGTCGATCCCCCGGCTGCCGGTGGCGCTGCTGTCGGACGAGCAGGCGGCCGCCGAGCTGCAGCGGGTGCAGGCGCGCAAGGCGATGGAGGCCGCCTACGAGGCCGAGCTGGTGCTCCGCCTGGCCGAGGCCCGCCCCGCCGACACCGACCCCGCGCCCGGCACGCCTGGCACGAGGAGTGGCTCCTGGGCGCCGGATGCCGAGCTGCCCGGGGTGGCGGAGTTCTTCACCGCGGAGCTGGCGGTGGTGCTCAACGTCGGCCGGGGCACCGCCTCCCACCTCGCCCACCGCGCGTGGACGTACCGCTCGCACCTGCCCGGCACCTGGGCGGCGCTGGCCGCCGGCGCGCTGGACGAGGCGCGCGCCAGGGCGCTGGTCGACGTGCTGGAGCACACGAGCGCGGCGACCGCCCGGACGATCGAGGCCCGGCTGCTGCCGAGCGCGACGCAACTGACGGTGCGCAGGCTCAAGGACCGCGCGCTGGCGCTGCTGCTCGACGCCGACGGCGAGGCAATCGACGGCCGCCGGAAGCAGGCCGAGCGGCACGCCGACGTGCGGCTGTACGACTGCCCCTTCGACGGCATGGCCACCCTCGCCGCCGACCTGCCCGCCGACGTCGCCGCGGCCAGCTTCGCGTTCGTGGACGCACTCGCCCGGATGCTCAAGGCCGACGGGGACGAGCGGCCGATCGGGCAGCTGCGCACCCTGGTCCTCGCCGACCTGCTGCAGCGCCCGTGGGAGACCGGCCGCCCGCCGGTGAGCGCCCACCTGCAGGTCATCGCCACCCTCGCCGCGCTGGCCGGCCGCAGCAGCGAGGCCGGGGCGGTGAACGGCCTGCCGATCACCGCCGCCCACCTCCGGGAACTTCTGCAGCAACTGGAGGCCCTCGGCGTCCGGGCACCGGAGGGCGGCTCGGTGACGCTGGCGCTGGTCGACGACGACGGCACGCTGCGGGCCACCACCACCCTCGACCGGTTGCGTCGGCTGGCCCGCACCGGCTGCGCCGACCACCCGGCCGACGCTGGAGTCGAGCAATCGGCCGAAGCCAGCGGCGACTGCGACTGTGCGGTGCTCGACCGCCCGGCCGCGACCGACGCCTACGCACCCTCCGCGCCGCTGCAGCGGTTCGTGCACACCCGCGACCGCACCTGCCGCTTCCCCACCTGCGGCCAGCGCGTCGGCTGGGCCGACACCGACCACGTCGTCCCCCACGCCGCCGGCGGCGCCACCGACTGCGCCAACCTGTGCTGCCTGTGCCGCAGCCACCACCGCCTCAAGACCTTCGCCCGCGGCTGGCGCTTCCACATGAGCGCCGACGGGACCCTCACCGTCACCACGCCGTCCGGGATCACCCGCACCACCCGGCCACCGGGCCTGCGACCGCCCCCGACCGAACCCGACCCGCCGCCGGACCATCCCGGACCACCGTCACCGGCCCACCCGGACGACGACCCGCCACCGTTCTGATCCGAAGGACCAGCCGGGGGTCGCTCGCCCCGCCGCGCGACGAGCCGACCCCCTGGATGACCGCCTGCCCCGGGCACATCCGGGTACCGGGACGGCATGGGCAGCGGTCCGGTCGTCGTGGTCACCGGTGGGTCGAGCGGCATCGGGCTGGCCACCGCACGCCTGCTCGCCGAGCGCGGAGCGCGGCTGGTGCTGGCCGCCCGGGGCGCCGACCGGCTGGCGGAGGCCGCCGCGCAGTGCACCGCCCTGGGCGCCGAGGTGCTGACCGTCCCGACCGACGTGACCGACCCCGGCCAGGTCGAGCGCCTGGCCGGCGCCGCCGTCGAGCGCTTCGGCCGGATCGACGGCTGGGCCAACGTCGCCGGCACCAGCCTGTGGGGGCCCTTCGAGGAGATCCCGCTGGCCACGCAGAGGCGGCTGCTCGAGGTCGACCTGCTCGGCGTCCTGCACGGCTGCGCGGCCGCCGTCCCGCGGATGCTGACCTCCGGCGGTCCCGCCGTGATCGTCAACGTGGGGTCGATCGCCGGACGGGTACCGACCCCGTGGGCGGCCACCTACACCGCCGCCAAGTACGGGGTCGCGGGGCTGACCGAGGCGCTGCGGCACGAGCTGGGGATCCGCTCGAGGATCGCCGTCTGCGCCGTCCACCCGCCCTTCACCGACACCCCCACCGCCCGGGCCTCGGGCAACCGCACCGGTCGCACGCTGCGGCCACTGCCGCCCGTCATGCGCCCCGAGCGGGTGGCCGAGCGGATCGCCGGCCTGCTCGCCGACCCGCGGCGGTCGGTACGCCCCGGCCTGCAGAACGTCCTCGCCGCCGCCTACCCGCTGGCTCCCGACCGGGTCGGCCGGCTGACCGCCCGCGTGCTCGGGCGCCACCTGCTGCGCGCCGGCCGCCCGGACGGCCCCACCGACGGCGCCCTGTTCACCCCCTCCCCCGGACCGGCGCTGGTGCGCGGGGACTGGGGCGGTCCGCAGCGCCGCCGGGGACGGGTCGTGGCGGGCACCGCCGGGCTGGCCGGTGCGGCGGTCTGGGCCGCCACCCGCCGCTAGGTGTTCTGTCCCGCGAGGTCGTTGACGGGGATGCGGCCGATCGGTGGCCGTCCGCCGAGGGCGCTGTGGGTGCGGTGATGGTTGTAGGTGTGCAGCCAGCCGGGCAAGGCCGCGGCCCGGTCTGAGCTGGAGTCAAACGGGCGCGCGTAGGCCCATTCCTCAAGCAGCGTGCGGTTGAACCGCTCGGCCTTGCCGTTGGTCTGCGGCCGGTAGGGCCGGATCCGGCGGCCCTCGGCGCCCAGGTCGGTCAGGGCCTGGCGCCAGGCGTGGCTGTGCCGGTAGGCGAAGGCGTTGTCGGTCATCACCCGCTCGAGGCGGGCGATGCCGTGCGCGGCGAAGAAGGCTGCGGCCCGGCGCAGGAAGCCGGCGCAGGTGTCGGCGCGCTCGTCGGGGTGGATCTCGGCGTAGGCCAGCCGGGTGTGGTCATCGACGGCGCAGTGC